>URWW01000031.1 GCA_900551665.1 uncultured Collinsella sp. | reverse complement strand
GGCCACGCCGTGTGGACCGCGTCCTTCGATGTGAGCAAGGGCACCTACATTCGGGCATTGGCGCGCGATATCGGGCGCGCCGCCGGCAACGCGGCGCATATCGTCGACCTGCGAAGGACCGCCTCCGGTCCGGTGGGTATCGGGTCGTGCCTCCATGTCGAGGATCTTGACAAAGAGCTCGCTCGTGCATCCGCCTTGGACCCCGCGAGCGTTTTGGGGTATCCCGCGCGCGAGCTGTCCGATGCAGAGCTCGCCGACGTGCTCAACGGCAAGGCCATCGCCTGCTCCGCACGCGACGCGGCTGGCGGCGTCGCGCTCGTTCATGGCGGCCAGCTGCGCGCCATCGGCCTTGTAGAAGGCGGCCGTGTCCGCATGGAGACGGTCTTTCCCCAGGGTGTCGAGGGGGCGCGGATATGACGCCGTCTGACGGTCATGCCCGCCGCAGGGGCGTCATGCCCGCCGCGGAAGAGCTCGCAGCCGATTTTCTGTGCGCCGGGATGGGGGACGACGCTTCGGTGCTGAGCATCGGCGGAGCGGCCGATGCCCCCGCCGACGGACCATTGCCGTGCGTCATCGCCGTAGGCGCGTTCGACGGCGTGCATCGCGGCCATGCCGATCTGCTCCGTCATGCCATCGACGACGCGCGGGAGCGCGGCGTGGCGGCCGTCGCCGTCACGTTCGACCCGGATCCCGATGAGGTGGTGAGCGCGCATCCCGCCCCCAAGCTGACCTCGATGGATGGGAGACTGCGCGCATTGGTCTCGATCGGCGTGCGCGTGGCCGTGGTCCCGTTCACCCGTCAGCTCGCCGCCCTCGATCACGTGGCCTTCTTCGAGGGCGTGCTCGCCCCGTATCTCGACATTCGCGCCATTCACGTGGGGAGCGACTTCAGGCTCGGTGCCCGCGGGGCCTCGACCGTCCCCATCATCGCGGATTGGGGTGTGCAGAGGGGCATCGCGGTGACGGGGCACGACCTGATCTTGGACGGCGACGCACCCATCACGGCGACCCGCATCCGCTCGCTCATCGCTCACGGCGACGTCGACTCCGCACGCCGCCTGCTCGGCCGTCGCCCCATGCTGCGGGGCCAGGTCGGTCCCGGTAGGGGACAGGGGACGGGCATGGGGTTCCCCACCGCAAATGTCGAGGTTCCCGGATATGCGCAGATGCCCGCCGACGGTGTGTATGCCGGTTTTGCCGAGGTCGACGGTGCGGTATGGCCCGCTGCGATCAACGCCGGCGTGCCCCCGATGTTCGCCGACTCGGTCAAGTCGGCCCGTTTGGAGGCGAACCTCATCGGGTTCTCGGGCGATCTGTATGGCAAGAAGGTCGCCATCGCCTTCGATCGTCTCCTTCGGCCCTCTCATTCTTTCGAATCGGTCGACGCGCTCATCGAGGCCGTCAACCGCGACATTGAAACGGTACGTGAACAGTTCGGCACATCGCCGGTAAGGATCGCGCGTGATTTCTGAGGATGATAAGAACAAGGTGCGGGACGCCACGGATCTCGTGGCCCTGGTGTCGGAGACCGTGGAGCTCAGGCCCCGCGGCAACACCGACCTGTGGGGATGCTGCCCGTTTCACGGGGAGAAAACCCCGTCCTTCCACGTGATACCCGCCACCCAGGTGTGGCACTGCTTCGGCTGCGGCGAGGGCGGCGACGCCTTCACCTATGTGATGAAGCGCGAGGGCCTGAGCTTTCCCGAGTCCATCCGCTACCTCGCCGACCGCGCCGGCATCGAACTTGAGGAGGATCATTCCTTCAAACGCTCCGGCACCAAACGGAACCGCCTGGTCGAGGTGTGCGAGGAGACCTGTTCCTTCTACCACACGCTGCTGATGCGCGGTAAGGACGCGCGCGGCCGCGACTATTGCAAGGAGCGCGAGCTCGATGCTGAGACCTGTCGCAAGTACCGCCTCGGTTTCGCTCCGGGCCACGGCATGCTCGTCCGCCATCTTGGATCCAAGGGGTTCACGCCTCAGGAAATGATCGACGCCAACGTCGCCTTCAGGAGCCGCGGCGGCGGTCTGGTCGACCGCTTCTTCGACCGCGTGATGTTCCCGATCTTCGACGAGCAGGGGCGTTGCATCGCGTTCGGTGGGCGCGCGCTCGACAAGGAAAAGACCAACGCCAAGTACCTCAACTCCTCCGAGACGCCGATTTTCCATAAGGGCAAGAACCTCTATGGCTTCAACTGGGCCAAGGACCATATCGTCAACAACAACGAGGCAATCGTCGTCGAGGGTTATATCAGCGCCATGAGCTGCTGGAAGGCCGGTATCGAGAACATCGTGGCGGTCCTTGGCACCGCGCTGACCGAGAATCACGTGAAGACGCTCATGCGTTTCACGAAGAAGATCGTCTACATGTTCGACGGTGACGCCGCCGGGCAGAAGGCGGCGCGACGCGCGGTCCAGTTCATCGAGAAGGACGACCTCGACCTGCGTTGCGTGATCTTGCCCGATGGCCAGGACCCCGATGACTTCGTCCGCGCCAATGGGGGAGAGGCCCTGCGCGAGCTGCTCGACAATTCCATTCCGCTCATGGATTTCGTCTTCGGCAAGCTCGAGGAGGAAAGCGATATCTCCACCCCGGGCGGCCGCGCCAAGGCGATGCGCTCGGCGCTCGAGCTCATCTATCCGTTGCGCGCGAGTTACATGATCGACAGTTATTACATGCAGATCGCCGACCGTCTCGGCTTGGACGTCGACACGATCCGCGCGAGCGCCGGCAAGGTGTTCCGAGAGGTGCAGCAGCGCGAGGAGACCGCGCGTCGTCGCGAGAAGCAGCGCGAGCGCGCTCAGTCGTCCCCCGATACCCAGCAGGCCGCAGGTGCTCCCGCGCCTGCCCCGTCCGGCTTTGACGAGGTTCCCTACGAGGAGGTCCCTTACGACTACGAGCCTGTGGAGGACCCGGCTCAGGGGGCGCCGGTCCCCACGGCGGCCGATGCCGGTCCCGATGCCGGTAACGGGCTGCTCACCGATCTCGAACGTCGGCAGCTCGCCTGCGAACACGAGCTGCTCACGTTGCTGACCACGTATCCCGACAGCTTCCGCGCTTACGCGGAGCGCATCACCGAGGTCGAATGGGTCGACGCCCGCAGCGAGACCATCGCCTGGTCGATCCTGGCCACGCCCGAGGGAACCGCGCCCGCCGACGCGATGGCCGCCGCACGCGCCGTCTGTCCCGAGGCCGCTCAGCTGGTCGGTTCGGGCCTGCTCTCCGCTACGAGCAAGCACCCAACGGAGACCAACATCGAGTTCCTCCTCGATACGCTCGAGCTGTACACGACGCGCCGCCGCATGAAGACGGCCCAGGCGCGTCTGCGTTCGAACCGGTCCATGTCGTCCGATGAGCGCAGGGAGCTCGCGATCCAGGCGACGCGAGACGCCGCGCGCATCCGTGAGCTCGAACAGGCCGTCGAGGGCATCGCCGACCCGTTTAGGGAGTAGGGTACTTGGGGCGTCACGTCCGACGGTGGCGTCCCAAAACCACGTTCATGCATAAAATCTGCTCGGATGCTGCAATTTCTTCTGGCAAACGGGTATAGAAGCGTGGTAAAGTAATGAATCCTATGTGCTAAGAAGGGAGCATCTGTGCCGAAAAAGTCTGCAAGCACCGGTTCCGCTCTGGACGCAACCATCGAGAAGCTGCTCGACCTGGGATCCAAGGCCGGTTCCGTCACCGAGGATGAGATCCAGATCGTCCTCAAGAACGTCGACGTCACTGATGCACAGCTGTCCTCCATTTACCAGTTCCTTCGCGACCGCGGCGTCGAGATCGTCTCGGCCACCGAGGATGACGACTCCGAGCTGATCGTGGATGACGATGACCGCGACGTGTCGCACGATGACGACGACCTCGACGGTGACGAGAGCGATGAGGACCATGACCTCAAGATGGCTCGTCAGGCCGATGCCGAGATGGCGTCGACCAAATCCAAGAAGAAGGCCCGCACCGTCCGCACCACGCGCAGCCGTTCCCGCGCCCGCGGCATCGACGCCTCCACGGTCATGCTCACCGGCGACCCCGTTCGCATGTACCTCAAGGAGATTGGCAAGGTCGACCTGCTGACCGCAGCCGAGGAGGTTGACCTCGCCATGAAGATCGAGGCCGGTCTCGAGGCCGCCGATAAGCTCGAGAAGCAGGAGTCGGGCGAGATTGAGCTCACTCGCGCCGAGATGCGTCGACTCATGCGCGTCGAGCAGGTCGGCCTCGATGCCAAGCAGGCCCTCATCTCCGCCAACCTGCGTCTCGTCGTTTCCATCGCCAAGCGCTACGTCGGTCGCGGCATGCTCTTCCTGGACCTCATCCAGGAGGGCAACCTCGGTCTCATCCGCGCGGTCGAGAAGTTCGACTACGAGAAGGGCTTCAAGTTCTCCACCTACGCCACGTGGTGGATCCGCCAGGCCATTACCCGCGCCATTGCCGACCAGGCCCGTACCATCCGTATCCCGGTCCACATGGTCGAGACCATCAACAAGCTCGTGCGCGTGCAGCGCCAGCTGCTCCAGGACCTCGGCCGCGACCCGACCCCGGAGGAGATCGGCGCCGAGATGGATATGAGCGCCGACCGCGTGCGCGAGATCCAGAAGATCTCCCAGGAGCCGGTGTCTCTCGAGACGCCCATCGGCGAGGAGGAGGACTCCCAGCTGGGCGACTTCATCGAGGACGCGCAGGCAGTCGTCCCCGCGGACGCCGCCAGCTTCTCGATGCTGCAGGAGCAGCTCACGCAGGTCCTCGATGGACTTGCGGAGCGCGAGCGCAAGGTCATCGAGCTGCGCTTCGGCCTTGAGGACGGTCATCCCCGTACGCTCGAGGAGGTTGGACGCGAGTTTGGCGTGACGCGCGAGCGCATCCGTCAGATCGAGTCCAAGACGCTGGCCAAGCTGCGTCATCCCAGCCGCTCGAGCAAGCTCAAGGATTATCTCGAGAACTGCTAAACGTTGCACACGGGTCGCGTGGGCGCTCGGGTTTGCGAGCGTTCGGGGTCCGCGAGTGCCAGTTTATATAGCGAGCCATTTTGGTCGCCGGCTTGTGTCGGCGGCCATTTTTTGTGGCTGGTTGGGACATGCGGATTGCCGGGACGTGCGGCTCCTCGGGCCGTCCGGCCCGTCGGGACGTGTGGCCAGGCACGCAAGCGATGACGCGAGTGCCCTTGCGGGACCGCGTAGGCTTGGAGGTTATGAACGATTGGAGCTTGTGAACGGTTAGCTAGAGCTTACATTTCTGAGCTTAACAAACCCGCAGGTAGATGCGTCGATGAAATGGAGGTTATGCACGAATCGTTCATATCCTCCATTTGTGTACACCCAAATCGTGCATAAGTTCATGTCTCGCAATCGACGGGCCCTTAGTGCGGCGCAGATGGCGGCTCGGAGCGGGCGGTCGCTCAGTGCTGTTGGCCACTCGATGCGAGCGATGACCATGTTCATGTATTGCCGCAGCGCTGATCAATCGAGGAGAGGCTCAACCCCTGCATAGCAAAAGAGAGAGGGAGTGGGGTTCATTTCATGCATAACAAAAAGACCCGCCGAAGCGGGTCTGGAAGTTCTGGCTCCTCGAGTAGGACTCGAACCTACAACAACGCGGTTAACAGCCGCGGGCTCTACCATTGAGCTATCGAGGAATTGTCAAATTGCTTTTGGCTGTCTGCTCGCAAGCAACGAAATTTATTATACGGATGGAGGGAAGCGTTGCAAGCCCCAATTTCAAATTTTTTTAGATTTTGCCGCTGTCGGTTTCAGAGTGAGCAAACCTGCAGGTCAGATGTACCGTTGCCCGAATAAGTCGGGTCAAGAGACCTCAGACGACTATCATTGAGCGGGCTTGCCGATCGAAATGCCGCAAACGCACCCGAACGCTTCGAGGGTAAGACGGCCGCTGTATTGCTTTGCGGTCGCGAGCTCCTCGCCGCCAAGAGCGGTCGGACACTGCGCAAGGACATGAGGGGAGAGGACCGCTATGAGCCCTGATCATATGAGCATCGAGGAATCCGACGTATCCGGAACCGTCGGATGCACCGAGACCGCCTCGTCTGCCAAGGAAGTCGGGAGCGTCAATTGCGCCAATGAAACTGAGGGCAACGCTTTTCGCTCGATAAGCAGCCGTCCGAAGGGGCGGGGCTTTTCCGTTCTGGGCGATTCGATCAGCACGCTCATGGGCTGGGTTCCCGAGGGCTGGCGGGTTCATTACGAGGGCGAGGTTCACGTCGATGGGGTCGAGCGACCCCAAGACACTTGGTGGGGGAGAGTCATCGATCACTTCGACGGCCACCTGATCGCCAACTCCTCCTTTTCCGGTTCCGTCGTCGAGGGATACGGTTTTCCCGCGGGCAATAGCGAGAAGCGCATCGCTTCGCTGCTCGGCGCGCGGGGCGAACGCCCCGATGTCATCCTCGTGTACATGGGCATTAACGACTACGGCTGGGGTGGTGGCCGCAATCAGGTGATGGGCGGGTCGCTTTCTGCGTCTGCGCGCCCCGAGGACCTTGCGGGCGAGCACTCCGTCGAATGGGTTGTCGGCCCCGATGCGCTGGACCGCTTCGCCGCCGCGTATCGCGATGTCCTCGCCTCGATCCGTCGCCTCGCGCCCTCGTCCGAGATTTGGTGCCTGACGCTGTGCCCCGCAACGTCCCCGAGCGAGGCGGAGCGCTGTTACAAGTATCAGATACGCGGCATTGAGCTGGATGCGTACAACCGCGCCATCGTTCAGGCGGCGCGAGAGGCGGGGGCGCATGTCGCCGATGTACGGGCGTACGGCATCCAATACGACGCGGTGGACGGGTGCCATCCGTCGGCTCTCGGCATGTGTCAAATTGCAGACATGGTCATCGCGTGCATGGAGGGGGCTTCTGAGACGCCCGCATCCATCGGGGATGCACCGTGCGCCGTTCGGACATGTGGGTGCCCCCATTGCCATGGGTGCCCTATGGACGAGTCGACTGACTCCCGCTGGACGATAGCCTGTCGCGGACCGAAGGACGGGCGTTAGCCAAAGATCATGCGCACCGCCCCATTGTGAAGATTGGGGCGGTGCGTGTTTTTTCATGCCCTCGCCACGGGGGGATGCGTGTACAATAGACGAGACCTTTAAACGTGGTACGAGATACCCGCAAGGAGAACATAGCCCGATCGCTTCGGGTCCTCGTGGGATGCTCGTGCCGTGTGTGAACGGTCGGGCATTATTTTTTGACGCGGCGCTGCGCCGGCGTCGAAGAGGCAAGGAAGGAGTTTGATGGGCATGTCTTCACCGAAGGCGGTCATCATGGACGAGACCGCGATCAGCCGCGCGATCACCCGTATCGCTCACGAGATCGTCGAGAAGAACGAGGGCGTTGAGAACCTCGCGCTCGTCGGCATCGTGACCCGCGGCGATCTGCTCGCCAAGCAGCTTGTGGACGAGATCGAGCGGATCGAGGGGGTGCGCGTCGACCTGGGAAGCTTGGACATCAGCTTCTACCGCGACGATTACCTGACCAACTTCGCCCCGGCCGTCCACGCCACGAACGTCCCGTTCAACCTGGACAACAAGCGCATCGTGCTCGTCGACGACATCCTCTACACCGGTCGCACCATCCGCGCCGCGCTGGACGCCCTCATGGACCTCGGTCGCCCCAGCCGCGTCGAGCTGGCCGTCCTGGTCGACCGCGGCCATCGCGAGCTTCCGATCTGCCCCGACTTCGTGGGCAAGAACGTCCCCTCCTCCCATGAGGAGAATGTGCGCCTCTACCTCGAGGAGGTCGACGGCCGCACCACCGTTGAGATCACGAACGTCGAGCAGGGCGCCCGCGTGGGCTCCGCTCCGCTGGGAGGCGAGTAGGCAGTGTTCAACAACCACAAGCACCTCATCGATATCTCGGAGTACTCCGACTCCGAGCTCATGACGATCCTGCAGACCGCCAAGGCGTTCTCCGAGGTCAATGAGCGCACCATCAAGAAGGTCCCCACCCTCAAGGGCAAGACCATCGTCAATATGTTCAACGAGCCCTCCACGCGCACCCGCAGCTCCTTCGAGCTGGCCGAGAAGCGCCTGTCGGCCGATACGCTGAACTTTGGCGGCTCCTCCACCTCCACGGTGAAGGGCGAGAGCCTCATCGACACCGTCATGACGCTCGACGCCTACAAGATCGACTGCATCGTCGTGCGCGACAAGCACGCCGGCGCCCCCTACATCGTGTCCCAAGCCAGCCCCGCCGTCGTCATCGACGCCGGCGACGGCAAGCACGGCCATCCCACCCAGGCCCTGCTCGACCTGTACTCCATCTGGGAGCGTAAGGGCAGCTTCGACGGCCTGAAGGTCGGCGTCGTTGGCGACATCGGCCACTCCCGTGTCTGCGGCTCCCTCATCCCCGCGCTCAAGATCATGGGCGCCGAGGTCACGGCCGTGGGCCCCAACACCCTCATGCCGCCCCGCCCCGACATCCTGGGTGCCGATCACGTGTCCAACAGCCTCGATGATGTCCTGCCTGACCTGGACGTCGTCTACATGCTGCGCATCCAGCGCGAGCGCCTCGAGGGCGCGCCGTTCCCGAGCGAGCGCGAGTATCACCAGCTCTACGGCCTCACCAAGGCCCGCGAGCGCCTCATGAGGCCCGACGCGATCGTGTGCCACCCCGGCCCGATCAACCGCGGTGTGGAGTTCGACTCCTACATGCCCGATCATCCGGAGCGCTCCGTCATCCTCGACCAGGTGTACGCCGGTATTTGCGTGCGCATGGCTGCCCTGTATCTGCTGCTTGGAGGTGCCGATAATGGCCTTGCTTCTTAAGAATGCCCACGTCGTCGACCCGTCTGTCGAGCTTGACGGACGTGTAGACGTCCTCGTCGAGGACGACAAGATCGCCGCCGTCGGCGAGAACCTCAGCCACGAGGGCGCCGAGGTCGTCGACCTGTCCGGCAAGTACCTCGTTCCCGGCCTGGTGGACATGCACGTCCACCTTCGTGAGCCCGGCTTCGAGGCCAAGGGCGACATCGAGTCCGAGACCGCCGCTGCCGCCAAGGGTGGCTTCACCGGCGTCTGCTCCATGCCCAACACCAACCCCGTCACCGACAACGGCGTGGTGGTCGAGTACATCAAGTCCGTCGCCGCTGCCAAGGGCCACTGCCGTGTGTACCCCTCCGGCGCCATGACCAAGGGTCTCAAGGGCGAGATCATCTCCGAGATGGGCAACATGGTCGAGCACGGCTGCGTCGCCTTCACCGATGACGGCCACGGCATCCAGGGCGCCGGCATGCTGCGTCGCGCCATGGACTACGGTCAGATGTTCGGCAAGGTCTTCATGAGCCACTGCCAGGACAACGACCTGGTCGGCGACGGCCAGATCAACGAGGGCGCCGTTTCCACTCGCCTCGGCCTGCTCGGCTGGCCCGCGGAGGGCGAGGAGCTCCAGATCATGCGCGACATCATGATCGCCGAGCTCACCGGAGCCAAGCTGCACATCCAGCACATCTCCACCGCCCGCGGCCTGGAGATGGTCCGCGCTGCCAAGGCCAAGGGGCTGCCTGTGACCTGCGAGGCCACCCCGCACCACATGTTCCTCACCGAGGATGCCATCGACGGCACCTACAACACCTGCTTCAAGGTTAACCCGCCGCTGCGCACCGCTGCGGACGCCGAGGCTCTCATCGCCGGTGTCATCGACGGCACGGTCGACACGATCGCCACCGACCACGCCCCGCACTCCGACTGGGAGAAGTCCCGTGAGTTCGAGCTCGCCCCGTTCGGCATGACCGGCCTCGAGACCGCGCTCGGCCTCGTGATCACTAACCTGGTCAAGACCGGCAAGATCACCTTCGGTCGCATGGTCGAGCTCATGGCCATCGAGCCCCGCAAGATCCTGGGCCTCGACCAGGTCAAGATCGCCGAGGGCTCTGTCGCCGACCTCACCGTCTTCGACGCCGACCAGGTCTGGACCGTCTCCGAGGACGACTTCGCCAGCCACGCCAAGAACTCCGGTTTCAAGGGCGTCGAGCTCACCGGCCGCGCCACCGACGTGTTCGTGGGCGGCAAGCGCACGCTCGCCAACGGCGTCGTTTGCTAACATAAGCTTCGAGCGCCGCACGGGCCGCGTCTTCGCGCGCTGCCCGTGCGGCATTGTCAATCAACCATGCCTCGCATGGGGAGGGGAGCATATATGCCGAATCCTTCGCCTGCGCGCATGCATGACTTCGAGGTCATTTCGAACGAGAAGATCGCCGACGGCATCTTCTCGCTCGTCATTTCGGCCCCGCGTCTCGCATCCGCGCTCAAGCCCGGTCAGTTCGTGAACATCCGCGTTCCGGGCGACCCGAGTGAGCTGCTGCGCGTGCCGCTGAGCTACGTCGCCGCCGATCCGGAGCGCGGCACCGTCGAGATCTGGTACGCGGTCGTCGGCAAGGGCACGCAGCGCATGTCCGAGTGGGGCCGCGGCTTCACGAGTGACCTGCTCGGCCCTGGCGGCCATGGCTGGCGCGTCCCCGAGGGTGCCCGTCGCGTGCTCGTGGTCGGCGGCGGCATCGGCGTTCCCCCGGTGCTGTGCCTGGCGCGTGAGCTCGCCGAGGCGGGCATCGCGGTCGATGCGTGCGTGGGCTCCGCCACCGCAGCCAAGCTCGTCGGCGTCGAGGATTTCGAGGCGCTGGGCGCCGGCGAGGTCCGCGTGGCGACCGATGACGGTACGGCCGGCCTGCACGGTTTTTGCACCGAGTCCGCCGCCGAGCTGCTCTCCTCCCGCGAGTACGACTATGTGGCCACCTGCGGCCCGGGCGTCATGATGAGCAAGGTCGCCGCCTCTGCGGCCGAGGCGGGCGTGTACTGCGAGGCCTCCCTCGAACGCATGATGAGCTGCGGCTTCGGTGCATGCAGCACCTGCAATGTCGAGACGACCGACGGCATGCAGGGCGCCTGCATGTGCGGACCGGTCTTTGATGCGACCAAGGTGGTGATCTGGTGAGCCAGGTGAATATGGCCGTCGACTTCGGCGGCGTGAAGATGAAGAACCCCATCAACACCGCTTCCGGCACGTTCGGGTACGGCTGGCAGTTCAGTGAGCTCATGGACGTGAGCCAGCTCGGCGCCATCACCACGAAGGGCTGCGCCGCCGAGCCTTGGCCGGGCAATCCCGCGCCCCGTATGGCCGAGGTCCCCGGCGGCATGATGAACTCCGTGGGCCTGCAGAACCCCGGTGTGGCCGCCTTCGCCGAGCAGTCCGGCCCGTGGCTGTCCGACCTCACCGCCAAGGGCACGCAGGTCATCTGCCAGGTCGCCGGTCACTCCACCGAGGAGTACGTCCGAGCGTTGGAGATGTTCGCGGAGCTCTGCCCCTGGGCCGCCGGATACGAGATCAACGTGAGCTGCCCCAACATCGCGGCCGGCGGTGCCGCCTGCGGTTCCACGCCCGAGGGCGCTTCCGAGGTCATGCGCGCCTGCCGCAAGGTGACCGACAAGCCCCTCTTCGTCAAGATGGCGCCGGTTCGCATCCCCGAGATCGCGCGCGCACTCGAGGCCGAGGGCGCCGACGGCCTCACAGTCATCAACTCCATCCCCGGCATGGCCATCGACGTGCGCACCCGTCGTTCTAAGCTTTCCAAGCCCACGGGCGGCCTCTCCGGCCCGCTGTGCCATCCCATCGCCGTGCGCATGGTCTGGGAGGCCGCCAATGCGGTCGATATCCCGATCTGCGGTGTCGGCGGCGTGATGACGGGTGAGGACGCGGCCGAGTTCATCCTGGCCGGCGCCTGCTGCGTCTCCGTGGGCATGGCCAACTTCGTCGAGCCCGACGCGTCCGTGCGCATCCTGCACGAGCTCGAGGCCTGGGCCGAGAGTCAGGGAGTCAAGGACATCAACGAGCTGATCGGAGCCTTCGAATGCTAGAGACCGATGCCCGCGACCGCATCATCGTTGCGATCGATTGCGACCGCGACCGCGCCATCGAGCTTGCCGATGCGCTCTCCGGCCATGCCTCCTGGCTGAAGGTCGGCATGACGCTGTTCTACGCCGAGGGGCCCTCCATCGTCCGTGAGTTCAACGAGCGCGGTTTCAAGGTCTTCCTCGACCTGAAGTTCCACGACATCCCGCATCAGGTGCGCGGAGCGGCCCGCTCCGCGGCTCTCGCCGGTGCCGACCTGCTCTCCGTGCACGGCTTGGGCTCCGGCGCCATGCTCGCGGCGTGCCGCGAGGGTGCCGAGGCGGCCGCGGAGGTGCGGGGGAACCGCCCCAACCTCGTCGCCATCACCGTGCTCACGAGCATGAGCCAGGACTCGCTCACCGAGATCGGCGTCGAGTCCCCGGTTGCCGAGGAGGCTGCCCGCCTGGCCTCCCTCGCGCAGGCCAATGGCATCGACGGCATCGTGTGCTCCCCGATGGAGGCCGAGGCCATGCGCGAGCTGCTGGGCCCCGACGCGCTCATCGTCACGCCGGGCGTGCGCCCCGCGGGCGCCGAGCTCGGTGACCAGACGCGCGTCGCCACGCCGTCGCAGGCCATCGCCCGCGGCGCGAGCCACATCGTGGTCGGTCGTCCCATCACGGGAGCCGATGACCCGGTCGAGGCGTACGAGGCCATCGTCGCCGAGCTGTGCGAGAACGTGAAATAATGATGAAGCGCAGGTGTCTACCTGCGCTTCTTTTCTCTATAGGGTCTCTATGCAGGGGTTTTGACGCCGATTTTGGCTCGATATCTTGCAATTTGGCAGAGCATGGACTACCCTAGATTGCCGTTGAAGGTTCAAACATGCACGTAAAAGCATGTATTGCACCCCGAACGCAGTTAGAAGATGCCTAGTTTTATGGAGGTTCAAATGGCGCTTCCTCAGCTCACCGATGAGCAGCGCAAGGCCGCTCTCGAGAAGGCCGCTGCCGCCCGTCACGCTCGTGCCGAGCTCCGTGAGAAGATCAAGAAGGGCGAGGTGTCCCTGGACTCCGTCCTGAACTCCGACGACCCCATCGCTTCCCGTATGAAGGTCTCCACCCTCATCGAGTCCCTCCCTGGCTATGGCAAGGCCAAGGCCACCAAGATCATGGACGAGCTGGGCATCTCCGCCACCCGTCGCGTTCAGGGCCTCGGCGTCCGTCAGCGCGAGCAGCTCCTCGAGCAGCTCACCAAGTAAGTGGGCCAGAGCGAGTCAAAGCTCTTTGTGATTTCCGGGCCGTCAGGCGCAGGAAAGGGCACTCTTGTCGCGCGTGTGCGTGACCGGGTTCCCAACCTGGGCCTGACGGTTTCCGCTACCACGAGGAGCCCGCGCGCCGGCGAGGTGGACGGCGTGAATTACTACTTCCTGTCCGAAGATGAGTTCTCGGCCCGCATCGAGGCCGGCGACTTCATCGAGTGGGCACAGGTGCACGACCATCGCTATGGCACCCTTGCCAGCGAGGTCGATCGCAACCTCTCCACCGGCCAGTCCCTCATCTTGGAGATCGACGTCCAGGGTGCCCTGGCCGTCAAGGAGCGCTTCCCTGAGGCCGTGCTCATCTTCATCGAGCCCCCGTCGCTCGATGTTTTGCGCGAGCGCCTCCTCGGCCGCGGCTCCGAGACCCCGGAGTCCCTCGAGCTCCGTCTCCACACCGCCGAAGGCGAGATGGCCCTGCGTGACCGCTACGACGAGATCATCGTGAACGACGATCTCGAGCGCGCCACGGAGGAACTCATCGCCGTACTGCACTGTCACGAAAGGAATTGATCCGAAGTGTCTGTTGTGAAGCCTGCCATTGATGACCTGCTGGAGAAGACCGACCACAATAGGTTCCTGCTCTCCTCGCTCGCGTCCCAGCGCGCCAGCGACATCAACAACATGCTGCGCGGCCAGCACAGCCGCGTCCTCGCCGTCCAGGACACCGATGACCTCACCGTCATGCTGTCCGGCAAGGACACCATCTCCATGGCCATGGAGGAGATCGTGGATGGCACCATCTCCTACGACCACGAGCGTTATGAGGCCGCCCTCGGCCACATCGACCCCCAGGAGGCCTAATTGGCAAGTCGCGTATGCCTGGTGCACTATCACGAGATAGGGCTCAAGGGCAAGAACCGCACGCGGTTCGAGCGCGTCCTCATGGATTCGTTGAAGGCGGCCTTGGCCGCCTTTTCCGTTTCGTGCGTGACGCGCATCTCCGGCCATATCCTCGTCACCTTCTCCACCAAGGGCGAGGTTGAGCGCGCCATGCCGCTCATCGCCCAGGTTCCGGGCGTCGCCCGCTGCTCGCTGGCGTTCCACACGAACCGCGAGCCCGATGAGTATTGCCGCGCCGCGATCGATGCGCTCGCCGAGTTCGGACCGTTCGAGACCTTCAAGGTCGCCGCACGCCGTTCGAATACGGACTACGAGCTCACGAGCATGGACCTCAACCGCCAGGTCGGCGAGGCGCTCTGCCTTGCGTATCCCGAGAAGAAGGTTCAGATGCGCGAGCCCGATGCCTGCGTGCACGTGCTCGTCGTCCAGGGCAGCGTGTATGTGTACGCCCGCAGTATGCGAGGCGTGGGCGGCCTGCCGCAGGGCAGTGCCGGCAAGGTCGTGACGCTGCTTTCCTCGGGTATCGATTCTCCGGTCGCAACCTGGCAGCTCGCTCGTCGCGGCGCCGTCGTGGTGCCGATCCATTTCTCCGGTCGTCCCCAGACGGCCGATACGAGCGAGTATCTGTGCCGTGACATCATCGAGCAGCTCGCGCCTGCGGTTCAGATCGGCCGCATGTACGTCGTCCCGTTCGGCGATTGCCAGCGCGAGATCTCGATGAAGACCCCGTCCGATCTGCGCGTGATCATGTATCGCCGCGTCATGTACTCGGTGGCGGAGCGCATCGCGCGCCTCGAGGGCGCCAAGGCCATTGTCACGGGCGAGTCGCTCGGCCAGGTCGCGTCGCAGACGCTCGAGAACATCATGGCCGTCAACGAGGTCGTGGATATCCCGGTGTTCATGCCGCTCATCGGTTCGGATAAGCAGGAGATCATCGAGCGCGCCAAGCAGATCGGCACGTATGAGATCTCGTGCGAGACCGCGCCCGACTGCTGCACACTGTTCATGCCGCGTCGTCCCGAGACCCATGCGAAGCTCGACGAGGTCCACGAGGCGTGGGAGATGTTCGATCACGAGGCGATGATCGATTACCTGGTCTCCCATGTCGAGTACATCGATTTCGAGGCGCCGGTGTACAAGCGCCCCCGTTGCATGCGCGAACGCCACAGCGAGATCGAGATTCGCTACCAAGCCGCGGAGTAATCCACACGCCTGCCCATAATCTGGTGCTAAATCTGGCCGCAATCTGCCCACGATGGACAGGTTGCGGCCAGATTGCCATACAGACCGATCGGCGCTACTTCATATTGCCGGCGCTTCACGTCTCCCGTCTTGCGATGCTTGATGAGGGGAGGTGCGCATATGGCACAGGTGCAAGAGGAGAGAATGACATGGGCGAGACGCTGCAGGCTCTATGCGAGGCAGCGGCCGGTGGTGTTGGTGATCGGGGCGGTTGTCGCGGTTCTCTTGATCATGGCTCTTGGAGCAGGAGTGACGGGGGCCCTCGGGGCGGCGGGTGCCGGTGACGGGGGAGTTCTGGTCACGCGTTCGGAGGCTGGGAGTTCGGAGCAGGGTGCGGCAGAGGTCGAAAATGACGACACGGCTCCGGATGACGGCGGTGCTTCGGGTGACGGTGCTTCGGGATCTGAGGGTAAACCGGAGAAGCCAGAGGTCATCGTAGTTGATGTTGCTGGGGCCGTAGGCGCTCCTTCCCTTGTGACCCTGCGGGCCGATTCGCGAGTGGGGGATGCCATCGAAGCTGCCGGTGGGTTTGCCGCTGATGCCGATGCCGCTCGCGTCAATCGAGCCGCAAAGCTGCAAGACGGGCAGCAGGTGTATGTCCCGCGTGTGGGGGAGGCGGGCGGTGGCGGTTCGGGAGCCGTGGCTCCCGATGTTGGGGCGTCTGCGCAGGGGGTTGCCACTGCCGACGGGCCCGTCAACATCAACCGTGCCACGGAATCGGACCTCGACGCGTTGCCCGGGGTGGGGCCGTCGACCGCACGTGCCATCGTCGAGGATCGCGAAGCGAACGGCCCGTTTTCGACCATTGAGGACCTCATGCGCGTGAGCGGCATCGGCGAGAAGAAGTTCGAAAAGCTCAAAAGTTCGATATGCGTGTGATTGGCATGGTTGGTAGCGGCAGAGATCTGCCGGTTCGGCCGTATGTTCCGCCCACGGCGTTTCTCGCAGCGGGCGTATGCGCATCGGCCCTGCTCATGCTCGAAGCGGGGTGGCGACTGCGAGACGGCGGCGATGTGGTGTCCTGGATCGGCGCGTGGGCGTTGAGCTTGGTGTCCGTCTTGGCGTTTACCCTCGCGCGCCGTTTGCGAGGGTCGGGTCGCCTCTACTCCTTCGCTCGTCCGATTGTGATGCTCGGTATGGGCGTCTTGATTGGGTGCGTCGCCGCAACCGGCTGGTTGTTGAGATGGCAGGCGGGGAGTCGTGCGGTCCTCGGTGCGGGCGGCGGGGCGTGTGTCCTGTTCATCCGCGGCGATCCTTCTGCCGGCGAGCGGGGGTTCTCATCGACCGCTCTCATGGTCGACGTCGATACGGGAAAGCGCCTTGGGTCGGTTCGCGTCTCAAGTGACGAGGCTTTTGAGGATGGGACGACCCTGCGTGCCGTGTGTCGCGTGAAAGCGCTTGATGACTCCGACTATGCGCGAAGCCGCTTTGCAAAAGGGGAGGTCGCCTCAGCCCGCATCGTGTCGATCTTGGAGCATGGGACCGAGGCGCGCGGCGTTTCGATTGGGTCGCTTCGGGCCCGTGCGCTGCGCGTGCTCGACGCGGGAGGAAGCGATTATCGGGCGCTGGTTGCCGGGACGGTGTGCGGTAGGACGACGGAGCTCAATCAGTCGGAGGCTCAGGCCGATTTCTCCGCTTGCGGGCTCACGCACCTCGTGGCGGTTTCGGGAAGCCATTTCGCTTATATCGCGGCCATGCTTGAGCGAACGCTTCGCCACGTGGGGTTCTCAAAAGGAGCGCAGCAGCTGGTCATGCTTGTCGCCATGGCTGCGTACATGGTGTTCACCGGTGGCGCCCCTTCTGCGATCCGTTCGGTTTGCATGGTGGCGATCGCATCCGCGGCGATCATGGGTCATCGCCGCGCGCATGCGCCTTCGGGACTTGCGATCGCGGTGGCCGCCCTGGTCGCCGTCGATCCCGGTGCCGTTTATGACCTTGGGTTTCGGCTTTCGGTTGCGAGCGTGCTGTTCATTATCCTGTTCGGCCCCTATGTTCGGCATCATCTATGTGCTCTGCATGTCCCCGCTTCCGTTGCGGACGCCTTGTCCATCACGTTGGTAGCCCAATGGGCCACGTTACCGTTGACCTTGCCGGTGTTCGGCGAGGTGTCGCTCGTATCTCCGCTGGCGAACCTGCTTGTCGGCCCGGCCATGAGCGGCTTGCTCGTGACCGGTCTACTCGGCACGGGGGTGGCGACCATATCTGACATGGTTGCCCAGGTTACGGGCGTGACCGGCGCAGCTGGGGCCATCGCTGGATTCGCCCTGGCGCCCGCCGACGGCCTTGCGCGTATATCTGTCTTTTTCGCGCAGGTGTGTGCGGGCATTCCGTTTGCGCTCGTTTCGGTCGAGTCGTCGTGGGTAGTGGCGCCGATCGCTTACGGTGCGGCACTCCTGGTGTATGTTCGTTGGAGGCCCGTCATGCCGAAGCGTCTCGTTCTCGCGCTCATGCTCGTATTCTTCTGTGCCGTCGCGCACCTCTCATATTGGACCCGCTTTGCTCCTCCCGAAATCATCGTGCTCGATATCGGTCAGGGCGATGCAATTTTGATACGCGACGGGCCGTCGACGTTGCTTGTCGATGCGGGGATAGGGGAGGCGACTCGGACGGCCCTGGCGCGCAATCATGTCTTTGGGCTCGACGGTGTTGTGATCACGCATTGGGATAAGGACCATTGGGGCGGCCTTCCCGATGTTCTCGAGGGTGTGCGGGTCGATCGGCTGTACGTTGCGGATGGTGCGGCTGACCATATTCCGGCGGAATTATCCGATGGGCCTGCCGTGAGCGAGCTGCGCGAGGGCGATGCAGTGCGAGTCGGCTCCTTTGTCTGTGAGCTTATTTGGCCGGATACCAGGGTACGTGGCGACGAGAACGCGGATTCGGCGGTGCTGGATGTCTCCTATGAGGGGGCACGCGGGGGCCTTCGCGTTTTGTTGACCGGTGATACCGAGCGGGACGAGCTCGAATCGTATATGGGGGAAGTGGGCGATATCGATGTCTTGAAGCTCGGGCATCACGGGTCCCGCGTTTCGGTATCTGCCAAGGCGCTTGACTCGCTGCTGCCGGAGCTTTGCGTGGCGAGTGCCGGCGAGGGGAATCGCTATGGGCACCCCAATCCCGCATGTGTGCGCATGGTCGAGGCGTCGGGATCGATGTTCTTGTGCACTAAGGACGTAGGCGATATTCATGTGACGCCGGGGCATCCGTATCCTCGGTTTCGAACGCAGCGCTGAGCGCTTCGCTATACTGAGACGTCAGTTGACCGGTGAGAGAGGGGGCTGCACATATGGCGGAGTTGCTGCCGGGATACCTCGTCGTGGGCTCCGACGAGCTCAAGAGCTCGCACACGATCGAGAAGATGAAGGCGCGCTTGGACGCGTCCGGCATGGCTGCGTTCAACCTCGATGAGCGGGATATGGCCAAGGACCCGCAGATCGACGACATCATCGCCTCCCTCAACACCTTTCCCATGGGGTCTGAGTTTCGCTTGGTCATTTTGAGGAACTGTGACAAGCTGCCCAAGGCGGTGAGCGAGCCGTTGGTGGAGTATTTCGCTAATCCCGCTCCCACGACGGTGTGTTTGGTGGTCGCCACAGCGCTTGCGAAGAATACGAGGCTCTACAAGGCGATCGCAAAACTTGGGGCGAAGGCCGTCATTTCCTGTGCTCCCATGAAGGCGTATGAGCTTCCGCCCCGCGTGGCGAAGATGGCGCAGGCGCACGGGAAGGTGATGGGCATCCCCGCCGCCGAGGCCCTGGTTTCTCGCGCTGGCGAGAACATGCGCATGCTCGACAACGAACTCAAGAAGCTCGCCTCGATGATCGACGGCCCCGAGATTACGCTCGCCGACGTCGAACGGCATGTCATGCGCACCGCCGAGGTCAAGCCGTGGGAGCTTCTCAATGCGGTGGCCGCCCGCGACCTTACCCGTTCGCTTGAACTGCTCAAGCTGCAGCCGGCCAAGAGCGAGGTCCGAATCTGGTCATTGTTGGTGACGCGCCTGCGCGAGCTTATCATCGCGAAGTCCCTCGATGCCCGCGGGCAGGCCGGGCAGCTGGCCTCTACCCTGGGTGTCCAGACCTGGCAGGTCAAGAACCACGCCTCATGGGCCCGTCGATGGAAGATGGACGAGCTGCTCGAGGCGCTGTCCTCGGCGGTCGATGTCGAGTTGGCGCTGAAAGGGTCACGCGACGGCGAGCTGGCGCTTCAGATGTGGGTTATGGACATGTGCCGCCCCCAGCAGCGCCGGGGCAGGTAAATCTCCGGTCATTGTGGCGAGTTGGTGGGTGAACTTGTGAATAATCCCGTGCAACCTGCACATATTGCTTGATTGCTGTTGCGTGAGCTGGGTTGCGCGTGTAAAATACTCGCCCGTATGACCTCAACAACCGTGTCTCAGAGGCCGGATAGTAAGACCTTGTAAGTACCCGAAAGGAACCGAACCCGATGGCAAACATCAAGTCTCAGAAGAAGCGCATCCGCACCAGCGAGGTTGCTCGCGTCCGCAACAAGGCGATCCGCTCCGAGCTCAAGACCGTTATCAAGCACGTCAAGGCCGCCGTTGAGGCTGGCGACAAGGCCGCTGCCCAGGCTGCTGCCACCACCGCCTACCGCAAGCTGGACAAGGCCGTCGCCAAGGGCGTCATCCACAAGAACCAGGCTGCCAACCGCAAGTCCGGCATCCAGAAGCTCGTGAACACCCTCTAAGGTTTCGCGAACATAGCTTGTTCTTCAACGGGTCCCGCTTGCGGGACCCGTTTTGCATAGGAGGTGCCATGAAAATCGCGGTAAGCGCCTGTCTGCTGGGTGAGAACTGCAAATACAGCGGCGGCAATAACCGCAGCGAGCGTTTGCTCTCGGAGCTGGCGAAGCATCCCGAGATCGAGGTCATTCCGGTATGTCCCGAGGTGGCGGGTGGTCTTCCCACGCCTCGTCCTCCCGCGGAGATCGTTGACGGAGAGGTTGTGAACAACTGCGGAGTCAGCGTCGATTCCGAATACCGTGCGGGCGTTGCCGCTGAGATGGCGCGGCTTAAACCGCATATCGAGTCGGGCGAGCTGGCCGCCGCCGTCCTGCAGTCGCGTAGCCCGAGCTGCGGCGTGCGCGAGGTGTACGATGGAACGTTCACCGGTCGCCTCATTGCCGGGCGCGGCCTGTTCGCGCAAGCCCTTATGGGTGAAGGCGTGCCTTTGATCGACGCCGCCGACATCTAGACTGCCTGTTTCGCGCTCGATGCCGCTAAAACATTCGCCAGACGCGTACCTTGTTTGGGAAATCCGCAGAATTTGAATTTTGAACGTGTGCCTATGGCGAACGTTTTGATGGAATTCGAGCGGCTGCATGTCATGTTTTGAAATTTGGGTCAGGTTGGAGGGCGGTGCGACGTGATTGCGGTATGTGTTTCAACCTAGGAGTGTTCCGCCCGTGCTATCATGCTGAATCACAGGCGTTGATGGGGACGAGTAGGTCGGACCCGCACGGCGAAGAGAGCCCGGGGAGCTGCGATCCGGGTGCGTGCGGCCGCATCGAATATCACCCCGGAGCCGCGGCCCCAACGGCGCGTTCGCGCCCAGTAGGCGTCGCCGGGATGGTCGTCGTGACAGACCAGCCGAGTACGAGGGGAGCGCGATCGCGTGAACCTTTGAGCTGGGTGGTATAGCGAAACGCACGCGGGTCTGCTTCCCGCATTCATAGGCGCTTCGTCCCAGCTTGAGCTAGGACGGGCGTTTTTTCATGCGCCCACAACAGAGAGGGGTATTCGTGGCAAACGAGTACAAGCAGACCATGAACCTGCCCAAGACCAAGTTCCCCATGAGGGCGGCCCTGGCGCAGCGCGAGCCGGAGCGTCTCAAGCGCTGGCAGCAGAACCACGTGTACGAGCTCATGCTCAAGAAGAACGAGGGCCACGAGAAGTTCGTCCTGCACGACGGCCCTCCCTACGCCAACGGCCCCATCCACCTGGGTCACGCGATGAACAAGATCGCCAAGGACATGATCAACCGCTACAAGGCCATGCAGGGTTATGAGACCCCGTACGTGCCCGGTTGGGATTGCCACGGCCAGCCTATCGAGCACAAGGTCGAGACCCAGATGGGCACCGAGAAGTTCAACCAGGCCTCTACGGCTGAGATTCGCGAGCTCTGCAACAAGTTCGCCGTCGAGAACATCGACCTGCAGCGCGAGGGCTTCAAGCGCCTGGGCGTCATCGGCGACTGGGAGCACCCCTATAAGACCATGGACCCCAGCTTCGAGGCGGAGGAGGTCAAGGTCTTTGGGGCCATGTACAAGAAGGGCTATATCTACAAGGGGCTCAAGCCTGTGTACTGGTGCCCCCACGATGAGACCGCCCTGGCTGAGGCGGAGATCGAGTACCAGGACGACCCCTGCACCACCGTCTATGTGAAATTCCCCATGAAGGATGACCAGGGCAAGCTG
>URWW01000030.1 GCA_900551665.1 uncultured Collinsella sp. | reverse complement strand
CGACAATATGAATGTCTGGTGATGCCGTAAGATAGCGGTACACTTTCGCGGAAACTGTTCATTAAGTACCCTGAAAGGGGATATGATGGCTGTCCGCATTATCACCGATTCCGGTTCTGATTGCCTGCCGGGTGAACATCCGAATCTCGACGTCCTGCCGCTATCCATTGCTTTTGGCGAGACGACCTACAGCGCCGACGTAGACCTCACGCGCGAGCGTTTTTACGAGCTGCTCGTCGAAGGCGATGAGTTCCCGACGACTGGCCAGGTCAATCCCTATGCATTTTCGCAGGCGATCTCCCGCGCTCAGGAGGCGGGCGACGATGTGGTGATCCTGGCGCTTTCGAGTAAGTTGTCCGGTACGCATCAGAGCGCCGTCACAGCCGCCTCGCAGGCCGATGGGTCCACGGAGGTGCATGTCGTTGACACCAAGAGCGTGACGGTCGGCCAGCACATCCTGGTCGATTACGCGCTCCGTTTGGTCGAAGAGGGCCGCTCGGCAGCCGAGGTCGCCGCTGCTGTCGAGGTCGCCGCTGACCGTGTCTGTTTGGTCGCCCTGCTCGACACCCTCGAGTACCTGAAGCGCGGTGGCCGCATTTCCGCCGCCGCTGGCACTCTGGGGGAGATGCTCTCCATCAAGCCGGTCATCACCGTCGCCGACGGTGAGGTCGCGATCCTGGGCAAGGCCCGTGGCTCCAAGAACGGCCGCAACTTGCTGCGCCAGCAGCTCGAGAGCGCGGGTGGCATTGATTTCGATATGCCCGTCATGGTCGGCTACACCGGTCTTTCCGATAAGCTCCTGCGCAAGTACCTCGAGGACAGCCGCTCCGTGTGGGAGGGCGGCATTGCCGAGCAGGACATTCCCTCGGTCATGGTCGGTGCGACAATCGGTACGCACGTCGGCCCCGGCGCCATTGCGGTGGCGTACTTCAAGAAGGCATAGCGCCCTTTCTGATGACGTCGCTTTCGCGGCCCTCGCTTTCGGTTGGGATGATCCGGGTCGAGAGCGAGGGCCGTTTTGCCATTCTTTTGAGGAGGGTGGCGGAGCCGCCCGCGCCTGCTAGCGGTAGAATGGAGATGTTCGTGCATGCAGTCATTTAAGGAGGACGCACATGGCGATTTCCGCTCCCATCGATGCAACCAAGACCCCTGCGTGGGCGGCTCTTCAGAAGCACCACGACGAGCTCGTGGAGAAGGGCATCAGCCTGAAGGATTGGTTTGCCGCCGATCCCGATCGCGTTGAGAAGCTCAGCTATCGTGCCGGTGACCTGTACTTCGACCTGTCCAAGAACCTCGTCACCGATGAGACGCTCAAGCTGCTCGTGGACTTGGGTCGCGCTTGCGGCGTCGAGGAGCGTCGCGATGCCATGTTCTCCGGCGAGCATATCAACACCACGGAGGACCGTGCCGTCTTGCACACCGCCCTCCGCCGTCCCGCCAGCCAGAAGGGCGAGCTCATCGTCGACGGCCAGGATGTCGTTGCCGATGTTCACGAGGTCCTCGATCGCATGTACGCCTTTGCCGATCGCGTCCGCTCCGGTGAGTGGAAGGGCGTCAGCGGTAAGAAGATCGAGCACGTGGTCTCCATCGGCATCGGCGGTTCCGACCTCGGTCCCGTTATGGTCTACGAGGCCATGAAGCCCTATCTCGATGCCGGCATCGATTGCCGTTACATCTCCAACATCGATCCGAACGACATGGCCGAGAAGGTGCGTGGCCTCGATGCCGAGACCACGCTCGTCATCATCGTCTCCAAGACGTTCACCACGCTCGAGACGCTCACCAACGCCCGTGAGGTCAAGGCTTGGATGCTCGAACAGCTCCGCGCTTGCGGCGCCGTCGACGGTAGCGCCGAGCAGGATGCCGAGGCCATCGCCAAGCACTTCGTGGCCGTTTCCACCGCCCTGGACCTCGTCGCCGATTTCGGCATCGACCCTGAGAACGCTTTCGGCTTCTGGAACTGGGTCGGCGGTCGTTATTCCGTTGATTCCGCCGTCGGTCTGTCGCTCATCATCGCCCTGGGGCCCGAGCGCTTCCAGCAGTTCCTGGCGGGCTTCCGAGCCATCGACGAGTACTTTGAGAACACACCGCTCGAGGAGAACGTCGTCGCGCTCATGGGCCTCATGAACGTCTGGTACGTCAACTTCTTCGGCGCCGATACGCATGCCGTCCTGCCCTACACGCAGTACCTGCACCGGTTCCCGGCATACCTGCAGCAGCTCACCATGGAATCCAACGGCAAGCACGTCCGTTGGGACGGCACGCCCGTCACGTGCCATACCGGCGAGGTTTTCTGGGGCGAGCCCGGTACCAATGGCCAGCATGCGTTCTATCAGCTGATGCATCAGGGCAGCGTCGTAGTTCCCGCCGATTTCATCGCCTTTGCCAACACCTCCAACCCCTTCGTCGATGAGGGTCAGGATGTGCACGAGCTGTTCCTGGGCAACTTCCTCGCCCAGACCAAGGCCCTTGCATTCGGCAAGACGGCCGATGAGGTCCGCGCCGAGGGTACGGCCGAGCAGATCGTCCCTGCTCGCGTGTTCGAGGGCAACCGCCCCACGACCTCTATTTTCGGTGACACGTTGAGCCCGTTCGCCCTCGGCGAGCTCATCGCCGTGTATGAGCACATCACGTTCGTGCAGGGCACCGTTTGGGGCATCGACTCCTATGATCAGTGGGGCGTTGAGCTTGGCAAGCAGCTTGCCAAGCAGATCACCCCGGCATTCCATGACGACGAGGCGCTCGCCGCTCAGGATGCCTCCACCAAGGCTCTGATTGAGTTCTACCGCGCGACGCGCAGGTAGGCAGTCGGCTCCGAATTCGTTTCGCAGCGAGGCCCCGGGTGCACCGGGGCCTCGTTTGTTTTGTAAAGAGTGACTGTTAATCTCCGAGCGCCTGCAACAAGAAATTCCGAACCGCCTTTTCGCAGCTGGCGGGGTACAGGCAACGGGTGCTCTCGACGCCGTCATATTCGACCATGCGCTCGATGATGCCGAGTTTCGCTCCGTGCGGGGTGGCGTGCCAGCCATCTGCCCGTCGTTCGATTAGGCCGCCCTCTTGAAGCAGCTTGTTCGCTTGATGGGAACGCATCTTGGGGAAGACGCCCGCGCCCGTCCAGTCGTCGAGGACCTTCTGCAGATAACGTGCCTCACTTTGCGGACTTGCTTTGACGAATGCCGATGCGCCCTCGCGTACGAGCGCGGCGATGCTGCCTCGTTCGGGTAGGGCGCGAGCGCCGGTGTCGAAGGAAGGGGCAAGCGTCGGTCCGCTCTCCGTGCCATGGGCCATTTGGAGGTCGATCAGCTCGTCAATGGTTGCGAAGGGCCTGACACGTGGCTCGTCGTGGCTGATGGCGGTGGCGATGAGTTCGGTTTCTGCCGCCGTGGTGCCGTTGGTTGCCAGGCGCAGCATCGCGAATGAGAACATGTCTGAGCCGCTTCCGGCCATCGCGGTCCTCGCATTGCCTTCGATCACTTGACCGCCCATATCGCGCACGATCGAGTTCTTGCAGCGGAGGCGGCGCCGACGCCGGGCGAGCGCCCTTTCGCCGTCATTCGGGATTTCGGGGCTTGTGTGGCGGTACCGGCCGTCATCGATCTCGATGCACAGGACGATGCGCATGGTTTGTTTGTTGTAGATCACGAAGTCGAATCGTTCCTCACGTCCGGCATCGCCATGTTGGATGAAAGCCTTCTTGTCGGTGGCGCGGAACTCTTCGTCGTCAGTCAGGCGGCGGGAGAGCGCACGAGGGGAGAGGCAGCTTGAGAGCGCGACGCCGCGCGCGACGGCGAGGCCGCGGCCGGCGAGATCGACGCTCTCCAGGGCGTTGCATAGGGCAAGCTCGGCGGCCGAGTCTTCATTGCCGACGTATGTCTGAATGGCCGGAATCTCGTCGAACGCCGAGACGAGGGACGACCGGTGGAAGCCGTAGGCATAGTTGCTGATGGGGAACCCCCGCTCGCCCGTGAACGCATCCGATGCGGGGTCCATGCGTCGGCGGGCGTAGTCGATGAGTTTCTGCAAAAAACGCTCTCGTTGTTCACGTTCGGCTCGATCGCGCGTGGAGAGGGCCTGCGCTGCGCCACCGGGCGATGGCGGGATATACGTGCCGGTGAGTGCAAGCTGCGTTTCTTTGGACATGAGGTCGGTCGAGCAGATGACCACGAGTTCGTCTTCGGCTCGTGAGACCGCCACGTTGATGATCGACCGCCCTTGCGACCAGGGCCAATCCCAGTCCCCGTCCTCCACGGGGAGAAGATACACGGCGTTGTATTCCTGTCCCTGCGTCTTGTGGATCGTCAGGCCGGTCTTTTCCCATGAATCAACGGCCTCGGCCTCGTCGGCGTGGAAGAGGCGCTCGATTGCGGCCGCTCCTTCCGTGTCGACGAGGCGGTCGTAGAGAGCCTCGAGCTGGCCGCGGAACGGGGACACGATGCGCACGGAGAAGCTCGGGTCCGTCTCGAGTCGGGCGCGCAGGCCCGGCCACTCTTCGTGCATGAAGATCTCTATCTGCTTGCGGTTCTCCTTGCTCGATTGCGGGACGCCGCGCTTGGCCTTCCGTTCCGAAGCTTCTTTTGCGCTTTGGCGGTCGTGTCGATGCGGCTCCCAATAATCGCCCTCGAACCAGCGGATGCGGATGGGTGTTTGCACGGACCGATCATAGGCCGGGGTGCGCACGACGAGACCCTCCCCACGGGGCGCGTAAATCTCCTCGCTGCAAAAGCCGATGATGCCGGGATGGCACCTGAAATGCTCGTTGAGAAAGGTATGCGGTGCGCCGATCGGTTCGAAGACGGCCTGCGCGGACGCCAAGATGCTCATTCCGTCACCGGTCGTCACATCCTGCAGGGCATAGGGCGATTTGCGACCCGGAACGGGAATGCCGGTTTCCTCGGCGCTGCGCGCGGCGGCTTCTGCGGCGTTCGCGTGGTAGACGGGTGGAAGCTGCTCGATATCGCCGACGAGCACCACGCGCCGGGCGCTGCTCATCGCGAGCAGGGCAAGCGCGGGCGCACATTGAGACGCTTCATCCATGATCAGATAGTCATAGCGGAACACGTCGCCGTCGTTGAAGCATTTCTTGAGGGAGTGGATGGTGCTTGTGATGAATGGACGTTCGCGAAGGAATTCAGAAGCGGTGAGGGAGGGTTCCCAGCCCCCGGTATCGTAGCGCTCGTTACGGCGAGCCTCCGAATCGTCCCCGACGTCGAACTGCGGTCCCTGTGGATGCTCCTCGTTCCAGGACCGGCGATTCTCGAGCTTGCCCAAGGCGGCGTAGGAGTTGAAGATGCGACGGCGGTTGGGCTCCCGGCCCTCATCCGCCGCCGCATATCCGGCGATTTTCTTGGAGATGTTTGCGATGGCCTCGCCGTTGGTGGACACGACGGCTACAGTTGCGCCGCGTGCGATCATGCAGGAAACCATGTTGAGGATGGTCTCGGTCTTGCCGGTTCCAGGAGGACCCTGGACGAGCGAGATGTCGGATTCGAGTGCGCGGCGGACGGCGAGTCTTTGGCGATCGTTCATCCCATAGGGGCTCTCGATAAGCGCCGCGTCAATCTCGGCGTCGGTCGCCTCGCCGAAGATCAGCCGGTCTTGTGCCGCTCGGTCCCCCAGATACGCACGGCAGACGGTGTTCAGGTTTTCCGCGGATGCGAGACCGGGCGATCCGTCAGCCGCCGGGTCGCGATAGAACCAATCGATCTCCCATGGAGGGGTCTTTCCTCCCTCGCCGTTGGGGAAGCTCGACGCGTGCGCGGCAACGCGGAGGTAGGAGAGGTTGTTCGAGAAATCGGACATGGTCGCCCCCATGTGAATTTGGGTGCCGTGGCAGGCTCGGGTCGATCAGAACTCAATTGTAGTGTCTTGCAGGGACGAACTCGGCGTGTAGTCGAACGGCGCGGCGTCGATTTCCAATGCGTTCGCGCCGTGCTCCAGCGTGACGGCCGTGTCGTGCAGGGGATGGTCGGCCACCTCGTAGCGGCGGACGAGCTCACCGGGCTTGCCGCGCAAAAACAGCCAGGAACGGTCGAGTGGGGTGGCGAGCAGCGCGCTGACCGGCTTGTTCGCGCGATCTGAGAAGTATCGTGCGCTGGCGGTGTCCTGGAACGCCAGGACGAGCTGCGTGTCGCAGTTGCCGATGATCGTGTTGGCGCCCTCCTCGCCATATCGGGCTGCGAGCTGGCTTGTGGTCTGGCACAACATGGTGCACCAGATGTTCTTGCTGCGCACCACCGAGATCGCCTGTTCGAAGTTGGGGATGCGGAAGTTGCCAAAGTCGTCGAGGAACATGCGGACGGGAACGGGCAGCGAGCCGCTGGGCATGGCATCGGCCTCCCTACCGAGCGAGATGAGCGCTTGGGTCAGGAAGAGGTTGGTGAGCGGGTCGAGCGAACGGTCCATGTCGCTGAGGGTCACGAAGAGCGCCGTGGGCTCGTGGCCCATGCGGGCGAAATCGACCTGGGGGTTATGCGTGTACAGGGCGCGAGCGGTATCGAAACTGAGGCACATGACCTTCTCCGCGATGATGCCGATGATGCTGGCGTTCATCTTTTCCGCGCCCATCGTGGCGCGGTAGCGCAGGTACGCCGAGGCGCAGAAGCTCGTTGGGTCGCACGCGATTACCTCGTCGAGCAGGGCGAAGGTGCCGCCGTCTCCCAGGGAATCCACCAGCCGAACAACCGATTCGAAGGTCTGCTCGGCGGCGGGCAGCTGTTCGACGGCGTAGGCGACAAGGCAAGACAGCAGGTTGGCCGCCGCTCGGTCCCAGAAGGGCTGGGTAAGGTCCTCCGCGGGGCAGATCGCCGTTGCGACCGAGAGGATGTCCTGCTGTGACGGCCTGCCGTTCGCGGGGTCGCGGCGGATGAAGGCGAGTGGGTCGTAGCCGACGGGCGAGGCACATCGAGGGCAGGCCGCATCCATGTTCGAGAAGTTGATGTTCTGCACGACGTAGCCATGGGAGCGCAGCAAGGGGCCCATTTCGCGACAAAGCTGCCCCTTGGTGTCGAGCACGATGAAGCTTGCGTTCATCTGCATCAGGTTGGGCTTGAGCACGTGGCGCGTCTTGCCTGCGCCGGATGGCCCGATGACGAGCATGTTATTGTTGATGCGGGTGGTCCAGGTGTCGGTGTCCAGGGTGCGGCCCGAGGCGAGGATCGTGGGATTGGAGGTGGGGAGTGCGGTTCGGCTCATGGTTAGAGCTCCTTTCGGGATTCGATGATGCGGGTGGCGAAGCCGAGGTCGAGTGCGCGCTCGGCTTCCAGGTAGGTGTCCTTGCAGGTGAGGGATTGGATGCGCTTGAGCGTGAGCCCCGAGCGCTCGGCGAGGATGGTGTTGAGCGTCCGGCGCCGTTCCATGAGACGTTTGCTCGTCTCCTGAAGGGCGAGCGCGGAGCCACCGGCGCCCTGCGGGATGAGGGGGTCGTGGATCATGAGGGATGCGTGCGGGTACATCTCGCGCTCTTCTCCTGCCATGAAGATGATCGAGCCCATGGATGCGGCGAGGTCGCTGCAGACTGTGCGGATGGGGCAGGACACCGAGCGCAGTACGTCGTAGATGGCGAGTCCCGGACCCACCTGCCCGCCGGGGCTGCTGACGAAGAGGGTGATGGGGGAGGAGGGGTCCTCTCGTTCGAGGAACAGCACGTGTTGGCACAGAGCGCTCGCCATCAGGGGCTCGATCTCGCCGGAGATGACGAGGGTGCGTTCGCGCAGTAGCTCATCGTAGATACTCGTGCGCTCGATTCCGCGGCTCGTCTCGCGGAGGATGGAGGGGGCGGTGTCGAAGACGGTCATGGGTTTTCCTTTCGATAGGAGGGTAATCGGTTCGTGTGGCGGTGCTCGAGACCGCCATCTAGCTGGACGTGGTCCTCGGCTTGTCGCGCAGCCGCTGTTCTAGGACGCTCGGCGCCCGTCGTGGCGCTTCCTCGATGCCAAGCGCCCCGCATTCGAAGAGCGCTGCGAGGGGCCTGATGAAGAGGCTCCGAATGGCCTGGGCGCGGCGTGCGGGGTTTCGGGCCCTGTGGTCATACGATGCCGTGTCCACAAGCTCGGGAAGGCATTCGTAGATGAACAGGAAGGCGTCACCGCATCGCCTGTTGTAGGCGGCCGCATAGGCGTCTTGCATCGCCGCCGCCCTTCCGCCGTTTTCCATGATCAGCGCTGCGCAGACGGTGTAGAAATCGTCGGCGTCGAGCGTGGCGAATCGGAAGAGCGCGTCCATGGCCGCTCTCGGACCCGAATAACGCAGGCTGTTGGCATTGAGCCGCGCGGAGTCGAAGTGCTTGAATGCACAGGCGTTCGTCGAGTAGCGGGGGATCCACGAGAAGGGGAATTGTCCCGCCGCACTTCGACGTGCGGACTCCCCGATTTGCTCGATCGGGGCGTACAACTGCTCGGTCGTTTGCCTGAGCGCACGGTGGAGCTCCGCACAGTCGTCTTCATCCGTCTCTATCAGCCGCCAGGCCCGCTCGAGCCTCCAACAGACCGACGCGATACCGTGTCCGCGCACTCCCTCCGTGTCAGGGGAGCTGGGGGTCCGGCCGTTGTCGATAGTCGCGACGCGACGCATCGCCTCTGCGGCGAGCGGGTCGTTTTGGAGGAAAAAGCCGATTTCGAGACGACAGAAATCGAGGACGGCGCGCTTGGCGAGGGCGGGGCTGCATCGATGGTCGGCGATGGCGGCGAGGCGCCCATCGAGGGGCAGTTCGCAATTCTCTTGCAGGAAATCTGCGAGCGTCCACTCGTGGAACTCGTGATCGGTCGGGCTGAACATGCTGCTTCCTTTCCAGCGCCGGGCAGGCGCCAGGTCAACGTTGCGCACGGCGGTGGGCCGTCGTGCGGCGAGCGACAGGTAGGCGAAATCGACATGGCAATGCCGATGGCCTATAGCAGATCTCCCAATTTGATTGTGATGGTGTTGGTGAAACGACTCATACGCTCAAACTGCTCTCGTGCTACTCGTGACTGTCAGGCTCAAACATCTTTTACGCTAAAACAGTGGCGGTGCCACTTCGGGTGCAAGCCAACTGTACTTGCTCCACGTCGGTCGTGCAAGGCATTTTTTTAATGTGAGGTATCGCTCGGTCTCGCATATACGTCTACAGATAATCTAATACCATTCAGGGATATTTTCTGAGAGAGCTTCCATGGCCCGTATAGTCGAGCGAAAGACGTGTTCGCGCGCGCCGACTTGCGACCTGGTTCTTCGCAGTGACTGCCGGTTTTGTAAAGCGGTATGATATTTCAGCATAATGTATCTTCCAGAAAGGTTATTGCGCATGGCAATCAAGGCGATCGCTCTGGATATCGACGGGACGCTCACGAACGACGAGAAGAAGATCACGCCGCGCACGAAGCGCGCCCTGCTCGACGCGCAGGATGCCGGTGTCAAGCTGATTCTCTCATCGGGCCGGCCGGTCCAGGGCCTTCGCGCCATCGCTTCGGAGCTCGGGCTGGAGGCGCATGGCGGTCTGCTCGTCTCCTTCAACGGGGCGCACGTGGTGGATGCGGGGACCAACGAGGTCCTCTACGACCAACCCATCGAGGTCGATGTCATGCGCTCCCTCGTGGAGCATGTGCGCTCCTTCGATGTCATTCCGTGGATCACGCAGGGTGCGCGCCTGTACGTCGAGCGCGGGTCCAGGCATCTCATCACATATCGCGGCGAGCCGTTCGACATCGTCGAGTACGAGCGCCGCATGTGCGATCTCGAGCTTCACGAGGTCGATGACCTGCTCGAGGTGTGCGGGACGCCCCAGGACAAGCTGCTGTGCGCCTCGGAGCCCGAGTGCCTGCAGAAACACTGGCGTTCCATGTACGGACCGTTCACGGACACGTTGTCCGGCATGTTCACCGCTGATTTCTACTTCGAGTTCATGGCGCCCGGCATCGACAAGGGTCGGGCGCTCGCGGGCGCACTGCCCAAGCTCGGCATCGATGCGTCCGAGGTGATCGCATTCGGCGATGGGCAAAACGACGTGTCCATGCTTCGCTGGGCTGGCACGGGCGTCGCGATGGGCAACGCCGTGGACGAGGCCAAGGCGGCTGCCGATATGGTGACCGCCTCCAACAACGAGGACGGCATCGCTCACGCTTTGGGCTTGTGCTATGGGCATGGTTTCTAATTCGGAATAAGGGGAGGAGAGGACATGGCTTCGTGTCGTTTTCCGTATCAGGCGGTCATCTTCGATATGGATGGCGTGATCGTCGACAGCGAGCGGTTTTACTACGACCAGCTTGATGAGATGTATTCCGCCGAGGGGATATTCGTCCCGCGCGAGGAGCTCTGCCGGGCAGTGGGCGCTTCGTATAAGGATTTTAAAAGCAACCTCGTTCGTTGGTTCGCAATGGGGGGCGTTGACTTGAGCCCCGAGGAGGCTGAGGCGCGCTATGACGCATGGGCCGCAGTGCATCCGGCGGATTATGCCGCACTGCTCAACCCCGGCGTACGCGAGACCGTGGCCGAGCTGAAGGGCCTTGGAGTCCGCGTGGCGCTCGCTTCGTCATCCCCCATGGACAACATCATGCACGTGCTCGAGGTGTGCGGTTTGTCCGATGCGTTCGAGCATGTTGCGAGCGGCGAGCAGTTCCTCGAAAGCAAACCCAATCCCGAGATATATCTCCACACGCTCGACTTGTTGGGGCTTCCCGCTACGTCTTGTTGCTGTGTCGAGGATTCGGTGCCGGGCATCGCCGCGGGCAAGGCGGCCGGTTTGACGGTGATCGCAAAACGTGAAGACCGTTTCGGCTTCTCTCAAGAGCTCGCCGATGCGGTCGTCGATTCAATTGCCGACATCCTCGCTCTCTCCGCATCTCGTTAGCCGCCCCTTCGATCAGCCCGATAAAATGTGACGTCGTGTGCCGAATTTAATGGGGCTCCAGTGAATAGTGGTATTGCTTTCTGGGAACTTATACAGTAAGGTTCGCGCGGTGAGCGCGTTTGCGAGACATTCCGTAGAGGAGCATCCATGGCATTTCGACGCAAAGACCCTCAATCGCTGTTCGGCTCGAGTGGATTCTCGGTTACGAAGACGTTGTTCGAGGCTCCGGCCTTATCCTTTCTGCCCGATGTCTACCAGGATTCTTCCTCGGGAAAATGGGCGGTGGCCTATCATGGGGCATCGCCGGTTATCTTCAACTACGGTGATGTGGTCGACGCGATGCTGATCGAGGACGCATCGCTTGATATTCATGAGGTGGAAGATAAGAAGGGGCTCTTCAAGCAGATCGTCAAAAACCCCGCAAGGGTTTCAAGGGCGGCGGCGGGAGCCGATGGCAGCATGTGCCCGGGTCTTACGCTTCGAGTCACCACCAGCTCCAATCGGGTTGACGGAGGGGTTGGAGAGCTCCTCATCCCCATTATCACCAGACCGGTCCGGACCAGCTCGCTCGTCTATAGGCAGCTTTTGGAATTTGGCGTGAATTTGAAGTCGGAGTTCATTGCCATGCGCGATGCGGCGGCACGCCATGAGTGCTGATGCCTGTGCTGCGCCACCCAAAGATCGCGCTATCGAGGGAATTCTATGGTTGATCGAGACCGATTCGGTCGGCTTCGGCGGCAGGTTGCCCGTTGAGCGCGATCTGTGCACGCGGTTGGGCGTGTCGAGAACCGCATTGAGAGGCGGAATAAGACAGCTGTGTTCTCAGGGCGTGCTTGAGAGCAGGCACGGGTCGGGCACGTACGTCTTGCCGAAAAAACTGACCCATGTCTTCCAGCGTTCGGGGGGCTTTAGCGATCTCGTCACGAGGGCCGGGAGGGTGCCGTACTCGAAATTGCTGAGTGCAGAGCTTGTCGAAGCGAATGAACTCGTGGCGAAGAAGATGAAAGTCGCCGTCGGATCCACGGTTTTCAAGTTGTCCCGCGTGCGTCTTGCGGACGAGATTCCGGTCGCCATCGAAACGTCGTTTACCGATTATGCTCGGTTTCCCGGAATCGATGCATATGATTACACGGACGACAGCCTTTTCCGCGTGATTCGCGATGAGTACGGCGTTCAGGCGGCCCATGGGGTGGAGAGGCTTTCGATCACCCGGCTGAACGAACGCGAGGCCGATTTGCTTGGCGCCGAGGTCGGCACGCCGGCGTTTTTCGAGCAGTGTTTTAACCAGGATTCCGAAGGCTCGGTCGTCGAGTACTGCCGCGCCGTCAACCTTGCCGATCGTTTTCAATATGCGAACGATGACTCTCGATCCGGTTCGGCAAGTGGAAAGGTGTTGGAATGGCTCAATTCATAGGGGAGTGCGATCGTCCGACTGGCACCGATGGGAATCACGAGGCGCTCTACATGCGCGTTCGCAACGACCTTCTGGATCGCATCAATCGTGATGAATATGCTCCGGGCATGGCGCTTCCTTCCGAAAACGATCTGGCCAAGATATACGGCACCACTAGGCTCACGGTCAGAAACGCTTTGGATGGGCTTGTGGAGCAGGGGCTCGTTCGTCGAATACAGGGCAAAGGCGCATTTGTGTGCAGCCGACCGGGCGATCAGGCCGGCGTTGGCGGTGTTCCGGCGGGATTTCGCGCGTCCATGCGCTTGAAGGGACTCGCTCCGTCGGTCCGCGTTCTGGCAAAGTCGAAGCGCACGGCCGGCGAGCACTTCGGGCGTTTGTTCGGAATCGAGCCCGATGACCTGCTTTATTGCGTCCGTCGTCTGAATAGCGTCAACGGCACCCCTGTCGCCATCGAGAACACGCTAGTTCCGATGCCCCTGTTCCCCACGATAGACACCTTCGATATCACTGCTTTCAGCCTGTATGAGACATACGGAATGCTCGGGCACCCTGTTGACGAGGCGCATCAGAAGCTCGGTATCGCGCGGCTGGATGCCCATGACGCGCGCCTGCTTCAAGTCGAGGTCGGAAGTCCCGCCCTGTTGCTCGAATGTCTCTCGCTTGATTCTGACGGGCGAATCATAGAGCTTGCCCGCTCTGTCAACTGCGGCAGGCGAGGTGGGTTTACGTACCGTTTCTAACCCCCTTCTTTTCGACTGTACGTTCACCGGCCGGATGCTACCGCTCACCCTAAATTATCGTTTGGCAAACAACTGGTCTTAAAAAACCCGTATCTTATATAGATGTAAGTGGTATCGAATTCCATAGCCCTATATAGGAATGGGAGCAAGACATGAAGATGCTCGATTACGTCGAACTTGCCAATTCGCGTCTTGGTGAGAACTTGACGCGCGGCGCCGAGCTCGTGCGTCCGCTCGTCGATCTCTTTGCCGCGGAGCGTTGCTCCGCCGTGAGGATCGTGGCATCTGGCTCTTCACGTCATTCCGCGCTGTGCGCGCGTGATTTCATGCAGGATGTGCTCGGCATGCAGGTGGTCGTTGTGACCCCCGAGTCCTATATCTCCCGCGAGCATATCTTTCCCGCCAACGCCTTCACGGTCGTTATCTCTCAGAGCGGCTTTTCGACCAACAGCATCGCGGCGCTTGATTTCATTCGCAAGCGCGGTGAGCGGGCGGTCTCGATCACCGGCAACCCCAGTGCCCCCATCGCCGTCCATTCCGATTTGGTCGTGGACTACGGCGTGGGAGTCGAATCGGTGGATTTCGTCACCATGGGAGTTCTCGCGCTTGTGGAATTCCTCATGCTCTTCGCATTGTATGCGGCGCGCGCCGTCGAGAGTGTTGATGACGCGCGCGTCGAACTTGAACTGGATAACCTGCGCTCCGCGATCGAGGCGCACCGTCAGGCGCTCGATGCCTGTGCTTCGTTCGTGAAGGCCCAGCGCCTCGTGCTGTCGCGAGATGTGCCGGCCTGCGTGGTCGGCAATGGGGCGAATCTTGGAGTTGCGGAGGAGGGCGCTCTCAAGCTGAATGAATGCCTCAAGCTCCCTGCGATGTACTCCGAGGGCGAAGAGTTCGTTCACGGCCCGCAGATGCAACTGACACCGGACAGCCTGGTGTTTCTCATCGACGATCCCGAGGGGTCGGAGAGGCTGGCAATGCTCCACTCTCAGTTCCGCACCGTCACCGCGGGCGCTTTCATCATCACCGGCCACCCCAAGGGCGTAGAGGGGGAGCTTGTCATTCCGGCTACATCCAACCCGCTCATGTGCGCAATTCCGAACTTGGTGCCGTTTCAGTACATGGCCGCCAAGTTCATGGAGGAGTTGGAGAGAGGGGAGATGCATCCGTACGTTCGGGCCCTTCGCGACGGCATTGCCACCAAGGCGCAAGGCTATGAGGATTCCATCCGAGAGCTGGAAAAGCGCGCGAAAGAGGCGTACGGCGCCTGATGAATCTGGGGACGAAGTCCCTGTCACATGGAGTAACGCGGGCCGCCCCGCTGCTCATAGATATGTATCTCAACGATTGAAGAGAGAGGACAGAAACCATGGCAGAAACTGAGAAAATCGAAATCATGCACTTCGATCAGGAGGGCTATCTTGAGGATGGCGCTGCCCTGTACGAAACCGGCCAGAAGATGGCCGCCCTTGCCGACCGCGTGGCCGATGAGGGCTACGACGCCGTGTTCCTGATGGGCGTTGGCGGTACCTGGGACGAGCTCATGCAGCTCGAGTACCTCATGAACAAGTTCGGCGACAAGGACCTCGAGGTCTACCTCATCCACGCCGCCGAGTGGAATGCCATGGGTCACAAGCGCATGACCGAGCGCTCCGTCGTCCTCACCGCCTCCGAGTCCGGCACCACGCCTGAGGTCCTCGAGGCCTGCAAGAAGATGAAGGAGATGGGCATTCGCGTCTTCGCCATGACCAAGCCCGAGGGCCTCATCGGTCGGGCCGTGGGCGCCGAGAATTGCGTCGCCATGGCCTCCGACCATGGTGCCGGCGGCTGCGAGAAGGGCTACTATCTCGCCGACTGCTTCGGCCTGCGCCTGCTGAACCGCCGCGGCTGCTTCCCCAAGTGGGATCTCTTCCTTGAGCAGACCAAGGATATCTGGAAGGATATGCTCGACATCCGCAAGCGCTTCGAGCCCCGTGCGGAGGAGCTCGCCAAGAAGTACGCCCTCGCCCCCTACACCATGATGATCGGCTCCGGCGCCCTTTGGGGTGAGACGATTCTTTATTCCATGTGCATCCTCGAGGAGATGCAGTGGAAGCGCACCCGCTACATCACGTCCCATGACTTCTTCCATGGCACTCTCGAGCTCCTGGAGCCCGGCGTCCCCGTGTTCCTGTTCAAGGGTGAGGATGAGTGCCGTGAGCTCGACAACCGTGTCGAGGCTTTCCTCCGCTCCGGCGTGACCGGCGATGAGGACTACGTGATTTTCGACACCGCGGAATTTGCCATCCCCGGGCTCGACCCCGACTTCCGCGTCATCGTTTCCCCGTGGATCCTTACCGTGTGCATCACTGACCGCCTCTCCCGTCATTACGAGATGGTCACCAAGCACAATCTCAAGTATCGTCGCTATTACCATCAGTTCGATTATTAATCCCGATCGGGGTGCGCCCCGCGCCGTTGGGCGCACCCCCGGATCGCATCGTCTTAAGATGATTGACGCATTAAGGGGGTGAAAATATGAGGAAGTTCCTTCTTGCGACTCACACGCATCTCGCGGGTGGCTTCAACGAGGTTATCGAGCTTCTCTCCGGTAGCCACGACAACGTTCGCGTGCTCAACCTGTATGTCGATGGAAACGCAGATGCCGAGGCCCTGCTCGCGGACGAGGTGGGCGCCCTTGAGGAGGGGGATGAGCTCGTGATCTGCACGGACATCATGGGCGGTAGCGTCAACAACGAATGCCTCAAGCTCGTCCAGGGTCGAAGCGATGTCTATCTGTTGACCAACACCAACCTCCCGCTTCTCCTTCAGTTGCTGTTCCTCCCCGAGGGGGACACGGCCGCTCAGATTCGCGGTGTCGTCAACGCGGATGAGACTCGTGTGATTTTCTGCAACGACCTCATTTCCGAAGAAGACGGGGACGAGGAGTTCTAGACGTCGCGTTCTGCGCGTCGTTTGGGACGGCGGACGGAGACCCGCCCGCCATGTTCTACTTTTCCAGTTTGGGGGAAACAATGATTCAGCTTCTTAGGGTCGACCATCGCCTGCTCCATGGCCAAGTCGCGGTGTCCTGGGTTCAGGGCCTGCATTCCGATTGCGTGTTCTGCGTCGGCGACAAGATCGCCAACGATCCCGTGTGGAAGACCACGCTCAAACTTGGCAAGCCTGCGGGATGCAAGCTCGTCATCAAGGACATGGCCCATGCGATCGAGGCCATCAACAGCGGTGTGACCGACAAATACCGCATGCTGATCAGTGTTCAGACGATCGCCGAGGCTAAGCAGCTCGTGGAGGGCTGCCCTCAGATCAAGAGCATCAACCTCGGCAACACCAAGGCGAGCCCCACGACCAAGGAAGTGGCACGTCAGGTGTTTCTCGAGCCGGAAGAGTTCGACATGCTTCGCGAGCTCGTCGACAAGGGTGTCGAGGTCGAGGTCCGACCCTTGGCGGACGACCCCAAGATCGACGCCCGAACGTTCCTTTAGCAACGTATCTTTGTGCGGGATAGCCCCGCGATCCGCAACTATTTAGATTGGAGGAGACATGCTTGTTCAATCCATCCTCATCGGTCTGATTGCCGCCTTGGGCGCTCTCGACTGGCAGCTTGGTTCGCTCTATGCATTCCGCCCCATCGTCCTGTGCCCGCTCGTCGGCCTCGTCCTCGGTGACCTCCAGACTGGCTTGGCTATTGCCGCCAGCCTCGAGCTGCTGTTCATGGGCTCCATCTCGATCGGCGCTTATGTTCCGCCGAACGAGACCGTCGGTGGTGTTTTGGCCTGTGCATTCGCCATCTCGCTCGGCGAGAGCACTGAGGCGGCCATCGCCCTGGCGATGCCCATTGCCGTCCTCACCCTCTCGCTGAAGAACATCATCCATGCGCTCGACCCGTTCTTCGTCGACATGGCTGAGCGTTTCGCCGCCAAGGGCAACCTCAAGGGTGTGTACGCGATTCATTTCCTGCTCGGCAACCTGATCGGCTGCGCACTGTACTTCGTTCTGTGCGCCACCGCCTTCTACATGGGCGTCGATGCCGTCAAGGGCCTGCTCGACATGGTTCCCGAGTTCGTCATCAATGGCTTTGGCGTTGCCGCCAACATCCTTCCTGCAATGGGTTTTGCCATGCTTGGTCGTCTCGTGCTCACCAAGCAGGTCATGCCGTACTTCTTCCTCGGCTTCCTCATCACCTCCTATGCCGGTGTCCCCGTGCTGGGCGTCGCCGTTGCCGCGATTATCATCGCAGTTGTGAAGTTCGACCTGCTTAACCCCAATGCCACTGCTGCTCCCGCCCTCGCCTCGGAAGGGGATGACGACGATGACTTCTAACGAGACCGCGGTTCAGACCGCTTCCGTGGATGATCAGTACAAGATCACCAAAGCCGACCTCATCAAGACTTCTCTGAACGTCGGTTCGCTCGGCATGGAGTTCTCTTGGACGTACTACAAGCAGATGAACATCGCCTTCTGCTTGATGATGGCCAAGATGCTCAAGAAGATTTACCACGATAATGAAGAGGGCTATCGCGAGGCTCTTGTCCGTCACATGGCGTTCTTCAACATCACGGTGCAGTTCGCGCCTTTTGTCGGCGGCATCGCCCTCTCCATGGAGGAGCGCATCGCTCGCGGCGAGGCCGATCCCGAGTCCGTCAACGAGGTCAAGGCCGCGCTCATGGGCCCGCTCTCCGGTGTCGGCGACGCCATCTTCCTTTCCACCCTGCGTGTTCTCGCGGCGGGTATCGGCATCTCCCTCTGCCAGGCTGGCAGCTGGCTGGGTCCGATCGCATTCCTGCTGATCTACAACATCCCTGGTTTCTGGCTGCGCATCTGGGGTATTCAGAAGGGCTATAACCTGGGTGTCAACTTCCTTGACCAGGCGATCGCCTCGGGTCTGATGGAGAAGGTCATGCAGGCCATCGGCATCATCGGCGCCATGGTCATCGGCTCCATGACGGTCAGCATGTTCTGGGCCACCATGCCCATCCCCATCGGCGGCGGCGAGGGTGCTGCCACGCTCCAGTCCATCCTCGATAGCATCATGCCCGGTCTGCTCGGTCTCGGCGCCTTCGGCCTGTATTACTGGTTGCTCTCCAAGAAGGTCAATCCTTCCATCCTCATCATTGCGACCATGGTCATCGGTGTCATCGGCGCTTACTTCGGCTTCCTCGCGTAATATGGCCGGGTAATCGGTCTACGAGAATTGCCCCCCCCCAAACGGACGCGGCGGTCTTCGGGCCGCCGCGTCTTTGCGTGTGAGGCGGACCGGCATGCTTATCCGCGAGGTCCGTGCCGCTGAGGAGACGCGCGTCAAGTTCGTCAATGGCCTGCTCGACGGTGAGGAAGAAGACGACGAATTCTGGAATTGTGTCGACCAGGCGAGTTCTTCGGGTCCGCTCCTTCGGCAGTTCTAAACCCCTCGGGGCGGGGAATAAGTAAACGCGCGGGCGGCGATGCCGTTGCCCGCGCGTTCTTTTCAACGCGGCCGTTTGGGTCGCACGGATCTTTGTTTGGGATGTGGGAACATGGGCCGACGAACCCATGACGAGAACAGGCTCAGCGCCGCCGAGAGGCGCCTCATCGGCATCGAGTGCCTTCAATGGTGCGCGAACAACGCGGTGTATTTTCTGGGCTTGATCGGTGCGGCGACCTACGATCTGGCGGGCACGGCCTTTCTCGTGGCGGCCATCACGCTCGTGCGCAATCTCGCCACATCGATTGGCAATTTCGCCTCGGGTTCGGTGATCGATGCAATCGGTCCGCGCAGGACCACGATCATCGTTTGCGCGCTCAACGCGGTGGTGAGCCTCGCCATCGGGCTCGCGCCCATCACGGAGATCTCGCTCATGATTGCCGCGTTCGCCCTCGGCCTTTCGGGGGGCTTCCTCAATACCGCCACGCATGCCTATCCGGGATATCTGGTGGCCACGCTCACGGGGCGTCAGCGCCTGAACGGCCTGATGGTCCTGTACAGCAACATCGCGTTCACCTTGGGCCCGATCTTTGGCGGTGCCCTGGTCTCGACGTTCTCGACGCAATCGGTGTACCTGTTCATGGCGGCTGCGATGGCCGCCGCCACGGTGTTGGCTTTCGGCTGCCACGAGGAACTGCGTCCCGAGCATGAGGAGGAGGCCAAGACGGGCGTGCTCTCGGGCATGGTCGACGGGGCCCGCATGACCCTGCGCGACCATGACCTGCGCCTCATTTTCATCTCCGGCTTTCTCGGCTTCTTCGCATTCGGTGCGTTCGACTCGCTCGAGTCCCTGTTTTATCGCGATGTGCTCGAGGTCGATGTGATGTGGCTCGGCTGGCTCTCCTCCGTCGTCGGGTTCACCGCCTCCATCGGCGCATGGTTGCTCACCAAGCTGCCCGACCGCATGGCCAATCTGACCTTGCTGCTGGGCTCTCTGCTCGGCGTGGGCGTGGCTTCGATGATCTACGTCGGGACCGATGTCCTCGCCATCGCGATCGTCGGCCAGGCCCTCAACGGCCTTGCCTGGGGCTTCTTGGAGCCGTTGCAGATGATCTTGGTGCAGGAGAAGGCGCCCATCGCGTATCTGGGCCGCATCATGGGCTTCGTCCGCTTCGGTCTCATGAGCGCCGGCGTGCTGCCGCTGCTGGCCGCGCCCGTTCTTGCCGAGGCGTTCGGCGTGCAGGCCGTCCTGTTCACCGCGTCGTGCGGTATCGCCCTTGTCGGCGCGGTGTTCTTCTTCACGCAGCTTCGCCGCGTGTCCCGATCGAGGCGTTAGGCCGAGAGCAGGTCCGCTCCCAAAGCGAGGGTTTGGTTTGCGATGCGGTCGCGCGATTCGGGGCGGATGCTCGCCAGCGCGTCGAGGGTCCGCTCGAGGCCGTTGCCCAGCGCCGCCGCGCTCGAGCGCTGCCCGAAGGTGCGCGGGGCGTCGGTTTCGATTAAAAGGCGCTCCAACGGGATCTGCCGCGCATACTCCCTGCCGCGCTTGCTTGCGAGCATGCGTTCGTTGACGGAGAAGAGGCAACCGGCGCGCCGAGCGCGCGCGAGTTCCTCGCTCGTTCCCGAAAACCAATGGAAAACGCAGGAGGCATGCTCGGGGATACTGAATTCCTCGAGTAGGTCCAGTACGCGCCCGGCGGCTTTGCCGGCGTGGAGGGAAAGGACGCGGCCGGGCACGGGGTGCCGTGCGCATGATTGCAGGATCGCCGAAAGACCGCGCTCCTGAAGGGCGGCCGTTTCCGCGCGTGGTCCGTTGAAGTCGAGGCCGATTTCACCGATGAGCCGGCTTGTGGCGACAAGGCGCGCTGTCGCCTCGATATCGTTCTCGCCACATCTGCCGTCCGCGAGCCACCAGGGATGCAGGCCCGCCCCCACGAAGACATTGGGATTCGCGTCGAAGCGTTCGAGAGCGGCGAGGGCGTCGGCGGGGGAGACGGTGACGCAGAGCAGGGCGAGACCGAGTCGCTCGGCGTCGCCCGCAACCTCGCTTCCGTTCGCCAGTTGATCGGGATGGCAATGCATGTCCACGAGTCGCCAGGGGGTTTGGATGCCGCCAGTTGCGGTTTCGCCCATCATGATGCGCGCCCGCCCCGCTTGCCCGCCAGCTGCCCTTTTTGCGCCGCATCGTGCATGGCGAGCGCGGCGGAGACGTCGTCGCCCTCTCCCAGGCCGGAGATGTGGCGCAGGACCTCGCCCGCGATCATCTGGCCCATGATGGGCGGCATGAAGCTCGCGGTGCCCAGGTCGGTGCGTTCGGACCGAGCGGCCCCCGGGGCGGCGGCGATGCGCACGGGCTCTTCGCAGGAGTAGAGGACGCGCAGATGTCGGATGCCGCGCTTGCGGCATTCCTTGCGCATGATGCGCGCAAGGGAGCAGTTGACCGTTTTGTGCACGTCGGCGATGCGCAGGCACTCGGGGTGGATCTTTTTGGCGCCGCCCATGGAGCTGATGAGCTCGAAGCCGCGCTCTTGGGCCAGGGCGGCGAGGGCGAGCTTGGTGGAAACGGTATCGATGGCATCGACCACGTAGTCGATGTGGCCACCCGCCTCCTCGAGGCAGGTCTCGTACAGTTCCACGAGGTTCTCGGCGAGTACGAAGGAGTCGTGCGCGAAGACGCGGCAGCTTGGGTTGATGTCGGCGATCATGGCGGCCATGACGTCGACCTTGCGTTTACCCACGGTTCTTTCGAATGCGATGGCCTGGCGATTGATGTTGGATGGGGCGACCACGTCCTTGTCCACGATGGCGAGCGTCCCGATGCCGCCGCGCGCGAGTGCCTCGATGCAGCTCGAGCCCACGCCACCGCAGCCGAACACGAGCACACGGGCGTCTTCGAGACGGGAGAGCCGTTCGTCGCCGAGCATGACGCGCAGGCGGTCCTTCATCGTTTCCATGGGTGCTCCTCGTGAGTGATTGGGTGCGTTCTTGCCAGGTATTGTAGCAACCTGCCTGCGCTGGCGTCTTTCGTCCGGCGCCCGAGATGCAACGGAAGTCACGATTTTGGAATACGAAACGTGACTTCCGTTGCATCTCGATGAGGGCTGGTGTGATTTCTGATGGAATTCGGGACCGGGGGCGCGCGCACCGATTGTCTCGGTGCGGGCGGACGTTTCATGCGACAATAGTTCCGAATGAACGGGTTTTTGTTCCCCATTTTGTTCCCCACTGTTTAGCAATTCCGCACTCTCCCAGCTCAGAAAGGTTGAATTGGCTATGGCTGAGTTCATCTACCAGATGTATCAGGCGCGCAAGGCGCATGGCGACAAGGTCATCCTCGATGACGTGACCCTGTCCTTCTATCCCGGCGCCAAGATCGGCGTCGTGGGCCCCAACGGCATGGGCAAGTCCACGCTGCTCAACATCCTGGCCGCGCTGGACAAGCCCACCAGCGGCGCGGTGCGTCTTTCGGGCGGGGATATCACCAAAATCAAGGACAGCAAAATGTCCCAGTTCCGGCGTGAGCATCTGGGCTTCGTGTTCCAGGATTTCAACCTGCTGGATAATTTTTCTCTGAAGGACAATATTTTTCTTCCACTGGTACTTTCCGGTGTGGATTACAAGGAGATGGAAAAACGCATCCGTCCGATTGCGCAGAAGCTTGGGATTACCGAACTTCTGGAAAAATATCCCTATGAA
>URWW01000029.1 GCA_900551665.1 uncultured Collinsella sp. | reverse complement strand
GTTGGCGATAATTCCGGCCAGGGACACCCCTGCATCGTTCTGCGCCACCATCAGTCCCATGATGCCGGCATAGAAGGGGAACTGGAGCAGAATGCCCGCCGCTCCGGAGGCGGCATCGGCGATGGCATCCACATACCTGCGCAGATCACCGTGGAGCAAAATACCCAGGAACAGGAAGATCATATTGACGATGTTCAGATCCAGGTTGAACCCCTTCTGCACAAAGTAATACACGATGTACGCAAAGCCCAGCACAAGAGTGATAAACCACAGGATTTTATTGTGCTCAATTTTCTCCGCCGGGGTATTCATGGTATAAGTCTTCTCCGCCTCGTCCACCAGTAAGGCTGGATCCACCGCAATGGTATGGTCGGTATCCGGATGCATGGCATAGTTGACGAAGGGCATGAGCACCAGGATGACAAGTACCATGACCAGGTTCATCGGGTGAAATATAGTGGCAGTAACCGGGGCCTGGTATACAACTCCAAGCACCTCGGAGCCCGTGCCGCCAATTTGCAGAGGGATGGACCCCGACAGGCCGGCGTGCCAGATCACAAAGCCGGAATAGGCGGAGGCAATCAGCAGGGGATAATCCACATCCCGTACCCGGCGGGCCACAGCCTTGGCCAGCAGGGTCTTACCGGTGCCGGGAGGACCGACCAGCAGCACGCCGCGCGGGATCTTGGCGCCGAGCTTGCGGAACCGCTCGGGGTCGGCCAGGAAATCGCGGACCTCCTCGAGTTCCTCGACGGCCTCGTCGATGCCGGCAACGTCCTTGAACTTGACGTTGGGGCGCGTGGCCTCGGTCGTCTTGGCGTTCGTCTTGCCGAACTGCATCGCCTTGTTGTTGGCGCCGGTCATCTGGCGCATGAAGTAGAACATGACAAAGATGAGCAGGCCTGTGGGCAGAATCGCCACCAGCAGGTTCATCAACATGTCGGGATCCTCGGTGTCCACTTTGTACGTGGTCTTGGGGTGGGCGGCCATGAGCTCTGCCAGGGCATCGGAACCCACATAGGTGGAGGAGAAGCGCTCGAGGTTGCCTTCGGTCTTCTTCTCGCCCTCGGGCCAATAGGTGCCCTCGACCGTGCCGTCGAGCACCGTGTAGGTCGCCTCGTCAACGCGGTTGGCCTCCACGGCGGCCACGAACTCGCTCGTGGCGAGCTGAGCGGGCTTGCCCGCCTCCCCGAAACCGAGCCCCATGTTCCAGAACAGGGAGCCGATGAGGATGCAGGCGATGGCGAGGTAGATGTAGTTTGTGCGGCTCGGTCCGGTGGGGCGGTTGGGGCCGGTGGGACGGCCGGCAGCCGGGCCCCCGTTCACGCCACCGGGCGGCGTGGGGCCCTGACCATTCGAACCGGCGCCGCCGCCCTCGGCCATGAGGGTGGCGGCGCCCAGAATGCACTCGTCGTTGCAGTCGGTCATGCTACGCGTAGACCTCCGGCTTGAGGATGCCCACGTACGGCAGGTTGCGATAGCGCTCGGCGAAGTCCAGGCCGTAGCCGACCACGAACTCGTCCGGGCAGTGGGTGCCCACGTACTTGGGATCGATGGCGGCCTGCTTGCCCTCGACGTCCTTCCACAGGAAGGTGCAGACCTCCAGCGAGGCAGGGCCGCGGCTGGCAAGGTTGGCCATGAGGTACTTGAGGGTAAGGCCGGAGTCGAGGATGTCCTCGACGATCAGAACGTCGCGGTCCTTGATGTCGATGTCGAGGTCCTTGATGATGCGGACGGTACCGGAGGACTTGGTGCCGTTGCCGTAGCTGGACACGGCCATGAAGTCGATGGCCAGGTCGGTGTCGATGGCGCGCATCAGGTCGCCCATGAACACGACGGCACCGCGCAGGACGGCGATGAGGACCAGGTCCTTGCCCTTGTAATCCTCGGAGATCTGAGCGCCCAGGCGCTTGACCATATTCGCGATGTCCTCCTCGGAGAACAAGACCTTCTCGACATCAGGATGCATCGTTTCCATGACTTCCCTTTCGCATGCATGTACAAGATGGTTGAAGCATACCCGCATTCGGGGACGCTACACGTCGCCAATGGGACGAATCGTTAATTTTACCAGCATAGAGCTAGTAGGGGTGCACTTGAAGCGCTCGTCCGCACGAACTCCCGCGACCCACGCGATCGCACCCCCCGGAGAGCTGCGCACAACCGGGACGCCCGCGCGCTCGGCGAGCGGGACGCGCGCCTCGTTGATGAGGTCGGAGAGCTTCTTGCTGCGCCCCTGCATCCCCAGGGGGCACATCACGTCACCCGCCGCCGGGCCGTCCACCCACAGGCGGACGCCGTCCGTCCCTCCCTGGGCGGCCGAAGCCCCCCAGCGCTGGTCCTCGGCGAGTCGTTGCAGGTCGCGCGATGCATATCCCAGCGCCGCGGCGTCGATCACAGCCACCGTTCCGCCGCCCGCCTCGGCGCTGAGCCCGCGGGCAAGGCTGACGGCGTCGTGCCCCCCGGGGACACGGACGAACGCACTCTCAAGCACCCGACCGCCCGCGACGGCCATGGAGCCGGGGACGGGCAGCCAGCCGGTCGCCGCGCGCTCACGCTCAGTGGGGGTGCGGAAGGAGAGCGTGCCGAACTCGATGCGCGCATCGACGCCCTCGGGCAGGGCGACCGAACCCTCCCCCGCCGCCACGCAGGCGAGCACCGCCTCGACATGGCGCATCTCCAAACGAGCCTCCGGCGCGATCCTCTTCACCGCCAGGCGCACCATGCGGCGGGCGATGGCAACCTCTGCCGCGGCGAGGCGGGCGGCGTCCAGCACGACGAGGCCAGATCCTTCGCGCCGTGCGCAACTGCGCAGCGCGGTCGCAGCGAGCTGGGACATAAAGGCGTCCTCATCGCCCAGGATGTCGCAGGCCGCGCCCACGCTGCGCGCCACGCCGGGATTGCGCTCGGCGGCGAGCGGCATCAGGCGGTGGCGCACGAAGTTGCGCAGGTAACTCGTATCTCGATTGCTCTCATCCTCGCGCCAGGGCTGACCGGCGACCTGCAGATAGCGCACGAGCTCGCCGTGTGTGCGGTCCATCAGGGGGCGGACGATGATGTTGCGACGTCGCGGAATGCTCGAAAGGCCCGCGGCACCCGAACCCTTGATGGCGTTCATGAAGAACGTCTCCGCGCGATCGCTCGCCGTATGCGCGGTGAGGATGCGCGCCGCGGTGCGGGGTGTGCCAGATTGCCGCGAGAGCTCGCGCACGTAGCGGCGCGCCGCGGCGTAGCGCACATCACGCGCGGCCGCCTCGAGGTTGCGCCCGTCCAAATCGGCGAAGTGGGCGTGCTCCACGCACAGGGGCAGCCCCAGGCGCTCGCACAAATCGCGCACAAAGGCCTCGTCGCCATCGGAGGCTTCACCGCGAAGATGATGATTCACATGCAGCACGTGCAGCCGCTCGCGGGCGATGCGGGCGCAGCCGCGCCCGTCGCCGATGTCGAGCTCTCCGGTGCAGGCCATCAAGGTCAACGCCGTTGAGTCCGCACCTCCTGATACCATGAGGACCACCGGCGCCGCGAGGGCTTGCCCCCGCTCGCCCGCTGTGCGCGCATGCGGCGCGTGCCCGGACCCATATCTTTGTGAAACCGTTGGCATGTATCGCCTTTCGCGACGGGCGGCGGCGATCCTGCCCGTCATTTCCACGCGTGCGGCACCGCGTGCGGCACGCTCATCTCATCCGCCTTGTATTGTACTGATTGGACCAGACATGACCCACTCCGCAAGCGCATCCCCAGCCGAGCAGCGTACGCCGGACGCAGACGCCAAAAGCGAGCGCCGCCGCGCCCTGCACCTGCACATCCTCGGCAGCGGCTCGCGCGGGAACTGCGCGCTGGTGGAGGGGCCCGAGGGGCTCATCATGATCGACAACGGCTTTGCACGCTGCAAGGTCCTCGACCGCATGCACGAGCTGGGACTCGACGAGCGCGATGTGCGGGCGCTCATCCTCACGCACGAGCACACCGACCATGTGAGCGGCATATCCGTGTGGGTCAAGATCTTCAACGGCCCCCTGTTTGCCAGCGAGGGCACGGTGGATGGGCGCAAATACCTCAGCTGCCTCGATTTTGAGACCTTCACGCCCGGGGATGCCCTTGAGGTCGCAGGCGTGCGCATCGAGACCTTCCCCACCTCGCACGACGTGGTGAACCCGGTGGGATTCCGCTTCTCATGCGCGGGTGACGCGATCGGCTACGCCACCGATACGGGCATGCTGCCGCCGCGCGCCATGGAGCTGCTGGCGGATGCGCGCATCCTCGCGCTCGAGAGCAATCACGACACGCAGATGCTCCGCTGCGGCCCCTATCCGCGCCACCTGCAGGACCGCATCGCCTCCGACCGCGGGCACCTCTCCAACGCGCAGGCCGCCGAGGCCCTGTCCGCCCTCGTGAGCGAGCGCACGGAACATGTGGTGGCCATGCACATCTCCCAGGAGAACAACCGGCCGAGCCTGGCGGTGCGAGCACTCGCCGCGGCCCTGGGAGCCGAACTCGACAACGAGCTCGGTTCGAGCGCCACGCTCAAGCGCCCAGGCGATACCGCCGACCTTCATATCCGCCCCGCCGGTCAGAATCGCCCCTTCTCCGTCCTATAGCACCCGAGGGCGCCGGGCCGTTCATAACGGCGCGGCGCGTGCGGCAACTACTCCCCCGCCGCGTCCTTGGATCTTTTGGGAAACGTGGTGAACAGGGCGAGCCCCGCGAGCGCGGCGACGGTCGACATCGCGATGGCGCCGGCGTTGGCGCGGACCTCGCGGTTGGCCGCGATCAGATCACCGGCGACGGAGTCGGATACGCCCATGCCGTCCATGCGGGCGGAGAAGGCCGAGTCGCCCTCATAGGTGTAGACCGTCTGCTCGAGCGCCGTGCGGATGGGCTCGTCGAGGACGGCCATCGATTCGACGCGCGCGTCGAGACCCATGTTCACCGCGATGAGCATGACCGAGCCCATGGCAGCCGAGCCGAGCGCGAGGCCGAGGTTTCGCGCCGCGCCCTGGATGCCGCCCGATTGCTGCGCGTCGTGCGCGGGGACGGCGGAGGCGACGAGGTTGTTCGACTGCGAGTTCACCATACCAACGCCAATCCCGCCCAACAACGTGCCGAGCACCATTATGGAAGTCAACTCGGAGCCCCGCACGCCAAAGGCCGCCATAATCGCGCCGAGGGCGATGGCGACGTAACCGCATCGCACCACAAGCCAGGAATTCGCCTGGGGGAACTTGCGGGGAATGCCCATGGCGAGCACGAGCATCGGCACACCCGAAACGATGCCCAAAAGCGCCGTGCTGGTGCCGCCGAGACCGACCACGAGCTGGTAGAAGGACGTGGCCACAAGGCCTTGTGCGCCCATGTAGAAAAACGGCAGCGCGATCGCCACGACACCGGAGCGAACCTGCGCGCTCTTGATGAAACTGGAGGGCAGGATGGCAACGTCGTGCGTGCGCTCCATCCACGACTCGACCGGGATGAGCACGATGAGCAGCGCCGCGCCCACGATGACGATGAACGGCACCGGGGAGAGACCGAAGATGGCGAACGGGGCGGTGGGCAGCGGATCGGCCACGCCCCAGGCGGAGATGCGTGACAAGCCGAACATCACGGCGAACAGGCCCATCGAGGCGAGGGCCGCGCCCACAAGGTCGAACTTCTTAGATGCACGCGGCTGGGAAGCCGGCAGCGCCAGGCTCGCAGCGACGAGCGCGCCGAAATAGGCGACGAGCACGCCGAACGTGAAACGAAAGCCGAAATTGTCCACGAGCATGCCAAGCGGGATGGGGACGATGGTCGCCAGGGCAGCGGAGCCCGCGATGACTCCGTAGGCCTGCTTGCGCTTATCCCCCTCAAACAAAAGCGGGACCATGCCGAGAACCGAGGGGATCACCAGGCTCGCGCCGACGCCGACCGCAAGGCGGCCGCCCCAGATGAGCAGCTCGACCACAGGGGCGAGGGCGGTGACGATCTCGCCTATGACCATGAGCACCATGCCGCCCACGAACGTGCGGCGCCACCCCACCATCAGGCCGAGCAGGCCGCTGGCCAGCATAAAGGTGCCGGCCATGAGGGCATACACGGTGTTTGCCAGCTGCACGTCGGCGACCGAGCACCCAAAGACGCGCATCATCTCGGACATCGCGACCGAAAACGCCCCGTTGTCGGCGGAAACGCCCAGCTGTGCCAGCGCCAGGACCGCCAGGGAAATCGTGGCCTTGGAGCCGACGGAACCGCCCTGCCCCCGCGCCACCTCGACCCGTTCCTTGCACGCGCACGTGGAACTCATGTCCATCACCATCCAACGGCGCTTTATTCACGCCATAACGAAATAGTAGGTATCTTCATCATATGAATATCGCTACCATCTATGTGCAGCGAGTTTGCCTGATATGCGGCAAATTCCACGACACTGGCAACCACCGTCGCGATCATCGGGGGACGCACAAGCCATGAGCATCAATCGCCGACAGGCAAACCTTCTCAAGACCCTCGTGTCCACCACGAGCTATATACCCACCGCGACCCTCGCCGGAGAGCTCTCGTGCTCAGAGCGGACCGTGCGCAACGACGTCGCGGCCATCAACGCCTTCCTCGAGCAAAACGGCCTTGCCGCCCACACCGCCTCCAAGCGCGGCACGGGCATCCAGCTCAACCCGAGCCCCGCGGAACGCGAGCGCATCCTCGGCCTCGTCAAAGAGCGCGCACTCGCCATGGACCCAGCGCTCGACCGTTTTTACCGCGGCATCCTCCTGCTCATTTGCGACTATAACGACGATTACACGGTCGAGTCCCTCGCCCGCGCCATCCTCACCAACAAACAGCAGGCCCAGGAGGACATCCGCGCCTGGAACGATATGCTCTACCCCTATGGCGCCCGAATCGAGCGCGGGCATCGCCTCACCGTGGTGGGCCCCGAAGAGCACATCCGCTTCTTCGTCACGCACAGTCTGTTCGAGCTCGCCCCCACCGCCATGAAGCGTCGCGTCGAGCCCCAGCTCTTCGGCGAGGACCGACAGTTCCTCTTCGACGAGATCGAGGCTGTGGAACGCACCCTCGACTGCCCCTTCACCGATAACGCCCGCCACGAACTGGCCATCTACCTGCAGGTCATGACGTTGCGCATCCGCAAGGGCAAGAGCGTCCCCGCGCGCGCCACCGCCATCCCGCCCGCGTTCGCCGCCATGCTCGGCCGCATCGAAAAGCACTACGGCATAACCTTGGGATCCGGCGAGAAGGCCGTCGTCATCGAGCTGTTCTCGGTCGCCGCGCGCCGCTGGACACCCGACTTCCAAGACACCTACACCCCCGACCGCGAGTCGGCCCACCTCGCCGACGACCTCTTCCGCGCGCTCTCCGACCGATACGGGACGCGCCCTGCATCCCACCTGCGCAAACCCCTCGCCATGCTCTTTGAGGCGGGCATCACGCATCGCAAGCTCGATCGAGCGATCGCGCTGCCGCCCGAGATCTCATGGACCGTGAGGTTCGAGAACATGACGCTGTTCATGCGCCTCGCGCAGCTCATGCGCGACACGCCGAGCCTCTCTTCGGTCGACCTGTACGAGACCGACCTCACGCGCATCGCCATGCTGCTGCTCGATTTCATGGACGGCATCGCGGTGAGCGACACCTGGCGCGCCGGCCTCGTGGTGAACTGCGGGGTCGAGCAGGTGCTGTTCGCGCGTGACCGCATCGAGCGCTTCCTGCCATTCATCCGCATCGCCCGCGTGATCCCCGAAAGCGAGGAGGCGGGTGGGAGCACCGCGCTCGACGGGCTGGACTTCCTCATTTCATTCGACCCCATCGAAACGGCCCTGCCCGTCGCGGTCATCTCGAGCGCGATCACCGAACTCGACCGTCGCTATATCAACGACACCATTCTCGCCATCGCGCAGCATCGCGCGCAGGGCGACGGGCCCGTCGACGACGACCTTCCCGCGCGGGAACTGCCCCAGATGGAGGGCGAATCGCTCCGCGATGCCCTGCATCGCGCGCTCACCAAAGAGGACCTGTGGGCGGGTACTGACGAAGAGTTCCGCAAGATCTTCGAGATGTGCTCGTTCACCTGCGGCAACACGCTTATTCTGACGTATTTCTCGCACGAGGCGGGACGCACGGGAAGCGCGCTCTTCTCCATAGATGCACAGATTCCCTTCCGCCGCACGCGGCTCACCCATGCCGCCGTGCTCGCCGTATCAACCTCCGACGAGCGCGCGCTGGGCGCTCTCTCCCAGACCTTCCGCCGTAAACTGGCGGCGGCCGGGCTCGCCCCCGCGGAGCTGTAACGCCTCATAGAGAGACAAAAAGACGCCTGGCACGAAACATGCCAGGCGTCTTTCCATGTGAGCTCACAAGCTCAAAAGCGCGAGCGCGCGGGCGGCATTAGGCCTCCCAGACGATCTCGCCCTCCTTGATGGTCTTGAGGACCTTGAGGTCGCGCAGGTCGTCGATATCGACCTTGAGCGGGTTGTGCTCAACAACGCAGAAGTCGGCGAGCTTGCCAACCTCGAGGGTGCCCTTGCGGTCCTCCTCGCCGTACTGGAACGCACCGTTCTTGGTGATGCACTCGAGACCCTCGTAGACGGAAATCTTCTGGGACTCGTCCAGCTGGACGCCGTTCTTGGTGACGCGCTTGACCGCGCACCACACGCTCTCGAACAGATTCGGGCGCAGCACCGGGCAATCGGTGTGGAAGGTCGGGCGCAGGCCGAAGTCGAGGGCATCGCGGACCGCGGAGACGCGGCCACCGCGCTCGGGACCGAAGTTCTTCAGGTGCACGTCGGCCCAGTACCAGATGTGGTTGGTGAAGATGGTCGGGATCATGTGAATCTCGGGCATCTGCTCGTACTGGTCGCGGCGAGCGGTCTGGCAGTGGACCATGACCGGGTGCAGCTCGTGCTTGTTCGGATTCGGGGAATCCTCGAGCGCGCGCTTGTACACGCGCAGGTACTGATCGGCGGCGGCGTCGCCGTTGGTGTGGGCGAGCAGCTGGTGATTGCCGTCGATGGCCTTGCGCATGTAGTCGTAGGCATCGTCGTCGGAGATGGTGCCGTAGCCGCAGTAGCCCTCGCCCTCATCGCCAGGCGCGTAGGGCTCGGTCATCCAGGCGGTGCGGCCCTGGGGAGAACCGTCGAAGAACATCTTCAGGCCGCCGAAGCGGAAGTGGTTCGTGTACTCACGGGAGTCGAACTCGGCGTAGTCGGACAGGATCTTGTCGACGTCCTCGCCGTGCATCGGGTAGCTCACCACGTCCATCTTGAGCAGGCCCTTCTTGGCCATACCCGCGAACAGCGCAGCGTAGTCGGCGGTAGTGGCACCCTCCTGGCAGGTGGTGATGCCGTGCTCCAGGTAGACGTCCTGCATCTGCAGGATCATCTTGTCCATGTCGAACTTCTGACGCGGCTGCACCTGACCGAAGATCGGCCACATGGCGTTGGGCTCCTCGCAGAAGCCGTCGGGAGTCACGCCATCGGCCTCGCGGCCGTAACGGGCGCCCTCGGGATCGGCCGTCTCAGCATTGATGCCGGCGAGCTCAAGGAGCTTCGTGTTTGCGACCAACATGTGGCTGGAGGCGTGAATCGCAACGCAAGGGATCTCGGCAGAGACCTGGTCCAGGACGTGGCGGTTGGGATGCTTACCCTCGGCCAGGGAGTTCTGGTCGTAGGAGACACCCATGATCACGCTATCAGGACCGATGTTGTTCTTCTCGCCGAAGGCGCGCATGGCCTCGACGATCTCATCGAAGCTCTTGCAGTTCTCGAGCTGCGCGGCCACGACGTACTGGTTGGAACCGGCGATGTGGCTGTGCGGGTCGATGATGCCGGGCATGAGGCAGGCGCCGTCGAGGTCGATCTGCTCGGCGTCCGCGGCAAAGGCACGGGCATCGTCGAGCGAGCCGGTGAAGGCGATGACGCCATCCTCGGCAACGAGGGCCTCGAACGTGTCGTTCTCGCCCGTCATGGGCAGGAAGTCACCGTTGAAATACAGCTTCTTCATGACGAATTACGCCTCTTCCTTCTTGAAGATCTTGATGGCGGGGGTGGTCAGCAGGCCGAGAAGGATGATGACCGCGCCGACGCCGTAGGCGAAGCGGGTGGAGTTGAAGCGAGCCTCAGCATTGACCTCGACGAGGGCGTCGCGCTCGGACTCGGACATATCGATGTCCTGGATGGAGGCGCGGAAGGCCTCATCGGAGGTGAGGTCGATATTGCGCTCGGAGATGGCGGCGACGGTGGCCTCGGAGATGCGGTCGTCGTTCTTAGCACCGTCGATGACGTTGTTGGTGATGCCGAAGAGCAGGACGGCGCCGAGCAGGGCGATGCCGATGGCCTGGCCCACGTTGCGCATGGTGGTCTGGATGCCACCGGACTGGGCGGCGTCGCGCTCGTTCACGGCCAGGGCAACGACGTTGTTGGCCTGGGCGGAGACGATACCCGCGCCGGAACCGGCGAGGATGCAGCCGACGACGATGCCGGGCAGGGAGGCGGAGTCGAGGGTCACGGAGAAGGCCATGACGGCGAGCGCTGCGGCCAGGACGATGTAGCCGACCTCGATGACGCGGCGGGGGCTGGCATTAGGCAGCCACTTGGGGATGCCGATGGAGAAGGCGAAGGTCGGAATGCCGACGACGATGGAGAGCACGCCGACGATGGCCGGGGACCAACCGGCGACGAGCTGCAGGTAGGGGGCCATGAGGATGGACTGGACGCCCATGAAGAAGAAGGTGATGGCGGAGGCGGCGAGGCCGGCGAGCACCTGCGGGGTCTTCAGGAAGGACTGGGGCAGCAGGGCGAAGCCGTTCTTCTCCTCGACGCCCTTCTCGACCTTGACCATGATGGCCAGGATCACGAGGCCGAGGGCGGCCATGGGCAGGCAGGGGGAGATACCGAAGATGGTGAAGGGGCAGGCGGCGAAGGGCTCGATCAGGCCCCAAGCGGAGATGCGGGAGACGCCGACGAGGAACAGGAACAGGCCGAGGGCGGCGAGGGCGACGCCGATGCCGTCGAACTTGAGCTTGCCGTCGTTCTGCTCGATCTCCGGAAGCTTGAAGGAGAGCAGGAAGACGATGGCGAAGTAGGCGGCGAGCACGAAGAAGGTCACGCGCATGCCGAAGGACATCAGCACGATGGAGAGCAGCAGCGGGAGCAGCGCGGAGAGGCCGGAGGCGGCGCCGATGCAGCCGAACGCGAGAACGCGGTTCTTGCCGTGGTAGATTTTGGGAACCAGGCCCAGGACGGACGGAATCATGAAGGAGGCGCCGAAGCCGACGAGGGTGCGGCCACCCCAGATGAAGACGGCCATGTTCGGGGCCATGGCGAGGACGACCTCACCGGCGGCGCACATGAGGGCGCCCATGCGGAAGTTCTTCTTCCAGCCGATGATTGTACCCATCATGCCGCCGGCGATCATGAAGGCGCCGGCCATGAGGGAGTACACCATGTTGGCGAGCTGGATGTCGGCGACGGTCGCGCCGAGATCGGTGGTGAGGGCGGTGGCGGCGAGCGACAGGGCGCCGTTATCACCCGAAGTGCCCATCTGGGCGAGAATCAGGACGAGAATCGGGAGAACGAGAAATTTCTCCTTGCCCTCCTCCTTGACAGCAGTAGACGCCATTGCATCTTCCTTTCTTCTGCGAGAAGGGCCCCTTGCCCTTCCCTTGCACTGACACGCCCCGACCAGATCGCGCGCATGCTCCCATGCGAACCACCGCAGGTCCCCTTATTCCCGCGGAAGCGTCCAAATCACGTTCGCGACGTTTGAATCGTCCCGAGAATACGCCGCTCTAAACACACTATCGAGCAGGACGTCTGCCGTAATAACGGCAAAGTGTTGACGATTCATCCATATGCGTTGACGCGGCTTTGCCCACGGCATGAAAAAGCCCCCACGCGCCTTTCGGCACATGGGGGTCGTGGAAAAGAGGGGCGGGTGTGGGGGCCGCCTCCCTAAGCGCGAACCGCGGCTTCTTCTCCGCGGTCCGCGTGTGGAAAACATTGAGGTCGCGAGTTACTTGGACTCGGGCTCGAAGCCGGCGGTGGTGCGGGTCACGACGATGTAGCCGGACAGGGCACCGACGACGGCGCACATGCAACCCTTGAAGATCATCATGCCGGTGCGGGTGAGGGGCATGGGCAGGAACATGGTGAAGACCCAGGCCAGGGCGCCGGCGACCACGGCCGCGATGATGCCCACGGGGATGGACAGGGTGATGGCACCGCCGGGGAGCTTGGCGATGATGCCGTTGCGATCGGCGTCGGCCTTATAGACGTTCTTGCGCAGATCCATCTTGGTGAGCGGAACAACGCACCAGGTCAGGATGAGGCCCAGCAGAGCGCCGGTAAGGACGATCTCCTCAACGACCTTGCCGGCGGCGAAGGTCACGTCGGGGTTGGAGGCGTTCATGCCGAAGAAGATCGCCGCGTTGACGATACCGTTGATGATGCCGTAACCGATGATGCACTTGTTGGCGAGATAGCTCTTGAATTCCTTGGTTTCTGCAGCCATGCTGACCCTTCCCTCTTGGTGTGCCAATTTTTGCGGGACATAGTGTATCGTCGGCATTTATGGTGATTTACCACAACGTTTGCCGTAGTTACGGCAAAGTACGACCAATGTGTGGCCGTTTCATCCATTTTTTCTGTTCCCCGCATGGGAATCGACGGGCATGCCCATGAGGCGGCGATCGGGCACAAAAACGCCCCGGAAACCCATGGCTTCCGGGGCGTGACAGGAACGTTTGACGCAGCGCGCTAGTCGATTGCGATCTTGGTGACGTTCTTCTTCTCCACGAACTTGGGAACCGTGACGGTCAACACGCCATCGGCGAACGTGGCGGACAGGCCCTCGCAGGCCGCATCCTTGAGATAGACGCCGCGCGTGGCGGAGTACGCGGTGAACTCGCGCTGGAGGTAGTTCTTGTTCTTGTCCTCCTCCTTCTCCTCGACGGTCACGGAGATGGACAGGCGACCCTCATTGAGCTCGACGTCCAAATCGTCCTTGGTAACGCCGGTGAGATAGGCCTTGACCTCGTAGGAATCGCCTTTGTCCTCAACGTCGATGGGGAACGCCTTGGTGGCGAGAGCGGTGCGCGGAATGTCCATCATGTCGTCGAAGATGTCGAACAGAGAGTTGGTGGACACGGGGAGGACGCCATAACCCTGACGATACGGAACCATAGCCATACTCGATCACTCCTTCGTGATACGCGTGGGGCACCGTGCCCGCACGCCTCGCGCGCGCCCTGCGGGGTGCGTGCCGTTGTTTGACACTCACGTTATGCCCGCCGCGCGCAAGGCTATTCACGTCTGCGCAAGTTTTTTAAGCGTCACATTGTCATCAAATCTAAGTCTGACTGACTAAGGTCTATCTCCGCCTACCCGAGGTCGCCGGTTTCGAGCTCGCCAGCGACAACGGACGCGGGGGCCTGGCCCACCTCGGCGAGCTTGAAGCGATACGCGGCGGCGATCACGTCGACGCACCCCTGGCGACCAAGCTTGGCTCGGTTGACCACGATGTCCTTGCCGTCCGTCATCTTCCACTTGCCAGCGGAGTAGCGCTTGTAAAACGCCTCACGGGCATGCTGCATCTCGCGCACGAGCTTGGCGCCGGCGCGCTTGTCCAGACCGCGCTTGGCACGCACGATCTCAACGCGGGCGTCGAAGGGGGCGGTCACGAGCACCGCGATGTGATTGGGATTGTTGCGAAGCAAGTAGTCGGACAGACGCCCCTCGATAATGCAGCTGCGTGTGGAGGCAAGATCGACAATCACCTGGGCCATCGATTTGAACAGGCGGTCGGAGATGGTGCGCGAATCCGCGCGGTCGGGCAGGAACGCCATGAACTCGGCAGCCATGCGCTCATCGTAGGCGGCCACCTTGTCGAGCGCCTCGCCGCTGCGCGCGGCGGAACGGACCAGCAACTCGTTGTCGTAAAGCGGGATGCCCAACTCCATGGAGAGCATCTTGCCGATCTCGTGGCCCTCGGCGCCGTAATCGCGCGCGATGGTGATCACGACGGGCTGACCGGCGCGCGCCTCCTGCGCCGCCGCGATCCTGCGCTCGTGCATATCTTTCAGAAAACCCATTGCTACCTCCCAGGTACGAAGGGTTTGCGTTTGATGGTCGGCGGAACCGGGCCCATGGCACGCCCGCCGCAGAAAATGCGTCGCCCGCCCTCGTGGGCCGGCGACGCCTCTTTTGGCCCTATGCGGCCGCAACCTTGCGCTGATAACGACGAACCAACAGCGAGATGCCAAAGTTCAGGGCGAAATACAGCGCGAACACGAAGCCGTACAGCATGAGCACCTGGTCGAGCGAGACGGCATGGGCCATCACGACATTGGTGGTGTACATGAACTCGGCAACGTTGATGCCCGACAGGTAGGAGCTGTCCTTGATGACCGTCGTGCACTGACCGAACAGAGCGGGCGTGATGATGCGGAAAGTCTGCGGCAGGATGATGTAGCGCATCGTGGCAAAGAAGCCAAAACCCTGACTCTGCGCCGCCTCGAACTGTCCAGCGGGCACGGCGTTCAGGCCCGCACGCACGATCTCGGCCATGACGGCGCTCGTGAACAGCGCGAACGCGAGCGTCGAGATGAAGATGTCGATGCCCTGCACGGTGAAGTAGATGAACAGGATCCACAGCAGATTCGGTGTGCAGCGGAACAGCTCAATGTAGGCGCTCACGAGCCAGCGCAGCGGACGGGGGCCGTAGCTCTTGATGAGCGCGAGCACCGTGCCCACCACAATGGAGCAGATGATGGACAGCACCGAGATCTCGATGGTCTTGATGAAGCCGCCCAAGATGTAGACGAGGTTCGTCGCGTTGAAAATCTCCATCGGTTACGCCTCCTTTCCGGCGGTCGCAGGCCGTGCGGCGCCCTCGGGCGAAGATCCCGCCACATCCGTCACGCCGGGGATGACCTTGGCACGCGGGCGGGCCTTACTGCGACGCTCGAGCCACTGGCCGAGCATGGCGATCGGGAAGCAGATGATGAAGTACATGAAACAACAGACGATGTAGCCCTGCAGGAACCCGTACAGACTCACGAAGTTATCGGAGCGATACATAAGGTCACCGCCGGCCACCAGCGCCAGCACAGAGGTGTTCTTCACCAGATTGAGCGCCTGGTTGCACAGGGGCGGCAAGATGATCTTGAACGTTTGGGGAAGCACGATGTAGGCGTATGTCTGCAGGCGCGAGAAGCCCTGGCTCTGAGCGGCCTCCATCTGGCCGCGCGGCACGGCCTCGATGCCCGTGCGGATGACCTCGGCCACATACGCCGCATGATAGAGGCCCACGCCGAGGGCGCCGAGGGCGAACGGCGCGATGCGCACGGGTTGGGCGGCGCCCGTCACGACCTGCAGGAACTGCGGGCCGGCCATGTACATGAACAACACCTGCACCGGCAGCGGCGTGTTCTGATAGAACTCGACGTACACGCGGGAAATGCCGCGCAAGATGCGCGAGCGCGTGGTGGAGAACACGCCGAGCAGCGTACCCAGCAGCAAGGCCAGGGCCAGGCCCGCGGCGACGACCTTAAGGGTCACGCCGAAGCCCTCCCAAAACGGCCCCATATTCTCAAATGTCAGCGCCCAGCGCCGGGGGTCGAGCAGTCCTTCGAGCATTTACACCAACCCCCACTTCTCGATCTCGGCATCGAGCCAACCGCTCGCCGCGCACGTGCGCACGCACTCGTCCACGACCGCGGACAGGTCACTACCCTTCTTGGTGGCAACGCCGTAGTTCTGCTCGCCGAACTTCACCTCAGGCTCGAGCAGCTCGACCGTCTCGTTCATGTATCCGGCCAACGTGGAGCGATCCATGGCGAAGCAATCGATATTGCCGGCATCCAGCGAGCTCTTGATGATGGGGTACCCCGAGAACGCGAGGAACTCGGGGTGCGCATCGATGCCCTCGTCCTTGAGCATCTGCTCGATGAGGCCCTGGGTGGTCGCGCCCTGGCTCACGCCGACGATTCGCCCGTCGAGGTCGGCGATACGCGTGAAGCCGCTGCGCTTCTTCACCATGAGGCCCACGTAGTCCGTGCGGTAGGGCGTGGAGAAGTCCCAGCTCTCAATGCGCTCGGGCGTGATGGTGTAGGTCGCGCACACCACATCGAGCTGATCGTTGTCGATGAGCGGGCCACGGGTCTTGGGCGTGACGTCGGTGAAGGAGACGAGCTCGCGCTCACGCGCCTCGTCGTAGGTCACGTCGAAGACGGCCGCCGCGATCTGATAGCACAGGTCGATCTCCATGCCCGCATAGGTGCGGGCGGCGGGGTCGTAGTACCCGTATCCCGGAACGTCCTTCTTCACACCGGCGTTGAGCTGACCGCGAGCCTTGATGGCGGAGAGCTTGGAGCCCGCGGCGGGGGCCGAGCCATTCGCCGCGCCCGTCGAGCCGCAGCCCGCCAGTGCGCCGGCACCCGCCAGCGCCGTCACGGAGGCGAGGGCGCGCAACACCGCTCGACGACTGGGGCAGCCGCAAAGGCCGCCCGGCGTATGCGTTAGATTGATCATCTGCACCCCCTCGCCCTAATGCAGGATCTTCGCGAGGAAGTCGCGGCAGCGGGGGTTCTCGGGGTTCTCGAAGAAGTGCTCCGGGGAGCCCTGCTCCAGGATGCGGCCGTCGTCCATGAAGATGACGCGATCGGCGACCTGGCGCGCGAAGCCCATCTCGTGCGTCACGCAGATCATGGTGATGTTCTCCTGCGCGAGCTCGATCATGACGTCGAGCACCTCCTGGACCATCTCGGGATCGAGCGCGGAGGTCGGCTCGTCGAACAGGATGATCGGCTGCTTGGTGCACAGCGCACGGGCAATAGCCACGCGCTGCTGCTGGCCACCGGAGAGGTTCTGGGGGAACTCGCCGGCCTTATGCGCCAGACCGACGCGCCTGAGCGCGACCATGGCGGCCTCGACGGCCTCCTCCTTGGACTTCTTCTGCAGCTTGATGGGCGCGAGCGTGAGATTGCCGAGCACCGTCATGTTGGGGTACAGGTTAAACTGCTGGAACACCATGGAGCTGTACGTGCGGGCCATCTCCAGGTGGTTCTTCTTGGTGAGCGGCGTACCGTCGATGATGACCTCGCCGCTGGTAGGCTCCTCGAGATAGTCCACGCAGCGGATGAGCGTGGACTTGCCGGAGCCGGACGGGCCGATGATGACGACCTTCTCGCCCTCCTCGACCGTGAGGTCGATGTCCTTCAAGACGTGCAGATCGCCGAAGTACTTATTCAGGCCGCGGATTTCGATCATATTGGCCATGCGATTCCCCCCTCATTTTCTCGAACAAGTGCCTGTTATACCCCATTTTCCCAGGTAGGCGCAATCTTTGGTCCTCAAAACCACTTCATTTGCGCGATTGCGCCGACGCGAGCTGGGCATAATATGCGACAGTTGTACGCACTTCAAAGGAGATCGCATGCCCGCATTGATCACCCATCGCCTCTTCGGCGAGGAGAGCATCGAGCGCCTGCCCGAGGGAATCATCACGAACGAAGACGAGCGCTCCGCCTTCCTGCTGGCCAATCAGGGCCCCGACCCGTTCTTCTTCCGCTTCAGGACGCCGAACATGGGGACCTGCATGGAGCTCGCACGCGTCATGCACCGCAGCCGCATGTCCCGCCAGTTCGCCGCGCTGCACGAAGGCGTCTCGCGCCTGCAGCCCTCCGATTCCGGCGTGGGCCGTGCCTGGACGCTGGGCATGCTCTCCCATTACGTGCTCGACCGCAACGCGCACCCCTTCGTCTATGCGCAGCAATGGGGCATCCAGGAGGCGGATCCGGACCTCACCGGCGCTGGCAGCCAAGTGCACGCCGTGATCGAAAGCGACCTCGACCTGCTCATGCTGCAGCTCAAGCGCAACGGCGCCACCATTGCCGAGTTCCCACCCGTGGGCGAGGTCTCCAGCAATCCGCGCATCGACAAGGTCGCCGGAGCACTCGTGAGCTTCATGGCCAAAAGCGTCTACGGCATGGACGTTGCCGCCAACGAATACGGCGGAGCCGTGGCGGACATGCAGCTCGTCTACCGCCTGATCGAACCCGCGGGATCCATGCGCTCCGATGTGCTCGGTCGCCTCGAGGGCCTGGTGAACGACTACTCCCTGCTGCAGTCCCTCGCCCACCGCGTCACCGCCGAGGCCCCCTCCGCGTGCGGCAACCTGGAGCACAAGCCCTGGCGCAACCCGTTCTCCGAGGCTGAGAGCACCGAGGCATTCCCCGATGTCTTCAACCGTGCCTTGGACGATTACGCCCAAGCGGCCTGCCGTTTCATCGAAACCGGCGACATGGGAGCCGTGACCGAGCATGTGAACTATTCCGGACGCCCCCTCGACGCGAACGAGGAGTTCGACCGCGAGGAATAGCGTCTGCAGAAAGCCCGGTCGGGAGCTCTGCAGACACCGGGCACCCCGCAAACCTCGGGCACCCCGCAGACGCCGGGCGCTCTGCAAACCTCGGGCGCTCTGCAGACGTCGGGCGCCCCGCAAACGGCAAAGCTTATGCCATCTCGCCCAGAAGCGGTCGTGATTTGCCTCCGTGCGACAGCCAGGCAAATCACGACCATTTTTATACGCCATCCCGCTAAAAAACGGTTGGGAAATTCCCCTCCGTTACAGCCTGGCAATTTCCGACCATTTCCAATCCGCTCGCACCAAACATTTGGTCGCAAAATGCCACGCTGTCACTGCCTGGCAGATCGCGACCGTTTCCGCTCGGTCTCCAACTAAATAATGGTCGCAAAATGCCACGCTGCCGCAGCCTGGCAGATCGCGACCATTCCTACATGCCGCCGAGCTACAAAATGGTCGGGAATTGCCTCGCTGCGATAACCTGACATTTCCCGGCCACACCGGCACACATCCACGCAAGCAAACGGTCGAAACATGCCGCGCTGCCCCAACCCAGCGCTTCCCGACAAAACGCCAAATGGGAACGCCCGCCATCCCGATCCGCCATTGACGTAAAGCCCCCGATACGAGCGCTCACACCTATCGAAGTTCGGCGTACATCGAATACCTCGGCCCAACGGCCGAAGCATCACGCAGCAATGTCAACTCCGGACAAGGTATTCCCCGCGGCACGCCAAACGCATCCAACAGCTGAATGAGCGGCTTCACCGCCCTCGCCTCAGCAAATGTGAATCGAGCGAGTCTCACATCCAGCGCAAGACGCGACTCCCGCTCCCTCTCTTTACGCAATGCCTCCTGTGCCGACTTTCCTCGCAGCATCTCCGGACTGCTCGTCTTCTCAATCCCGTCAAGTTCGCCACCCACATCCAGGGCGCCCTTCATTTCCCAACGGCAATCAACCCGATACGAATACGCAGGGTCAATCCGATCAACGTATTCATACTGTAGCTCTGGCTCTGCCACTCCATTTTCCAGCATGATTGCACGGGCATAAGATTCTCCCCCGTTCTCGCTGAGCGGATTCGCCCAGCGCATCACGGTTGCAAAGCGAGCCGCGCCCACACATCCCGGCCAGAGGCTCAAAGCGTGTTCAAGGACCTCGTCTCTCGAACAACCACCTCTTCTCAAGGCGGAATCTGCAATGGCCAAACCCAACGGAAAGCTCAGGATCCTCACGCAATCGAACACCGTCCGATCAAACGCCGTAACCGCCACACCATCAATCCGCTCAATATCCTCGTCGCGCACTGACAGAGCATGGTAAATCACCCGATAGCCTGATCTCACCGCCTCGCCCTTTCTCGCAGCAGGACTCGCATGCCGAGCGATCACATGCACCTCGTTTGCAAGCAAATAAGAGGTCTCCAGCCCATGAACAGCAGCCGCCGACGCGAAGCAGAAAACCCACGCGGGATGTAAGTTAGCAAGGCCGCGTATAACGTGGAGAACCCTTTGATTGGCATTCAAGGCGTCCCAATAACCCTGCCTCACAAACAGCCCCGGATGCGGAGAGTCGAGTTGACCCGATAGAACCCGCCTTCGACACGCACGGCGCAAGGCGCCTTCAGGCGCGAATAGGCAGCGGCCTGCCCGTTCGGCTCCGTCTAGCAATTGTCCTATCTCATTGTCATTTTTTTCACTCATTTCCAACCCTCCCTTTTGGCAATCACGGCTTCGGCTTATACGCCGACAGCTGACTGAACATCAACCGTACCAGGAAGTGTGGACTATTCTTCTATCCCTTATCTAACCAGAAACTGACCGCCCAGCTTAGATTGGTATAACTATTTACTGACACCCTGTAATCAATCGGCGAGAGTCCTTTATTTGACGGCAGACGGCACTTTATAGTCGAATCAGGTTCAACAAAACGGTCGCAATCCACCACCGTGTATCAGTCTGGTGAATTACGACCATTATCATGTGCCCTGCCATCGAAAAGCGGTCGGGAATTGCCACTGTGCAACAGCCAGGATAATTGCGACCATTTCCATCTGCCAGCAAGCAAAGAAATGGTCGCAAAATGCCACGCTGCCGCAGCCTGGCAAATCGCGACCATTCTCGTGTTTCCAAATCCCAGTTTGAAGGTTCGAATCCCAAACTCCAAGTCCCAGGCACCAAGCACCCGAGCTACTTCACCACGATGAGCTCGTACTCGCTCGTGCCCAGACCGATCTTCTCGCCGTGCTCGATCATGGAGCGCCAATTGGTGTCCGGATGCGTCATGTTGAAGTGGTCGTGCCGACAGTACTCCGGCACCTCGCCCGCCGCCTCGAGCTTGGCACGCATCTCGGTCAGCACGGTGTCGGGCATCGCGGGCATGGCGAGCGCCATGTCGATGCAGGCCTGATCGATCGCGACGGGGTCGAAGCTCGCGAACATGCCGATGTCGGGCACGATGGGCGTGTCGTTCTCGGCGTGGCAATCGCAGTTAGGGCTCACATCGATGGCGAGGGAGATGTGGAAGCTCGGACGGTCCTGGACGATGGCCTGCGTGTACTCTGCGATCTTGCAGTTGAGCGCATCGGCCGCGGCATCGTAATCGGGCTCGATGGCGTCCTGGTTGCACGCGCCGATGCAGCGTCCGCAACCCACGCAGCGGTCGTGGTCGATGCGCGCGACGGCGGTCTCGACGACCTTTCCGTTCTTGAGCTCGCGCTCGCGCGCGTCGGGGAAGCTCACGGCGCCGTGGGCGCAGATGCGCTCGCAGGCATGGCAGCCTACGCACAGGTCGGGCGCGACGCTCGGCTTGCCCGCCGCATGCTGCTCCATCTTGCCGGCACGGCTGCCGCCGCCCATGCCGAGGTTCTTCATGCAACCGCCGAAGCCCGCCTGCTCGTGCCCCTTGAAGTGCGTGAGCGAGATCACGATATCGGCGTCCATGAGTGCATGGCCGATCTTCGCCTCCCGCACGTACTCGCCGTTTTTCACCGGGACGAGCGTCTCGTCGGTGCCCTTGAGGCCATCTGCGATGATGACCTGGCAACCGGTGGCGTACGGCGTGAAGCCGTTCTGATATGCGCAGTCGATGTGCTCGAGCGCGTTCTTGCGGCTGCCCACATACAGGGTATTGCAGTCGGTGAGGAAGGGCTTGCCGCCCAGCTCCTTGACCACGTCCGCAACGGCCCGGGCGTAGTTGGGCCGCAGGAACGACAGGTTGCCCAGCTCGCCGAAGTGAATCTTGATGGCGACAAACTTGTTCTCGAAGTCGATCTGCTCGATCCCCGCCCGGCGGATGAGCCGTTTGAGCTTATCGAGTTGGCTCTCGCGACCGTGCGTGCGCAGGTTGGTGTAGTAGACCTTGGCGGGCGTGTTGGATGCGGCGCTCTCGGTGGCCATGAGACCCTCTTTCTCTTGCCGGCTGATGTGCACTTACAATTGTACGGCCTGAAGCCGGCCCGAGAGCGAGGGCGCCCGATTCAGGTGCTCCGCCGTTCGAGCGACGGGCTAGGCGCCCAGTATCTCGCGAGCGAGCGCCAAGTCGCTCTTGACCTCCGGGTACTCGTCTCCACGGTGCTGACGGGTCTCGTCGCCCTTGGCGAGAAGCAGGACGACGGAGGGGCGGTCGTCCTCCAAAGCGGTCTCGAGGACCCGGGCGACGGCCTCCTCTCGATCCAAAATCACCTCGTATGAGACGCCATCGGGCGTGTTGGACGCCAATTCGGAGCAGATGTCCTCCACACGGTCGTGGGCCGGATCCTCTTCGGTGTAGACGATATGGTCGGCATAGGCGCCGGCGACGCGCGGCAGGGCCTCGCGGCGCTCATGGGCCTTTCCGCCGGGCGCACCGAACAGGGCGACCACGCGGCGCTCGGGATACTCCGCCTTGACGGAGGAGAATAGGGCTTCGAAAGACAGCTCGTTATGGGCGTAATCGACGATCGCCAGCACATGTCCGTCCACGGAGGGAACCAGCTCCATGCGGCCGGGGACCCTCAACTCCCCAAGCCCCCGCGCGATGGCGTCGTACCCCACGCCGAGCTGGCGCGCCATCGCGATCGCGGCCAGAGCGTTGTCGACGTTGAAAAGCCCGGGCATGCCGAGCTCGATGTGCTCGACACGTTCCGACCCGCGCTCGCGCACGTCGAATGCCAGGCCGCGTGCCGTGGGAGCCACGCGCTCCGCGATGTAATCCGCATCACGGGCCCCCTCCCCCGAAGCGCCCGCGCGAACCCGGCGGCCATCCGCCTCATCGTCGACGCCGAATGTGACCAGACGATCGGCAGCGGCAGCCGCCTCCAGCACGCGCTCCACATGGTCGGTGCGAAGGTTGACGACCGCAGTTCCGCACTGCTCGAACAGGCGCAGCTTGGAGCTGAAGTAATCCTCGAAATCCGCGTGCTCGACTCCGGAGATGTGGTCGCGGCCGATGTTCAGAAAGCAGCCGATGTCGAAGCGCAGCCCCAGGACCCGATCGTACTTGAGCGCCTGGCTGGACACCTCCATCACCATCTGGCGCCTGCCGGAATCGACCGTGTTGCGCAGATGGCGCCACAGATCGGGAGACTCGGGGGTGG
>URWW01000028.1 GCA_900551665.1 uncultured Collinsella sp. | reverse complement strand
CCTCGGTTGCCATCGGGCTTCTCTTGTATTGGGCCGCCGCGGGGCCCTGGCCGGCCCGTCGTCGCTGCGGAGCCCCAACTGGGCCGTCGCGGGGTTCCGGCTGGGCCGTCTGCCCTCGAGGTATAACCAAAGTCACGTATCGGGGGCTCTTTTCGTGACTTTGATTGCATTTCGCTAATCTGACGGCTCCTCGCGTCGGGGAACGCCGGCGGCGGTTAGCAGTCGTTCGAAATACGCCGTGTCGAGCACGTCTCGCATGCTGAATCTGACGATTTTGAAGCCGCTTAGACAAAGGTGGGACTCCCTGCGTCGTTCCGCTGCAAGCGCGCGTATTACCGCATCAAGACCGTTTCGCGTGCCGGCGACGCCGCCCGTGCGATATTTGCCGAGCCCGTCGAGCTCTCCGATGACCCAGCTTCCGTCTTCAAGCTGCCAACCAAAGTCTCCGCGTTTGGGGTTGTCCGGCTCCATTGGATCGAAAACCTCGACTTGCAGGTACGGGGCAACGAAGCCGAGCTCGATCATCGTCGCGCGTGCAATCGATTCCCCACCATTCTCACTTCGCCCGTCCGCCCATGCGACGGTTTCGCGAGCCTGCCGAATGCCTCGCCGCCCCTTGCCGTCCTTTTCAATCCAGCACTCGATCTCGCGCTTGCCCGCCAATTCCCAATGGATTGCGGAGTCGGTGATTGCCAGCCCCACGCGAAAGTCGGAAGTGCAAAGACAGTCGACGAGCGTTTTCCGCAGCGAGGTGACGCACACCCCCGTATTCAACACGATGTCTTGAGGGGCGAGCCGAAGGTGATGCCGGACGAGTGGGGACCCGCGTTGGCTCGTTCCGTTGGCGCAATAATGCACGGAGCAGAGAACGGCGTTCGGCACCTGGAGCCCGTGGATCACGGCCGCCGAGTATCCGCAGAACACCCAGCTGGGATGCAGGAGCCCGAGCGTGCGGATCGTGCGGATGGTCCGCTCTCGAATAGAAGCGGTTTCGAACGTGCTGCACCGTGCGTACATCCCTCTGAAGGGGGACGCTAGCTCGCCCTTTGCGAATCGGCGACGCAGCAAGACTTCCTCAGCATGGCCCACGGGGGTTAGCCACAGCCCCTGTGCCTCCGCCCGATCGAGGCGAACAGATAGATTGTTGGCAATCTCGCCCAGAAGCATCACCCTCTCAGTTTCATCGATTGCCTCCAGTGCCGTCGCAGGGATTGAAATCAGCCGGCGTACATGTTCGGTCATGTCAACCGTACTGCTGGATGGGGGAGGGTGAGCCTGCCCCCTTTCAAACCGAAAACTGACCGCGCAGGTGATGTGCGGTGGGGGTGCATGTACAATTCGGCGGGTGGTTGAATACGGCGGGTGGGCGCGCGACGGATGCGGAGTTTTCCACAGCCGAATTGGCTGATGTCCACAGGCACTGATGTGCCTCCCGTGCTTTGACAATCTGAGAAGGTCGCCCCGATTTGATTCGCCGAGACATACTCAAAGTCACAACATGGGCATCGATTTGGTGATTTTGGTTATATCTCGCTGGGGAGAGAGGGTCGGGCGGGGGAATTCCGTTATACTCTGCTCCCACGGGCGATTGGCGCAACGGTTAGCGCAGGTGCTTTACACGCACAAGGCTGGGGGTTCGAATCCCTCATCGCCCACCAAGGAATGTGAACGCGAGGGCCGTGTCGCCCTCGCGTTTTTGTTTAGCGTGCGTGGATTCGAGCCCCGTTCGGGGCGCGGAGCTGGTGGATTCGAACCCCGTTCGGGGCGCGGGGCTGAGGAAGCGGTGCGACAATCGGGCCGATGCAATCTCGTCATGGATGCGGGGAGCCGTACAAGGCTACGCATCTACCATTCGCCCATTCAGGCCGAAATGATCAATTGTCGCTGGTAATCTGCAAGCAATGTGCGCGTTGACAAAAGGGGGCGTCGCTATGTTTGGACGGTTTTCGCTGGTTTTGCTATTCCTTCTGCCGATCGGGCTCGGCGTACTTCTAGCTCCGGTGTTTGCCTCAGACAGCCCAGCCGAAGAAGCTGTGTCGCTTAGCGGAATTGATTTTTATTACAGTGGATCAAAAACCTTTTTTGCGTGAGTCGATATGCGTGTGGATGTTTGTTTTGATGGGAATGCGTATGCGGCGCTGAAGCTCGTCAAAAACGTGTTTCAGCTTGATCTGCCTCACATAGAGTTGCTTTGCGATGATTTGACATTCGGGTCCCTTGCTGACATGAGCTTCGATGTGCGCAGCAGGGAGCTGAGCAGGCTCCATGTCGATCCGTCATTTCTTTGCGAGCGCAGTTCTCGAGAATTCCCATTGCACGTTGAGGCTGCGGACGAGCTGAGGTTGTGGTCCACGGGAAAGCCGTCTGATGTGCTGGGGGAATGCTATATGGCGTCGTTGGCGCCGCAAGGTGTGCCGATTTCGCATATCGAAGTCGATGCGGAAGGGGTTTTACGGGATATCGATGCGGTCGGTGCTGCAATGCGGGAGCTTCTCGCGCGTGCCTGCCCACTCGACGCTTCTCGTATGCGCGAAATATGGCGTCGCATGCTTGCAGACGATGCCAGTTTGAGGGTGGTCGCCGACGGAATGCCCGTGAGCAGGGATGTAACGTATTTCGACTGCGCGCTTCGTGAGCTCGCAACGCACGGCAACTTCGAATCGTCCTTGGACCTTGCCATCGCCGCGCTCGATTCGTGTGCCGCGCTCGCGGGAGGGCCTATAAACCTCGAGTTTTATCGCGGCCGTGCGGAGGAGCTCGGGTTGCTCACTTCGGGCTGATCGTTTTGTTTATGATGGTGAGGAAGAACCTTCGTCGCGAGAAAGGCTGCTATGAGCGACTTCGACCTCTCGAACTACCCCGTCCTTCCCGCCGAGCCCACAGGCGAGCTGCGTGAAAAGCTCGGCCGCGTGAAGTACGTCTTCACCGACCTTGACGCCACCATGCTGGCGCCTGGCTCCTGCGCTCTCTCGGATAACGAGGGCAACCCGAGCACCGCACTCGTCGAGGCCATCGTGGCTCTCAAGCGCGCCGGCATCGAGATCATTCCGTGCTCCGGCCGCGCTCGCGTGATGATGCACGAGGATTCGCGCATCCTGGGCTTCAACTCCTACATCGGCGAGATGGGCGGCCTGCTCATGCTCGACCTCAAGGCGAACAAGTGGGAGTACTTCACCGGGGACATGCCCTACGACCCCGATTGCGGCCTCACCCCGCATCAGGTGATTGAGCAAGCGGGCGTCTGCCAGGGCATCATCGACCGCTGGCCCGGTCGTATCGAGTATCACAACGACATGGCAAACGGTATCAAATACCGCGAGGTCACGGTCGGCATGCGCGGCGAGGTGCCCGATGAGGAGGCCCAGGCGATGATCGACGTCGCCGGCCTCGGCCTGGTGTGGGGCAACAACGGCTACCTGACCCATGTCTCCAAGCCCACCACGTTGGAGCTTGGCGAGGACGGCCCCGGCCGCGCGTTCAATATCATGCCCGCCGGCCTTAACAAGGGTCGCGGCATCGAGCGCTTCTGCGAGCTTCGCGGCATCGACCGCTCGGAGACCCTCGCCATCGGCGACTCGGAGTCCGATTTCCTCGCCGCCCCGTACGTGGGAACCTTTGTGTGCGTGGAGAACGCCCTCAAGGACCCCGCCACGCCTGCGCTCATCGCTGAGAACGATAACGTCTACCTCACGCGCGGCAAGGTCGTCGAGGGCTGGGGGTATATGGCGAAGGCCCTGTTGGCGGTCCGCGCATAGGTGCGAAAGCGCATGACGGGAGGAACCATGAGAGATTGCGAGCGCCCCATCGGCGTGTTCGACTCCGGATTGGGCGGTCTCACGGTTGCGCGGTGCATCGCCACCTCGCTGCCGCATGAGTCGATTTACTACGTGGGAGATACCAAGCGGTGCCCCTACGGCGTGCGTCCCGAGGAGGAGGTGCGCTCCTTTGTGCTGCAGGCGGGCAGGTGGCTCGCCGAGCACGAGGTCAAGATCATGGTGATCGCGTGCAACACTGCCACCGCGGCGGGTCTGCGCATCGCTCAGCAGGTGCTGCCCGTGCCGGTGATCGGTGTGATCGCGCCGGGCGCACGCGCCGCCATCAACTCCACGCGTACGCGCAAGGTCGGTGTGCTCGCCACGCCGCTCACCGTTCGAACCGGCGCCTACACGCGCGCCATCCAGGATCTGGATGCGGGCGTGGATGTGTACGGATGCCCCGCCCCGAGTTTTGTCGAGATCGTCGAGCATGAGCTCGCCACCGGCGCCCACCTGCAGGAGCGCTGGCTGCAAAATGGGGACATCTTCGACACGCTCGAGAATCGCGTGGAGGTCGAGCGCACACTCGCGCCCATCATCAACGGCGGCGCGCAGGTGGACACCGTGGTGCTCGGCTGCACGCATTTCCCCTTGCTGGCCGGTCCGATTCGCCATGCACTCGGTCCCGATGTGCGCGTGGTGTCCTCGGCGGAGGAGACGACGCGTGAGCTCGAGGACATCTTGAGCCGCCGTGACCTGCTCGCCCCTCAGACGGCGCAGCCGGAGCACCGCTTTGCCACGACCTCGGATAACATCGCCGAGTTCGCTGCTGCGGGTAGCTTCATCTTCGGGCAGCCCCTCAAGAGCATCGAGCACATCTCACTCGACGAGCTTCGCGGTCTGTAACGTCTCAATTGGTGCCTGCCCCCCAATTGCTCGTTTTTCTCATCTCGAGGGCAGGCCCCAATCGCCCGTGGGGACCGCGGACGAGAAGCTGGGCCGCCCGGCGTTCAATACCACTTCTGAAAGGAACACGTTCCATGGAACATATGATGATCGACCGCGCCAATGGTCGCGCGGCAAACCAGATGCGCACGGTCAACCTCACCCGCGACGTGATGAAGCACGCCTTGGGCTCTTGCTTGGTCGAGTTCGGCGACACCAAGGTGCTGTGCGCCGCCACCATCGAAGAGGGTGTGCCCGGTTGGCGCAAGGCGAGCCATCAGGGCTGGGTCACCGCGGAATATGCCATGTTGCCCGCTTCGACCAATCGCCGTACGCGCCGTGAGACGAACAACCGCAAGGGCCGCTCCATGGAGATCGAGCGCCTGATCGGTCGCAGCTTGCGCACCGTTGTGAACATGAAGTCCCTGGGCGAGCACACGGTCACCGTGGATTGCGATGTCATCCAGGCCGATGGCGGGACCCGCACGGCGAGCATCACCGGCGCATGGGTTGCCCTGCACGACGCACTTATGGCCTGGGTCGAGGCCGGCAAGATCGCCCGCCTGCCGTTGACGGGCCAGGTTGCCGCCGTTTCCATGGGTCTGGTGGACGGTTGTGAGCTGCTCGACCTCGACTACTCCGAGGACAGCCATGCCGAGGTCGACATGAACCTCGTGGCCACGGATGCCGGCGAGATCATCGAGATCCAGGGCACCGGCGAGCAGACGCCGTTCGACCGCGCCCGCCTGAACCGCCTGCTCGACCTTGGTGAGCTGGGCATCAAACAGCTCATCGACCTGCAAAACGAGGTTACTGCTTTCCGCGATTAGCGGGTTTTGCCGATGTGCATTTGGGGACGGGTGCGTTTTGCACATCGGCGAGGCGGCTCGCCTGCGGTTCGCACGGGCCGCAGGGGATGTGTAAAACGCACCCGTCCCCAATTACACATCGAGAAGGAAGGCCCCCAATGGCACTAGAGAAGATCGACATCGAGACCCTGGACCCCAAGCGCACCATCGTGGTCGCCACGGGCAACGCCCATAAGCTGACCGAGATCGAGGCGATCTTGAGCCAGGTCTTGCCCGACGTTCGGTTTGTGGCGCTCGGCCAGTTGGGGGATTTCGAAGACCCTGAGGAGAACGGCACCACGTTTGTCGAGAACGCGATCATCAAGGCCGAGGCCGCCGTCGCGGCGACGGGCCTGGCGGCCATCGCCGACGATTCCGGCCTGGTGGTGGATGCGCTCAACGGCGAGCCCGGCGTTTACTCTGCGCGCTACGCCGGCACTCATGGTGATGACGAGGCCAACAACGCCAAGCTCCTCGACAAGATGCAGGAGGTGGCGGACGCCGATCGTACGGCACGCTTCATGAGCGTTGTGGCGCTCATCGACGCCTCCGGCTGCGTCCTCACGGGCACGGGGGCCTGCGAGGGCATGATCGCGCGCGAGGGTCGCGGGCGCTTCGGCTTTGGATACGACCCGTTGTTCCTGCCCACCGATACGCCCGGCAAGACCATGGCCGAGCTCACGCCCGAGGAGAAGAACGCCATCAGCCATCGCTTCCACGCGCTCGAAGACCTGTCCGCTCAGCTCACGACTGTGGGTGGCACTCAAGCGCAGGAGTGTTAGCCCATGCGCGCCGTCATTCAGCGCGTTGAGCGCGCGAGCGTGACAATCGCCGGGGACGTTGTGGGCAAGATCGGCGCCGGGTATCTGATTCTGCTCGGCGTCGGTCATGCCGACACCCGAGCAGAGGCGGACAAGCTCTGGAGCAAGATCTTCGCCCTGCGCATCAACGACGACGAGGAGGGCAAGACGAACCTCTCGCTTCCCGATGTGGGCGGCGAGGTCCTGGTGGTCTCTCAGTTCACGCTGTTCGCCAATTGCAGGAAGGGCCGTCGCCCCTCCTTTGTCGAGGCCGCGCCACCGGCGCAGGCCACCGAGCTCTATGAGTACTTCGTCGACCTCGTCCGTGCTGACGTGGGGCGTGTCCAGACGGGCCGTTTTGGTGCCGATATGCAGGTCGAGCTGGTGAACGACGGGCCTTTCACCATCGTCCTCGACACCGACGAGCTCTAATTCGAATGAAGAGCAGGCGTGGGCGCCACGACGCGATAGCTTGCGACCGCTCATGCCCGAATCGGATCGCTTATGGAATTCCTCCTTTTCGCAGTCCCCGATTGGAAGAAATCCATAGGCGATCTTTTATCGGCATGGTCAATCCTGGGCTCATGTCCGATGCGCTGGGCCCATGTCCGAGGCGGCCTTGAGAAAGACCTCGTCTCCCTGCTATACTCCAACGCGTTTGTCTATCTTGGGCGCATTCTGTCTATACGGCGCCCTGCTGGAGGCCATAGCATGGAAGAGATGGAAGTCAATCACGTCGCGGAGATCCAGGAGAAGCTGACCGGGATGGTCGGCGACCGCGTGAAGGTCAAGGCCAATATGGGCCGCACCCGCGTCATCGAGCGCATGGGTGTCATCAAGAACGTGCATCCTGCCGTCTTCATCATTGAGGTCGATGAGCGTCGCGGCCGCAAGTCGCGTCAGTCGTACCAGTACGTCGACGTTCTGACCGGCACCGTCGAGCTGTTCGATCCCGAGACCGGCGAGCATATCTTCACCCCGCTCGGCACGCAGCTCGAGGAGCACTAAATGCCCGCGCCGAACCCCGCGTTCGACCCGCTTCGCGCGGCTGGCGTCCGCGCCGAAGCCCCCCAGGGCCGTTTCATGCTCATCACTGCCCCGGCGAAGATCAACCTCTATCTGGGGGTTCACGAGCAGACGGATGAGGAGGGCTACCACGGTGTCGATACGGTCATGACGACGCTGGACATCGCCGATACCCTCGCCATCGCGCCGTCCGATCGCCTCATGGTCAAGACGGTTCCGGAGGCCGATTTCCCGCAGGAGAGCAACAGCGCCTATAGGGCCGCCGTCGCGATGGGGGAGGCCTTTGGCCGCGAGCCGAATTTTGCGATCCTCATCGATAAGCACATCCCCATCCGCGCCGGCCTGGGCGGCCCGTCCACCGATGCCGCCGCAACCATCATGGGCATCTGCCGCTACTGGGGCGTCGACCCGCGCGACGAGCGCATCGACGCGGTGGCGCGCTCGATCGGCGCCGACGTCCCGTTCTTCCTCTACGGCCCGCCCGCGCACCTCGACGGCCGCGGCGATACGATGCGCGAGATGTTCCGACCTCTCACCGGCACCCCGGTCGCGCTGGTCAAGCCCATGACGGACGGCGTTTCCACCGTCGAGGCCTATCGTCGCTTCGACGAGAGCCCGGTGCCCGCGGGCGAGCTCGAGCCCATGCTCGACGCCATGCGCGCCCACGACGAGGATGCCATCTTCGAGCATGTCTCGAACAATCTCGCCCCGGTGGCGCGCGAGCTGTGCCCCGAAATCGGCGAGATTCTCGATTGGCTGCGCGAGCAGCCGGACGTCCGCGCCGTCGATGTCTGCGGATCAGGTGCCACCGTTTTTGCCGTCTGCAAAACGCAGATGGCGGCCGAAAAAATCGGTATTGCCGCTATGAAAGAGCACGGATGGTGGGCCCAAGCTGCGAAGATGGAAAAAAGTGGACCTTTTATCGCTGTGGGCTAGCATTGGAAGAAATCTTCTGATACTATAACCGAGCTACGGGTTGTGGCTCAGCTTGGTAGAGCACCGCGTTCGGGACGCGGGGGTCGCTGGTTCAAATCCAGTCAACCCGACCATTGCATTGCAAAGGGTCGCCTTCGGGCGGCCCTTTTTGCGTATCTGCGGGCAAACCTCCGCCCGTGATCATGGGTGACCGTCCGCACATGAATTCGCTGTCCGCAAGTTCGGCATCGCGTTGCTTTCGTAGCCTGCGTTCGCCACCGCCGTCGCGTTCGTCGCCATACATGATGCGGGGAGGAATATCTTCCGGCAGGTCCAAAAATACCCCATACGCCGCTTACCGACTCTTAACCGAACGGGCCCGTTGCCCGTGTAGAATTGTCAGATGTTGTGCAGAGCCGTGATGGCGGGTTATACTCTTTCGAGCTAGCGCGCGGCGCATATCGCGCATGTCACGCCAAACGGAAAGTTTCTGGAGGAAATGGTATGTTCCCTAAAGGTTTTGAGTGGGTTGTCATCCTCATCGTCGCCCTGCTGATTTTCGGCCCTAAGAACCTGCCGAAGCTCGGCAAGTCCCTGGGCAAGACGGTCAAGAACATCCGTGAGGGCATGTCCGGTGACGACGAGCAGCAGGCCGAGGAGGCCGAGGTCGTCGAGGAGGACGACGAGGTCGCCCAGCTCGAGGCTCAGCTCGCCGAGGCCAAGGCCAAGAAGGAAGCCGCGGCCGCCAAGGACGCCGAGTAACCCGCGTACACAAGGGTTGATCGCGGCCGGTTGACCCGCTAGGGTTCGCCGGTCGCTTTGCTGTTATTTCTGCACACACACGCTAAGAGGGGATCGTCGCATGGACGTAAGCCAGATCGTACTGACTGCCGAGGGCCGCAAGAAGCTCGAGGAGGAGCTCGCGTATCTCGAGGGCGAGAAGAGCCGTGAGATCGTCGAGCACATCAAAGAGGCCCGTGCATTCGGCGACCTTTCCGAGAACGCCGAGTACGATGCCGCCAAGGAGGACCAGGCTCGCAATGCCGCCCGCATCGCCGAGATCCGCGCCACCCTGGCCAACGCTCAGGATGCCGTTGCCGGCTCCAGCATGATCGTCTCCATCGGCAGCGTCGTCACGCTGATCGACGGCGAGGGCGAGGCCTCCGACTTCACCATCGTCGGTACCACCGAGACCAACGTTCTCGAGCACAAGATCTCCAACGAGTCCCCGGTCGGTCGTGCCATCATCGGTCACGGTGAGGGCGAGAGCGTCGAGGTCGTGCTTGCAAACGGCAAGACGCGCGTCTACACCATCGCCAAGATCTCGCGCTAGGGTTCGTTCGAATCCTAGCGCGCAACTCCGCTCCTTGACGCCGCATGGCGCCAGGGGGCGGTTTTCGTTTGAAGCCCCTTCACGGTACGCTTGATGAGCGATTGCCGTGCCGAAGAACAGCCGGGCCACGGTCCGGCACCACGAGAGGAGTCACCGAGATGGCCGAGAACCTCGAAGCCGCCGAGCCCGCCAACATCCTGAACGACGAGCGCGCCCGCCGCCTCGCCGACCGCGCCGCCCTGTACGCTGCCGGCAAGAATCCCTACCCGGAGCGTTCTTCCGTGACCGATCACGCCGCCGACCTGCTCGACCGTTGTGAGCATCTCGCCAACGAGGAGGTCGCCCCCGAGACCGTCACCATCGGCGGTCGCGTCGTGGCCAAGCGCGGTCAGGGCAAGATCATGTTCATCGTCGTGCGCGACCCCTCGGCCGACATTCAGCTCTTCTGCCGCGTGAACGACGTGGAGGAGGAGTCCTGGGAGGTCTTGAAGAAACTCGACATGGGAGACATCGTCCAGGCCACCGGCCAGGTGACGCGCACCAAGCGCGGCGAGCTCTCCGTCGCTCCGCGTACCGCCCAGCTGCTCTCCAAGGCGGTCCGCCCGCTGCCCGAGAAGTTCCACGGCCTCTCCGATAAGGAGACCCGCTATCGTCAGCGTTACGTCGACCTCATCGTGAACGAGGATGTGCGCGAGACCTTCCGCAAGCGCTCCGCCATCGTCTCCGCCTTCCGCCGCTACATGGAGGACAACGGCTACATGGAGGTCGAGACCCCCATCCTGCAGTCCATCCAGGGCGGTGCCACGGCCAAGCCGTTCATCACGCACTTCAACGCGCTCAACCAGGAGAACTACCTGCGCATCGCCACCGAGCTGCATCTCAAGCGCCTGCTCGTGGGCGGCTATGAGCGCGTGTTCGAGATCGGCCGCATCTTCCGCAACGAAGGTATGGACCTCACGCACAACCCTGAGTTCACCACTATGGAGGCCTATCGCGCCTACTCCGACCTCGAGGGCATGAAGGAGCTCGCCGAGGGTGTCATCAAGGCTGCCGCGCGTGCCATCGGCCTGGAGGGCATGATCGACTACCAGGGCCAGGCCATCGACCTGTTCTCCCCGTGGCCGTCCCGCCCCATGACCGACGTCGTCTCCGAGGTGCTGGGTCGCACCATCACCATCGATACGCCCGTCGAGGAGCTTCGCGCCGCCTGCGACGAGCACGACATCGAGTACAAGCCCGAGTGGACCGCCGGCAAGCTCATCGCCGAGCTGTTCGACGAGCTTGGCGAGGCCATTCTCATCAACCCGACCTTCGTCGTGGATTACCCCGTCGAGGTCTCCCCGCTGGCCAAGCGTCACGAGGACGATCCGCGCCTCACGCACCGCTTCGAGCTCTTCATCGCCGCGCACGAGTACGCCAACGCGTTCTCCGAGCTCAACGACCCGGTCGACCAGGCCGAGCGCTTCGCCGCGCAGATGGAGGAGAAGGCTGGCGGCGACGACGAGGCCATGGAGTACGACGAGGACTACGTGCGCGCCCTCGAGTACGGCATGCCCCCGGCGGGCGGCATCGGCATCGGCATCGACCGCGTGGTCATGCTGCTCACCAACTCCACGTCCATCCGCGACGTCCTGCTGTTCCCGCACATGAAGCCCGAGAAGGGCTCCAAGTCCGGCGCTGCCGCCGCCAAGGCCGCGCAGATGGCCGAGGCCGCGGGTGCCGCGAGCCCGTTCCTTGTGCCCGCTAAGCCCACGAACGACTACTCCAAGGTGGTCGTCGAGCCGCTGTTCGAGGATTTCGTCGATTTCGACACCTTTGCCAAGAGCGACTTCCGCGCCGTGAAGGTCAAGGACTGCGTGGCCGTTCCCAAGTCCAAGAAGCTGCTGAACTTCACCCTGGACGACGGCAGCGGCACCGACCGCACGATTCTTTCCGGTATTCATGACTACTACGAGCCGGAGGACCTGATCGGCAAGACGCTCATCGCCATCACCAACCTGCCCCCGCGCAAGATGATGGGCATCCCCAGCTGCGGCATGATCATCTCCGCCGTGCACGCCGAGGCCGAGGGCGACGAGACCCCCGAGCGCCTCAACGTTCTGATCGTGGACGACTCCATTCCGGCCGGCGCCAAGCTCTACTAGATTGGTTTCGTCGTTCTGACGAACGATGGCCCTCTGTAGGTTGCCCCAATTCTGGGACAGTCCCCACAACTCAATTTAGGGACAGTCCCTAAATTGAGGCTGACGCCGGATACTTGAGGTTGGCTCTGGGTGCCGAATGGCCTCCGAACGCCGACCGAAGTCAAATGAAAGTCACGTTTCCGCCCCTGGAAACGTGACTTTTGTTATGTCTCGATGAAGGATGGGGTCGGCTGCAGCCGGACCGGGGCTGGTTGCGGTCGCCCCAACGCTGGCTGGGGCCGATTTCGCCCGTCGGACGTGAGCGAGGGGCCTCTCGTCGAGTGCGGACTGGTTTCCTCGGCTGAACTCTGGGAATATATAAGTCGTATGCCTAATGTCCGTACCAGATGCGCCAAGGAGGCACCCATGGACTACAAGATCACCGGCTATGAGCCCGCCAAGCTGTTCCATTACTTCGAGGAGATCAGCGCCATCCCGCGCGAGTCCGGCAACGAGAAGCAGATCAGCGATTACCTGGTGGCGTTCGCCAAGGACCACGGCCTGTGGGTCTATCAGGATGATGTCCACAACGTGATCATCAAGAAGGCCGCCTCCGCCGGTGCCGAGGATAAGCCCGCCGTCATGCTGCAGGGCCACATCGATATGGTGTGCGACAAGCTCGGCTCCGTCGAGCACGATTTCACCAAGGACGGCATCGACCTCGTGGTGACCGACGGTGTCCTCACCGCCAACGGCACCACCCTGGGCGCCGACAATGGCATTGCGGTCGCGCTCATGCTCACCGTGCTCGATGACGACTCCCTGGCCCATCCGGCCCTCGAGTGCGTCTTCACTACCGACGAGGAGTCCGGCCTCGTGGGCGCCGAGACTCTCGACAAGTCCCAGATCGACGCCCGCACCATGATCAACCTCGACTCCGAGGAGGAGGGCGTTGCCACCGTCAGCTGCGCCGGCGGCGTCGTTGTTACCTACACCCGACCCATCACGCGCGAGCACAAGTCCGGCAGCGTCCTCACGCTTGAGATCTCCGGCCTTCTTGGCGGTCACTCCGGTGCCGACATCCACCTCGAGCGCGGCAACGGCAACCTCATCATGGCCCGCATCGTCGAGCGCCTCATGATCGCTGGTGAGCCTGCCCTGGTGAGCTTCAACGGCGGCACCAAGGACAACGCCATCAACCGCGAGTGCAAGGCCGAGCTCGTCTACGCCGATCACGCCGCTGCCGAGGCGGGCGCCGAGCTTGCCCGCGAAATCGCCGCGAAGGTCGCCGTCGAGCTCGAGACCTACGACCCCGGTTTCACCTGCGATGTCGCAATTGCCGATGACGCCGGGGTCGAGGCCATCAACGAGGACACCGCCCTCGCCTTTGTGCGCGCCATCCGCCTCGCCCCCAACGGCGTGATGCGCCGCAACCTGGCGGCCGACGGTGCCGTTGACGTCTCCTCCAACATCGGCGTTGTCGCCACGTCCGATGACGAGGCCAAGATCTTGCTGTCTCCGCGTTCCTCCATCACCTCTCTGCAGGAGGAGTTCAAGGATCGACTGCAGACCCTCGCCGACGTCCTGGGCTTCGACGTCAAGTTCGAGTTCGAGTACCCGGGCTGGAGCTACGCCGAGCACTCCCCGGTGCGTGACGTCTTCCTCGAGAGCTACCGCGAGCTGTTCGATGCCGAGCTTCGCATCGAGTCCATCCACGCCGGCCTTGAGTGCGGTCTGTTCGCCGAGGCCCTCGACGGCCTGGATGCCATCGCCGTCGGTCCGACCCTGAAGGACGTTCACACGCCCGATGAGTCCATGGAGCTCGCCTCCTCCGAGCGTTTCTACACCCTGCTCGTCGACGTGCTCAAGCGCCTCGCCGCCTAATGTCTCAATTGGGGACAGGTGCAAACTGAGCCGTCTTCCCTAGGGATGCGAAAGGCCCGCAGCGATGAAGTTCGCTGCGGGCCTTATTGTTCACATGGCCTTCGTGAAAGCGAAGCCAAAGCGGGGGAGTCCCCGTCGGATCGTCGCCGTAGCGTCGCATGCTGGCCTTACCACACGGTGAACGGCGCGTTCTCGATATTCCAATGGGTATCGCGGACGTAGCTCCGCACGCCTTCCGCATCTTTTGCCTCGAACAGCTCGAGGATGCGACGGTGCTCGGCATTTGCCTTGCGCAGCAGTTCTTGCGCGGTGGCCTGCTCCACAGCGCTGTAATCGCGCTTGATGAAGTAACGCTCCATCTGCTCGATCAGCGTAATGAGACGCGCGTTGCCGCATCGCCGCGTATAGGCGCTGTGAAACTCGCGTTGGATGTCGTCGTATTTGGTGATGAGGCCGCTTTCGATGGCGAGATCCATGGAACCCACGTGGAAGCGGAGCTGCGCCAAATCTTCTTCCGTGAGAAGGGGACAGGCCAGATACGCGGCCTGGCCGTCCAGGGGGCCCATGATTTGGAACACCTCGATGGCGTTCTGGCGATCGAAGCCCCGTACGCGGAAACCGCGGCGCGGTTGGTTGTCCAGGTAGCCGTCGCTTGCGAGTTGGATGAGCGCCTCGCGCACCGGTGTGCGTGAAACGCCCATGGCATCGCAAATCGTCTGTTCGCTTACGCGGTCGCCGGCGGAAAGCTCGCCGGACTCGATGCGCGCGGCGATGTATTCATATACGTGCTCCTTGAGTGGGCGCTGTAGGGCAACCATCGCTCTCCTCCGTATCGTATACAGACTAACTGTGTATGCAAACGTATCGACAATTAAATATACCTATAAAGATAGCAGGTAACAGCTAGTATGTACAAACGCCTGCAATCGAACGCTCACCGATGAAAAGTAACCGTTCAGATTGTATACAATATACAAACAAGGAATACCGACGTAGCATGAAGGTAACGAAAGGGGAGAAGCCCCTGATACACAAAAGGAGGGTCATCATGACCAAGTTCAGCCACGTCATCGTCCGTCGTCCCGGCAAGTCCCTCTGCAATGGCATCACCAGTGCCCCCGAGCTCGGCCAGCCCATCTACGAGCGCGCCATCGAGGAGCACTACGACTACGAGCACGCGCTCGAGCAGTGCGGCGTCGACGTCACTGTCCTGCCCGCACTCGAGGAGTATCCTGACAGCGTCTTTGTCGAGGACCCCGCGGTGATTACCCGCTGCGGCGCCATTATCACCAATCCCGGCGCCGACTCCCGTAACGGCGAGAAGGACGAGATCGAGCCCGCCGTTCGCCGCTTCTTCGATGACGAGCACGTCAAGCACATCGTTGCCCCCGGCACGCTCGATGGTGGCGACGTCATGATGGTCGGCGATCACTTCTATGTCGGTCGATCCGCTCGCACCAATGAGGAGGGCATCCGCCAGTTCTGCGAGATTCTCGAGGGTTGGGGCCTGTCCGGTTCCGAGGTCCCGCTGGAGGAAGTCCTGCATCTCAAGACCGGCGTGAACTACATCGAGGACAACAACATGCTGGTGTCCGGCGAGTTCATCGACAAGCCCGACTTCGCCGATTACAACAAGATCGTCGTTCCCGAGGAGGAGGCCTACGGCGCCAATTGCATCTGGGTCAACGGAACCGTGATCGTGGCCGAGGGCTACCCGACCGTCCTCAAGGCCGTTCAGGACCTCGGTTACAAGACCCTCGTCGTGGACACCTCCGAGTACCGCAAGGTCGACGGCGGACTCTCCTGCATGTCCCTGCGTTTCTAAGCGGATATCCCCCTTTACGGCCCGGCCGTCCCGCCCGCGTCCCCCCGTTCAGGCGCGGACGGGACCCCGGGCCGTGTCCTCTCGAAAGGAGGCGTCAATGAGCAAGGCTCCTGTAAAGGACGCACGTCCCATCAATGAGGAGATCATCGACCCCAACGGCCTCGACCTGTTCCGACTGACCATGATGGTCATCACGGCGAGCATCTGCGGCGGCATCTTTTCCCTGGCTGGAGATATGGCCGCCGGCGGCGCCAATACCGGTGCGGTCATCATCTCGTGGCTCATCTGCTTTGCCGGCGTGTTCGCGCTCATGATGGTGTTCAACGGCCTGTCCCAGGCGCGTCCGGACCTCACGGGCGGAATCTACGCCTACGCCGCCGCCGGTTTCGGCGAGTATGTGGGTTTCAACTCCGCTTGGGGTTATTGGATCAGCGCCTGCCTGTCCAATGTCAGCTTCGCCCTGCTGCTGTTTAGTGCGCTCGGTTATTTCTTCCCGGCGTTTGGTGCGGGAAATAACGTGCTGTCCATCGTGTGCGCGAGCATCTTCTTGTGGGTACTCACGGCGCTTGTGTTGCGCGGTGTGAAGGAGGCCGCGGGCATCAATACCATCGTGACGCTCGCCAAGCTCGTCCCGCTCGGTTTGTTTGTCCTTTCCATCATTTTGCTCGGCAAGTTCGACATGGGCATCTTTATGGATAACTTCTGGGGTGAGCCCGCCGGCCCGGACTTCGGTACGCAGGTGGTTTCGACGATGATCGCACTTGTGTGGGTGTTCACCGGCATCGAGGGCGCCGTGGTCATCTCGGGTCGCGCCAAGTACGTGCGCGACGTCGGCCGCTCCACCACCCTCGGCTTCGCAGCCGTGTTTATCCTCTACTTCATCATCTCCATGCTGTCTTTGGGCGTCATGCCCCGGGCTGAGATGGCTCAGCTCGCCACGCCATCCATGGCGGGCATTCTCGAGCACGCCATCGGGCCCATGGGTGCCGCAATCGTCAACCTCGGCGTCATCCTGTCGCTCGTGGGTGCCATGCTCGGCTACGTGATCATCGCATCCGAGACGCCCTTCGAGGCTGCACGTCAGGGATCGTTCCCGCTGGCGTTCGCCAAGACGAATAAGGCCGGTGCCCCTGTTGTGACCGTTCTCGTGAGTTCGAGCATCACGCAGCTCTTCCTCATTCTGTCCGCGGTTGCCTCGAGCACCTACCAGTTCTTCTATACGTGCGCGGTCAATACGATTTTGATCCCGTATGTGTGCTCCGCGGCGTATTACATGGTGATCGGTTGGAAGAAGGAGCACCTGGACAGTCCACATGCCCCCAGCGTGAGGACGGCCCGCATCTTTGGCACGCTGGGATTTATCTACACGCTCTTCCTGGTGTGGTCCACCGGTTTGCAGGGCGTCATGATCACGACGATCCTATTCGCCCCGGCTATCGTTGTGTATGCAATCGGCGAGCGTGACCGTGGCAAGCCGGTTCTCCCGCGCACGAGCGACAAAGTCATCGCCGTCGTTGTGGTGATCTTGGCAGTTCTCTCGCTGTACCTGCACTTCTCGGGGATCTCGCCCATCGTGTAGCAGTACCGTGGCACATATGCGCCCCTGGCCCCAATGGCACCTTCCCGCCATTGGGGCCTTTACCGTTTGCAAAGGGCGGGGAGACGCTGGGAGATGCAGGGGCATATGGCTCGCGGCGCGCCCCACAAGTCGCGTTTTGGCCTCAATCGGTTATCATGGTGCGCCATTGGGTACACGTTTTTCGATAACACGCCACGAGCATAAACGAGGTAGACGCATGTTGGACCGATTCACCGATCGAGCGCGCAAGGTCATGTCGCTTGCGAAAGAGGAGGCTCGAGCGCTCAAGACCTCCAAGGTCGGCACCGAGCATTTGCTGCTCGCCCTGGCCAAGGAGCAAGAGGGCGTGGCGGCCGAGGCCCTGCGCGATCTCGAGATCACGTACGACGACATTCTCGAGCAGTTGAACGAGATCCATAAGGCTGCACCTTCGGAGCCCGAGCCCGAGGACGCCAAGCTCGCATTCACGCCGCTCGTCATCTCGGTGATGGAGAAGAGCTTCCGCTTGGCGCGCGAGAACAACCAGACCTATGTCTCCACGGAGCACCTGCTGCTCGCCATCGTGAGCGAGGGCAACGGCCTGGCCGTGGACATCCTGCGTCGTCTGGGCGTCTCGGGTGCGAGCGTCCGCGGCGCCGTGGAGAAGCTCACGGCCAAGGACCAGAGCAAGCAGCGTCCCCTGGCGGGCGCCGGCTCCGGTCGTCCGGGTGCGGGCCTGCCGTTCTTCGGCGGCGGAGCGCAGGGCCAGACCGGTGGCAAGCCGGAGAGCGTGCTCGCGCAGTTCGGCACCAACCTCACGCAGGAGGCGCGCGAGGGCAAGCTCGATCCGGTCATCGGCCGAGAGAAGGAGATCTCCCGCATGATGGAGATCCTTTCTCGCCGTACCAAGAACAACCCGCTCATCCTGGGTGACCCCGGTGTGGGCAAGACCGCCATCGTCGAGGGCCTGGCGCAGGAGATCTCCGCCGGCAACGTCCCCGAGAACCTCATGGGTCAAAACATCTGGACGCTCGACCTGCCCGGGCTGGTGGCCGGTGCAAAATATCGCGGCGAGTTCGAGGAGCGCCTGAAGAGCGTGATAGCGGAGGCCACCGAGGCCGACGACATCATCTTGTTCATCGATGAGATGCACACGCTGATCGGCGCGGGCTCCGCGGAGGGCTCAATCGACGCGAGCTCCATGCTCAAGCCGGTCCTCGCACGCGGCGCCTTCCAGATCATCGGTGCCACCACCGCCGAGGAGTTCCGCAAGTACCTGGCAAAGGATCCGGCGTTCGAGCGCCGCTTCCAGGCTATCGACGTGGATGAGCCGAGCGCGCCCGACACCGTGGCGATCCTTGCCAAGCTCGCTCCCAAATATGAGGAGCACCACCACGTCCGTTACACGCAGGCGGCCCTTGAGGCGGCGGCGAGCCTTTCGGCCCGCTACATCCAGGACCGCTTCCTGCCCGACAAGGCGATCGACCTCATCGACGAGGCCGGCGCCCGCGCTCGCATCGCGCGTAACAAGGCGCCCGAGTCCGTGCGCGAGGCCGAGACCCGCGTGGTCGAGCTCAAGGCCGCTGTCGAGGAGGCGAGCGCCGCCGACGACATGAACCGCGCCGCCGAGGCCAAAGAGCAGCAGCAGGCCGCCGAGATCGCTCTGGGTGAGGCCCGCGCCGCCTGGAACGCCGAGCTTGATGCGAGTCCGGTTGTCATCGATGTGCCCCAGATCGCCGACATCGTCTCGGTGACCTCGGGCGTGCCCGTCTCGTCGCTCACGGAGGACGAGAGCCGTCGCCTGCTCGCCTGCGAGAGCGCGCTCAAGACGCGCATCATCGGGCAGGACGAGGCGGTCGCCGCCGTCGCGAAGGCGATCCGGCGCAGCCGCAGCCCGCTCAAGGACCCCCGCCGTCCCGGCGGCTCCTTCATCTTTTTGGGCCCCACGGGCACCGGCAAGACCGAGCTCGCCAAGACGCTCGCCGAGTACCTGTTCGGCAGCAAAGACGCGCTCATCAGCTTCGACATGTCCGAGTTCGGCAGCCAGTACGAGGTCTCCAAGCTCATCGGTTCGCCCCCGGGCTACGTGGGTCACGAGGAGGGAGGCCAGCTCACCAAGGCCGTTCGCCGCAATCCGTACTCGGTCGTGCTGTTCGACGAGATAGAGAAGGCGCACCCCGATATCTTCAACATCCTGCTGCAGGTGCTCGACGAGGGCCGCCTGACCGACAGCCAGGGCAAGACCGTGGACTTCCGCAACACGGTCGTCATCATGACGAGCAATGTGGGAGCCCGTGAGATCGCACAGGATTCGAGCGTGGGCTTTGGCACCACGGGCGAGGCCGGTCTTACCGCCGACGAGATTCGCGGCCGTGCGATGGGAGAGCTCAAGCGCCTGTTCCGCCCCGAGTTCATCAACCGCGTGGACGATATCGTGGTGTTCCAGAAACTCGCCGGGGAGAGCCTCACGCGCATCGCCGAGCTGCTCGTCGACGACCTGCGCCAGCGCTTGATCGCCAACGGGATGAATATCGTGGTGACCGACGCCGCGCTCGACAAGATCGTGCGCGAGGGCACCGATCTCACCAATGGCGCTCGTCCGCTGCGCCGTGCCATCCAGCGCCTCATTGAGGACCCGCTGTCCGAGGAGCTGCTGGCGGGCGAGTGGTCCGCGGGCGATACGGTCCAGTGCGACCTTGCCGACGGCGAGCTTGTGTTCACCCATGTTGCCGGCGAAATCCCCGCTCCTCGTGCGATCGGTGAGCTCGGTGCGGGTTTTGACGCCTCGGCGCCGCGCCGCTCCACGAGCGCCCCGCGCACCGCGAGCACCTCCGGTGGCCTCATCCAATCGGGTGCCGGCGCGCACTGAGCCATTTGCGCGCACTGAGTCATGTGAAATTGCGAGCCTCGAGCGGTCAGTCGGATAGATTTCCGGCTGGCCGCTTTGCAGTCGGCTCGTCTGACGCGGCCGTCAACCGCGCCTGTTTGACCCCTCCGTTCCGCAGGCGTGGTGGCATCGTAACTTTTCTGCAAATCTGAAGAGGGCCCTGCGATTCGTGCGACAATAAAATGAGCGAGAGACAAGGGAGGTCCGCCGTGGAACAGAAAAGCACCGACGAGCGCATGAAAGAGGCCGTTCGCCTCACCGCCCCGGGGCAACCGCTGAGGACCGCCCTCGACATGATCATCGCGGGCCACATCGGCGCGCTCATCTGCGTGGGCGATACCGAGGCCGTGCTTGCCGCCGGCAACGACGGCTTTCCGCTGAACATTTCCTTCACGAGCAACCGACTTTTCGAGCTCTCCAAGATGGACGGCGCGATCGTCATCGACGGCGGGCTCAACAAGATCCTGCGCGCCAACTTCCACCTCAATCCGGATCCCTCGCTTTCCACGAACGAGACGGGCATGCGTCATCGCACCGCTGCCCGCATGAGCGTGCTCACCGACGCCACGATTATCTCGGTGTCCGAGCGCCGCGGCGTGGTGAACGTCTATGTGGATGGCAAGTCCTATCAGATCCAGCCGGTGACCGAGATCATGAGCTCGGTGAACCAGCTCGTTTCCACGCTGCAGACCACGCGTTCCTCGCTCGACCGCTCGCTTTTGCGCCTCACGGCGCTCGAGCTGGACGACTACGTCACGCTGGCCGATATCACGAGCATCTTCTCGAGCTTCGAGATCATGGAGCAGGCCAAGGTGGAGCTTCAGAACTGCATCGCCAAGCTGGGCAATCAAGGAAAGCTCGTGCAGATGCAGCTTGAGCAGCTCGCCGGTGCCGGTATGGAGACCGAATACAGCCTTATGATTCGCGACTATGCGGCCGATGCTTCCGAGGAGAATGCCGAGCGCGTGCGACAGGTGTTTTCTTCGATGTCGGCCCAGGACCTTACGAGTCCCAGCAAGGTCGCCATGGCCCTCGGCTTCGAGGATCTGGACGAGGACTCCGTCATGTCCCCGCTTGGTCTGCGCACCCTGTCGCGCGTATCCGTTGTGCGCGACGGTGTGGCAGAGCGCATCGTGGATGAGTACGGTTCGCTGCAGGATCTCATGGACGACATCAAGAACGATCCCGACCGCCTGGGCAATTTCGGCGTCAACAACCCTGCGATTCTCGCGGATTCGCTCGCGCGGATGCACGGCAGCAAGCGCGAGGCCTAGGCCCTCGGGTGCCGGGTTGTGCGCTCCGTTGCCTCGCATGGGACTGGGCTGCACGGGTTTTGATCGATGAAGAGTGCGAGAGGGGCGCGGGTGCGCCTCTTTCGCGTTGAAGGGGAGGGAAGCATGGCCGAGGACATGGCGCGCGCTTGCGCGATCATCGTGGCGGGAGGCTCGGGTACGCGTTTTGGCAATCCGGGCGGAAAGCTGTTGATCGAAGTTGCCGGCAAGCCGCTCATCACCTGGACGCTCGAGGCGTTTGACGCGGCCGAACGCGTGTCGCGCATCGTCGTGGTGTGCCCGCCCGATAAGTCCGATGAGATGAAGCGCATCGCCGTCGAACCGTTTTCGTTCTCGACGCCCATCGCGTTCGCGCCCTCCGGCGCCGAGCGGCAGGATTCAACCCGCAACGGCCTGTCTGCGGTTCCGGCCGACTGCGAGATCGCGCTCGTGCACGACGCCGCCCGTCCGCTGATCTTGCCCGAGACCATCGACGCCGCCATCGAGGCGCTCATTGCCGGAGATGATGCGGGGTTGGATGCCCCTGTGGATGCGGTCGGCGCCAAGGCGGCTGGCAATCCCACGGTGGAGAGGGCCTGTTCGACTGCGGGCGACTCTCGTCGGGGGCATGCTCTCGATGGTGTGGTGTGCGGTCAGCCCGCGGTCGACACGCTCAAGGTCATCGATGAGGCTGGCTGTTTTGTGGAGACCCCGCCGCGCGCTCGGTTCTGGACAGTGCAGACTCCGCAGGTCTTTTGGACCAAATCTCTGATCAGAGCATATGAATGGGTCGATCGCACGGGTTTTGTGGGCACCGATGACGCATCTCTGGTCGAGGGGATGGGCGGCCGTGTGCGCGGGTTCGAGGCCCCGCGCGACAACCTCAAGGTGACGTTGCCCGAGGATCTCGCGCCGGTCGAGGCGGCACTGCGCGCCCGACGTCGCGGGCGATCGTAGCGATGCGTTCGGTTTTGCGGGCTGCTCTTTCGATGTAAGCGCTTCCGCGGCGTTCGATGTTGAGCTGGAGAGTGCTTGTTGAGGTTTTTCGTATCGTATTTCGATATCTTGAAGTAGGCCTTCGATTTCCAGGGCAAAACCGCAGCTTGCGACTGCCTGAAATGGCGGACTATCCGGGATTTCTCAAAAGTGATACGAAAAACCTCAAGAAGACGCCGAGCGATCGCCGAGCTTTCGATTTGAAACGAAAAAGCGTCGCAGGGTATATCCTTAGTCCGTGCATTTTGTGAAATGGGGGGGCGTATGGCATCGAATCTGCGCATCGGACACGGCTACGACGTCCACCGGCTGGTGGAGGGGCGCCGCTGCATCATCGGCGGGGTGGATATCCCGCATAGCAAGGGCCTGCTCGGCCACAGCGATGCCGACGTGCTGGCCCACGCCTTGGCCGATGCGATTCTAGGTGCTTGCCGCGGTGGCGACATCGGCAAACTCTTCCCAGACACGGACCCGGCCTACGCCGGAGCCGATTCGCTCAAGCTCCTCGCCGCGGTGATGGAGCATGCGCGCAGCTTGGGCTACGAGTTCGTCGATGCCGATTGCACTATCGCCTGCCAGGAGCCCAAAATCGGGCCGCATCGTGAGTCCATGCGCGAGAACCTGGCCCGCGCCATCGGCTGCCCGGTCGAAAACATCGGCGTCAAGGCCACGACCACCGAAAAGCTCGGTTGGGAGGGCGAAGGCGAGGGCATAGGCGCCTGGTCTGTCTGCCTCCTCGAACGATGTAGCTAACAGAAGTGCCCGCGACGGCCCGTCGCCTTTCCTTGTCGTGGGCGTATCCCCGCGCCCGATGAGGTAGAAGTCTGCGCTTCTGCAAGGTAGCCCGCTCGTATAGACTATGCAAGGAAGACAACGATGT
>URWW01000027.1 GCA_900551665.1 uncultured Collinsella sp. | reverse complement strand
AAGACCCCTTGCCGGGCGCATGAGCCCGCGAGCCGCGAAGCGCGGCCGACCCGGTGTAATCCCGGGGCCGACGGTACAGTCCGGATGGAAGAAACGAAAGAGGTCTTTCCATGAACAACGCTATCGATACCCGCAAGATCGCGCTCGCCGCGCTCTTCACCGCCGCCTCGCTCATCCTGAGCCTGGTGCAGATTCCCATCTTCCCCATCGCTCCGTGGCTCATGTACGACCCGTCGGGCATCGTCTGCCTCATCGCCGCGCTCGCCTTCGGGCCCAAGCTCGGTGCGGCAGTCGCCATCATCTCCTGGCTGCCCCGCGTCTTCCTCGATCCGTTTGGCGCGCCCATGGGCATGCTCTCCACCTGCGCGTTCATCGTTCCCGCAGCCATCGTCTACCTCAAGGGCGAGCGCTCCCGCAAGGCTTCCGTCACCGGCATGGTCGTGGGGGCGGCGCTCTCAATCGCCGTCTCGTGCGCCATGAACCTCGTGGTGACGCCGCTGTACACCGCCATAGCCGTCGAGGATGTCGCCGCCATGATCGTCCCCGTGCTGCTTCCCTTCAACACGCTGAAGATGGTCATCAACGTCACGGCAGGCCAGGTGCTGCTCGCCCCGTGCATGAACGTCCTCAAGGCGCGCAAGGGCGCATAGCGATGACCGAGGTGACCGAAGCAACCGCAGCAGGCGAGCCGGCGACCCCATCCGCGCACCCCGCAAGCCGCCCGCAGCCCGCGGGGCCGCACATCGAGCTGCGCGACGTCCACGTCTCATACCCCGGCGCCCCCGATGAGGCACTTGCCGGCATCGACCTTCAAATCCCCGCAGGGCAATACGTGTGCATTCTGGGCGGCAACGGCTCGGGTAAATCGACCCTGTTGCAGCTCATAAACGCGCTGGCACTTCCGAGCGCGGGCGAGGTCCGCGTGTTCGGCGTGAACACCTCCGAGGAGGGCGCGCCCCTCGCGATCAGGAGCCGATGCGCAAGCGTGTTCCAGCATCCCGAGGACCAGATGGTCACGAGCATCGTCGCCGACGACGTCGCGTTCGGCCCCGAGAACCTCTGCGTCCCCCAGCCCGAGATCGCGGGCCGAGTCGACGCCTCGCTCAAGGCCGTCGGCATGTCCGAACACTCCCAGAGCGACCCCGCCGACCTGTCCGGCGGCCAGACCCAGCGCGTCGCCATCGCCGGCGCGCTCGCCATGGAGCCAAAGATCCTGCTGCTCGACGAACCTTGCGCCATGCTCGACACCCAGGGCCGTTCCAGCATCCGCGCCATCGTGAACACCCTTCGCAAGCGCGGCATCACCATCGTGCATGTGACGCATTTCATGGACGACGCCTTGGATGCCGACCGCGTACTCGTCCTCGAACAGGGGCGCATCGCGTTCGACGGAACCGCCGCGGAGGCGTTCGCATGCGACGAGCGTGTGCAGGCCCTGCACCTCGAAACACCCCGCAAACCCGCGGAGATCTTAGGAGTCGCCGCCGCCCGCGCGGTCGCGCCGACATCCGGGGACCCCAGCGTCACGTTCGACCGCGTATCGTTCTCCTACGCTGCTGCGCGCAACCCGCGCAGGCGTCGGGGGCTCTTCGGCGGGCGCAATCGCGCTGAGGGAGGCATCTCCGCACCGCTCGCCCTCGAAGACCTCTCCTTCCAGGCATTCCCCGGAACGCTCACCGCGCTCGTCGGCCAGACGGGTTCGGGCAAATCGACCACCGCCGAACTCGCATGCGCGCTCAAGCTCCCGCTTGCCGGAGCCGTCCGCATCTGCGGCGTGGACACCGCGGACCTGGACCACCGCTCGGACATCCGCCGGCATGTCGGGTACGTCTCCCAGCTGCCCGAGCGCCAGCTGTTCGCCGAGACCGTCTTCGACGACGTCGCCTTTGGCCCGCGCAACATGCACATGCCCGAAGACGAGGTGCGCTCGCGCGTGTGCGAGGCGCTCGCCTCGGTTAACCTCACCCCGACCGACGAGCTGCTCGCGCGCTCGCCGTTCTCGCTGTCCGGCGGCCAGCAGCGCAGCGTCGCGCTCGCGGGCGTGCTGGCCATGCGCCAGGATGTCCTCGTGCTCGACGAGCCCATGGCCGGCCTCGACCCCGATGGACGCCGGCATGTGCGGGACCTGCTGCGCACCCTCAAGCGCGCGGGGACCACGCTCATCATGGTCACCCACAGCATGGAGGACGTCGCCGAGCTCGCCGACCACGTGATCGTCCTCGAACGAGGGCGCGCCCTCCTGTCGGGCTCTCCCGCGGAGGTCCTTCCCACCCTGCTCGAACCCGAGGGGGTGAACCCCCATGGCGATTCGCGCTAGCATCGGCCAGTATTACTCGGCCGACTCGCCCATTCACCGCCTGGACCCGCGCGTCAAGCTCATGGGCACCCTCGCCTTCATGGTGAGCTGCTTCTTCGTCGATTCCATGGAAACGCTGCTCCTGGCGGGCGCCGCGATGTTCACCGCCATCGCCCTGGCACACGTGCCGCTCCGCCGCCTGCTCGCCCAAATCAGGCCCATCGCGCTGTTCCTCGTCATCACCTCGGTGATCAACTTGTTCCTGGTACAAACTGGGCCCATCGCGCTCCAGCTGGGACCCGTCGTCATCCACGCGGACGGCGTGTCGGCCGCGGTTCTCTACACCGTGCGCTTCTTCTTGCTGCTTTTGGGCGGATCGCTGCTCACGCTCACAACCACCCCGGTCGCCCTCGCCGACGCCGCCGAGAAGTTGCTCGCCCCGCTCGAGCGCGTGGGCGTCCCTGTGCGCCAGGGCACGCTCGTGCTCTCCATCGCGCTGCGCTTCGTTCCCACGCTCTCTCAGGAGGCAGAGAACATCGTCGCCGCCCAGACCGCTCGCGGGGCCGATCTTGAGAACAAGGGCGCCCTGGCCTACGCGCGCGCCTGCGTGCCGCTCATCGTCCCGCTGTTCGCCAGCGCCCTGCGCCATGCCGACAACCTCGGCCGCGCGATGGACGCCCGCTGCTACACCGGAGGCGCTCGCACGCACTACCACGTGATGAAGCTCGATCCGCGACGCGACGGCGCCGCCTGCCTTGTGCTCGCCCTGTATATCGCGGCGCTCGCCCTGATCCGCATCGCATAGACCGACGGTGCCATCGGATCATCCGCGCCCGCGGAGTCGGTCGATTCCCGCGCGATACCCCGACATGCGTCGTCTTTCCATCGAGGTTTTCACCGAAAAGACGCGCGATATCCATCATATGGGACCTCCGGTGCGCTATCCTCTTCCTATGAATGTGACGCCACACGCACACCAAATGGAGTTCAACATGTCACACAACACCCCCGGCCATTCCCGCGTCGAGGGCGCCGCGCACAGCGCACCCACCTCGCTTTCCCGCCGAACCCTGATCAAAACCGCACTCGCCGCGGCCAGTGCCGCCGTCATCTTCGGCATTCCCAACCGCGCCTACGCCGCACGCGCCTCCCAGCAGACGCTCGACGCGCTGGCGAGCGCCGAGGACAAGCTCGCCGCCGTCGAGGCGGAGCTCGACCGACTCGCCGCAGACTTCGAGGCGCTCAGCCGCGAGCAGGACCTCACCATCTCCAAGATCGAGGGCGTGCAGGCCCAGATCGACGAGACCCAGGCCCAGATCGATGCCAAGCAGGCCGAGCTCGAGGCCAAGCAGAACGTGCTCTCCCGTCGCGTGTCCAACAGCTACAAGGAGGGCGGGACCAACATCCTGACCCTGCTCATGGCCTCGGAATCCTTCGACGAGCTGCTCTCCAACGGCCGCTACATCGAGAAGGTCAACGACGCCGACAAGCAGGTCATCGGCGACATCCAATCCATCCGCGCCGAGCTCGAGCAGCGCAAATCCGAACTCGAGGACCAGAAGAGCTCCCTCGAGGCGCTCAAGGACCAGCAGGCTCAGCAGCTCAGCGGCATGCAGGCAAAGCAGGCCGAGGTCCAGAAGCTCATCGACGGCCTTTCCGCCGACGTCAAGGACCTCATCGCCAAGCGCGACGCCGAGTACCTCGCGGCCGTCGCCGAGGAAGAGCGCCAGCGCCAGGAGCAGGAGAAGCACCAGCAGGGCTCCGGCGGCTCGTACGTCCCCAGCACCGGCCACGTTTCCGGACCGGCACGGTCGCTCGAGCGCGTGCTCTCCGCCTGCCACGCCGTGCCGAGCCCCGGCACCGGCCTGTGCGCGATGTGGGTCTCCCGCGTGTTCGCCTCCGCCGGCTTCAGCTATGTGGGCGGCAACGCGAACGATATGTACAACCGCTACTGCACGAGCTCCGATCGATCCGCCCTCAAGCCCGGCATGGTCGTCGCCTCGCCCACGCATCCGCACACCGCCGCCGGCCGCATCTACGGCCACATCGGCATTTACGTGGGCAACAACACCGTCATGGAGAACGTCGGCTCCATCCAGGCGACCAATCTGGACAGGTGGATCTCCTATTACGGCGCCACCGCGACGCCCCGCTGGGGCTGGCTCGGCGGCTGGGTGCTCGGCTAATTCGCCCTCGGGGTCAACGCGCTATACTTGTGCTGCATTTCCCTGAAAGGAGCAATCGCATGACTCAGACCATCGACGCGCAGGACACCTGCGTCCTCGTTACCGGCGGCGCGGGCTTCATCGGATCCCACACCGTCGTCGCATTGCTTGAGCGCGGCTACCGGGTCGTCATCGTCGACGACCTCTCGAACGCCTCGGCCAAGGTCGAGGACCGCATCAAGACCATCGTCGGCCCCGAAGCCGCCGCGAACCTCACCATGTACGTCGCGGACGTCAACGACCGCGACGCCCTGGAGCGCATCTTCGACGCCCACCGTATCGACCGCGTCATTCACTTCGCCGGCTACAAGGCCGTGGGCGAGTCCGTGTCCAAGCCCATCGAGTACTACGCCAACAACATCGGCAACACGCTCACGCTCGTCGACGTCATGCGCGAGCACGGCTGCAAGTCGATCATCTTCTCCAGCTCCGCCACCGTATACGGCGACCCCGACAGCCTGCCGTTGACCGAGGAGAGCCCCAAGAAGCCCGCCACCAACCCTTACGGCTGGACCAAGTGGATGATCGAGCAGATGCTCACCGACCTCCACACCGCAGACCCCGAGTGGAACGTCGTCCTGCTCCGCTACTTCAATCCCATCGGCGCGCACGCGAGCGGCCTCATGGGCGAGGATCCCAAGGGCATCCCGAACAACCTGCTCCCCTACGTCGCGCAGACCGCCATCGGCAAGCGCGACGCGGTGCACGTGTTCGGCGATGACTACCCCACTCCCGACGGCACCGGCGTGCGCGACTACATCCACGTGTGCGACCTGGCCTCCGGCCACGCGGCGGCACTCGCTTGGATGAACGGTCGCGAGGGCGTCGAGGTCTTCAACCTCGGCACCGGTCGCGGCACTTCCGTGCTCGAGATTATCCGCGCCTTCGGCGATGCCTGCGGGCACGAGGTCCCCTACGTCATCGACCCGCGCCGCCCCGGCGACGTGGCCGAGAATTACGCGGACTGCTCCAAGGCGCGCGACCTCATGGGCTGGGAGGCGCAGTTCGACATCGACGACATGTGCCGCGATGCCTGGAACTGGCAGTCCCACAACCCCGATGGGTACGAGGGGTAGCGGCCGCTCAGGGCGCCGCGGCTCATCCCCTTGGCGATGACCGAGCGGAATGACGCCGCACGCAACCATAGGAATCCCGTGCGGGGCGGTCTTGACCGCCCCGTTTTGCTAGCATTGTCCGAGAGAGAACCCCCGTGGAAAGGGCTGCACATGAGCGAGATGACCGAGCGCGCGGGCGATGCGTTCGTCAGGTATCTGAAAGACAGGCTACCGCTGGTCGAAGGAGCCCTGGACGCGACGCGCGCGGCGGTGGTCGCCTCGGATATGCCCACCCCCGCGGACGACCTCGAGCGCTATCTGTATGCGCCGCTCGCCCACTTCACCTCCGGTGGCGGCAAGCGCGTGCGCCCCGTGCTCGCCCTGCTGGGCGCCGAGGCCGCCGGCGGACGGGCCGAACAGGCCCTCTTCTGCGGCGTGGCCATCGAGCTGTTCCAAAGCGCCGCCCTCATCCACGACGACATCGCCGACGCGAGCGAGCTTCGCCGCGGCGAGCCGTGCCTGTACCGCACCGAGGGCCTCGGTCTCGCCATCAACGCCGGCGACCTGGCGCTCACCCGCGTGTTCGAGATCGTCCTCGCCGACGAGACGCTCCCCGCCGAACGCCGCCTGCGCGTGCTCGAGGAGCTCGCGCACATGGAGCGCCATACCCTCGAGGGCCAGGCCCTCGACCTCGGATGGGCGCGCGACGGCCGCTGGAACGTGACGAGCGACGATTACCTCTACATGATCGACGGCAAGACCGCCTGGTACACCGTGGCGAGCCCCCTTTACGCGGGAGCGCTCGCCGCGGGAGCCGATCCCGACGCGGCGCGCGGCCTCATCGAGGTCGGCCTGCCCGCGGGGCTCGCCTTCCAACTGCAAGACGACCTACTCAACCTGGTGGGCGACGCCGATGCGCAGGGCAAGGACTTCCGCTCCGACATCACCGAGGGCAAGCGCACCCTCGCGGTCGTCTGGGCGCTCGAGCACCTCGACGATGCAGACCGCTCCGAACTCGTCTCGCTGCTCGAATCCGGCACGGCCGATACTTCGCGACTCGCGCGAGCCGTCGAGCTCATCGAACTGGGCGGCGGCATCGACAAGTGCCGCGAGCTCGCCGCGGAAAAGACCGCCGAGGCCCAGAAGCGCGCCCGCGAGCTCGCCGCATGCGGCGCCATCACCACCGAGGCGGCCGACCTGCTCGTTTCCATGGCGGATTTCTTCATCAATCGCCGCGCGTAAGGTGCCGCACTCGGCCTTCGCCAAGCTCTTTTCGGCAACAAACGTTCGCCAGAGGCGACCCTTCATTCTCAAATCCTCGGAAAACGAAAAAGAAGGGTCGCCTCTGGCGAACGTTTTGGACATGCATCAAGAGCTTCACCGTCCAACAGGCTTCCATCCCGACCAAAAATGCCCCCCAGCATGCCCGGCACTCGGGGCAAACGCCCCCCAATGCCCTGTGAGAGACGCACCCCTCCCAACATGCCGCACAGGCGAGACGCGGCTCCGCGTACACGCCAAGCACCCGTGCTTCTCACCGCGTGCGGCTGCGCAGGCGTCGATACATCAGGCCGCCTACCGCCAAGAGAAGCGCCGAAGCCGCCAGCGTGCATGCGACCAGCGGCCAATTGCCGGAGCCGACCGCTGATGCCGCGATTGTCGAGGTCACGATGGAGGGGATACGCCCAAACGTGGCGATCAGGACGACCGGCAGAAAGCGCATGTTCGTCAGCCCGGCGAAATACGTCAGGAAATCCTTGGGCGTGCCGGGGATCAGGAACACGATGAGCATGATGAGCTCGAGGCGCTTGGCGCTCTTCAACCAGGAGAAGCGGTCGAACAGCGACCGATCGAAAAACAGTCCTACGAGCTTCCAGCCCCAGCGACGAGTTGCCCAGTAAATCGCCGACGTCGCCAAACCCGAAGCAACCAGGCACAGGGCCGTGCCCTCCCAGAAGCCGAACGCGTATCCACTGGCGAGCTCGACTGGCTCGCCGGGCAAAAACGCCAAGAGCACCTGCACGATATTGATGCCGAGCATCGTCAGTCGACTGGCGAAAGCATGGTCGGATACAAACGCGCGAACGGCGCGCGCGTCGGCGAGCCATGCGAGCAGTCCGGGGAGATATTCCCAGCAGAGGAGCGCAGTGACGGCGGCAGCCGCGACCAAGCCGATAAGCACGCGACGACGCAGGGCCTTGCGGCGAAGCTTGATTCCCATGTCCTCGTCAACGGGCTCACAGGTCTTAGCAGCTGCGATGGAACGCGCCTCCTCAGCGGCATCCGGCGCGGATTCGGCGCGATCGCGATTCCAAGCCTCAGCCAGCTTCTTGACGTCCAGCCTGCGAGCCGCGCCACCGCATGCCACAGGCTGCTGCGGAAACAGGGCGTTCATCTCCATGGGAGTCTCGCCCTCGGTCTGCATTCTCATCATCGCGGCACCTCCTTGTTTCCGTGCGAGTTAAGTGTCGCAAGGGGGTGTCTACGTTTTGTCGACCAGCGATGACAATTACGTAAGCCTTAGGCATTCCTAAGCTTTTCTTTATGAATGGAGTCCTCTCCGGCAGCGCCTTTCCGCCCTTAAGAGGCGCTTTCCCACTCTGACCGGACATCGAAGGTCGCGATAACCCGCGCTCCGCCCGTCTCCGCGTTCGTCAGGGCGATCTTGCCCCTGTGGAGACCGCACAAGATGCTCGACACATTGAGCCCCAGTCCGAAATGCTCCGCTGATTTGTTCTCGCTGAAGAACGGGTCGCAACCGCGCCTGAGCGCCTCGGGGGTAAATCCAGGGCCGTCGTCGGTGACAACAACGGTGAGGACGCCCGCATCGACCATCATGTCGAATGCCACGCGCTTCGATGCATGCACGCAAGCATTGCTCAGCAGATTGTCGAGCACCTCCTCCACCAAGGGAAGGTCGAGGAAGAGGGGTACAACGGGACGACCGTCCGCCGCGGAGGCCGGCGCGCCAATCGCATCGGGCGCCGGCATGACAGCCGTCTCGGTCGCCGGCGCGGCAGCCGCCGTGCCCGTAGATGGCAATTCCAGCTTCAGACCACCACCGCGTGCGGCGATAACCCCGGATACATGGCGGTCCAGCTCCTCACGCAGGTCATCAAGCGTGAGCGACTCGCGTTCGACCGGACGGTCCTCAAGCTTGGTGAGGCCGCCCATCGAAGTCGCGTATCGCTCAAGTCGCGCGACCTGGGAAGAAAGTGCGTCGAGCGCGTCCACATCCAACGTGTCCCCGCGACGCAGACGCATCTGAGCCATCTCCACCGTCCCCTTGAGCACGGTGATGGGCGTGCGCAGATCATGCGCGAACGCCGCATTGAGGCGCCGCCGCGACTCGGCCGTGCGCCACAGTTCGCGCTGGGCCTCGAGCAGCGATGCGCGCATGTGCTCGAGCGTCTCCGACAAGCGCCCCAACTCGCGACCGCGAACGGTGCCAATGGCAAAATCCAAGTCCTGCTCGGCGATACGGTCGGCCGCGCCGGCGAGTTCGGCCAGCGGCCCGGCAATGTGCACGCGGTAGAAATGGCGGAACGTCAACCAGCCCAGGCCGCCATAGGCGAGGACAGGTGCAAGTCCCGTGGCAAGCGTGAGGATCCACGGCATCAAGCTCGCGGGAGGCTGCGACGCCGCATAGTAAGTCGTATTCGAAACCAGCCCCTCGCCGAACGTCTCCTCGAGATCCGCCCCGGTCATCGACTCGAACAACTCGACGCTCTGCGCGCGGCCCTTGCGGCTCAACTCGTCATATCGGGCGAGATTGTCCGCGGAGATCGTACTGTTCACCTCGAGAATCTCCTCCTGCGGATACCCCTCGTTGTAATTCAGCCCCCAGTCGTACAGCTGGACCTGACCGCTGCGAACCAGGTCCACGGTTGCGTATAGCGAACTGATAGTGCGTCCGCCGTCTGGAACATAATCGCTTCCAGTCCCCCAATCCCCCGTTGCGATGAAAACCGCATACGGCCCGTCGCCGGGCAAGTCGAGTTCGGAGGCGGGAAGCAACTCGCTCGTGTTGGGATCATAGATATAAGGACCCGAATCGATTGCGCCGCGTTGGGTCGAACCATTGTCGAGCCGCACCTCAAACTCGTAGTATCCGTTGTTCCAAGCTGCGAGGACCTCGACCATGCTTAGCGCCAACACCGTGGCCACCGCGAGATACACGGCGAGATACACCGTGAACGTCACTCCGAGCGGGCGGGTGCGCCACCACGCACCCAAGCGCTCGCGGCGCGGCATCTGCCTGAGGGCGGCGCGTTCACGGGCACGGGCCTCTCGGCGCTCGGCGCGTCGGGCGCAGCGCTTTTCCCCGCGCCCACCACCACGATCTCCACTGCTGAAAACGGCCCTCACTTGGCCACCCACTTGTAGCCCACGCCCCACACCGTCTCGATGGGGTCGGCAGACACCCCGGCGGCAGCGAGTTTGTTGCGGATGCGGCGCACATGCTCGCGCACCTGCGACGGATCCCCCGCGGCGTCCCAACCCCACACGCGCTCGTAGATGGCATCGCGGTCGAACACCCGGCCCGGGCGCTTGCTCAAAAGTGCAATGATGTCGAATTCGAGCTTGGTGAGATCGACGTATACGCGAGAGGGCGCGTCGTCCCCGGCTGTCAACGGCCCGGCAGCGCGTTCCGCAACCCCGCCCCCCGGCTCACCAGCGCCGGGACGCACCTCAACCGTGCGCTGTCCGTAATCGATGGTGAGCTCTTGGAAGAATCGGACGGCGTTCTCGCGCTCACGCACACGGCCCTCGCGCGCCATATGCGCGGCCACACGGCGACCGAGCACTTCGAGCGAGAACGGCTTCATCACGTAGTCGTCGGCGCCCGCCGCGAAACCGTCGAGCTGGTCGACGTCCTCGATGCGGGCGGTAAGGAAGATGATCGGGCAGCTCAGATGCTCACGCACGCGACGGCACACCTCGAAACCATCCATGCCGGGCATGTTCACATCGAGCAACATGATGTCGGGGGCGACGCCGGCCGAAGCCGCCGCGAGCGCCTCAGGACCGCTGCTCGCGCATGTGACGTCATAACCTTCCATGCGGAAGTACTCTGCGAGTATATTCGCGATATCGACCTCGTCATCGACGATCAGCATGCGCATGGCGATTTCCCCCATCTTCGCCCGGACCCCGGTCAGTGCACCATTTCGCTATTTTCCTCCATACCTGTCAACGATTTGTCGATATGGATAAAATGCCATTCCCTCGTACGGAAAGGGCAGAACGCGCTGGCCGATGTTGCAGCGAATGCTTATGAACAGTTGCAGGATATGAACGATTGAGAAAGTGGTGCTCATGACCCCGCAACGTTTCCGCAGGTAGATAGGTGTACAAAAATGGAGCTTATGAACAGATCGTTCATAAGCTCCCATTTCTGCCGGAAAAATCGTTCATATCCCCAGGGGGCGCATCTCGGAGTGCACCCGAAAGGCCCCGCTACCGAGATGTGCCCCTGAAATGTACCCCCGGAGAAGGCATGGGGGCCTCCGGAGTTGCAGCGAACCATTCGCAGCCGGACCGTCGATGGCCTCGTTACTTAAGGTCCGGCCAGAACTCCTTGTTGGCCTCGATCATCTCATCGAGAACCTCCTTGGCCACCGTCATGGACGGGACCGTCTTGTTGAGCGTGAATGCCTGGAGCGCCTTCTCATACGAACCCTCGATGCACGCCTCGACCACGAGCTTCTCGGAGTTGAGCTGCTGCATCATGAGGCCCTGCTGGAACAGCGGGATGTTGTCGCGCGAGATGACCTCGGGGCCGTTCTTGCCGATATACGCGGGAAGCTCGACCATCGCGTCATAGGGCATGTTCGGGATCGCGCCGCGGTTCTGGCAAATGACCAGGAAGCGTGCCTTGGTGTCGTTCTTGAGCGCAACGGCCAGATCGGCGATCCAGTCACCGTGGCTGCCGGCGTAGAACGTGCTCTCGTCAATCTCGCCCGTCGCCTCATAGCGGTCGATGCCGGCGAACAAGTTGTGCTCGCGAGTCTCCTCAACCTCGTTGGCGCGCGTGCGCTCCGGATTGGAGTGCTCGACGAACTCCTTCTGCTGCAGATAGTAGTTGAGATACGTGTTGGGCAGATACTCCGGGAAGAGCTCCATGATCTCGTAAACGCCCTTCCAGACGTAGTACCAGCTGCCCTTCGTATGGCGGTTCTGCTTGCTCTCGTCCTCATTATCCGCATTGGACTTCATGAGTGAACTCATGCCCTTGAGATAGCTGCTGGGAAGCAGGATCTCGTGCTCCTTGATGTACTCGCGGAGCTGCGGCAACACCTCCTCGCCCTTGTGGCGAATGCTGGTGAACCAACCAAAATGATTGAGGCCGAAGTAATCGTACTCAACGTCCTTCTTGTCGATTTCGAGCGCGGCGCACACAAGGTCGATGATGGCGATGGGCATATCGCAGATATTGATGATGCGCGCATTGGGGCGCATCACGCGACATGCCTCGGACACGATCGCCGCGGGGTTGGAGTAATTGAGAATCCAGTGCGTGGGCTTTGCATACTTTTCCACATCGTCGATCAGCTCGATCATCGGGAAGATGGTTCGCATACCGTACGCAAGACCACCGCAGCCACAGGTCTCCTGACCGACGCAGCCGTGACGCAGCGGAATCTTCTCGTCCTGCTCGCGCATGGCGTAGCCGCCCACACGCATCTGCGCGAAAACGAAATCGGCGTCCGTAAAGGCAGTCTCCTTGTCGGTGGTGACCGTCAGTTTGATATCCAGACCGAGGTCCTCGTGCAAAATCCAATCGACGAGCACGCCCACTTTGCGCTGACGCTCCTCATTGATGTCGTAGAGACGGATCTCGTCGACCTCGAGCTCGTCCTTGCGCAGCGCGATGGACTTGACGATACCAGGGGTGAAGGTGGAACCGCCACCGGCGAGGGTGATGATCATGATGCATCCTTTCTCATGCGTGAAACAGACGCGCTTGCCCATGGTTCAAACGGTGCGAAACCGCACCGATGGGCGGGGCCGGACGGGCTTGCGCACCCGGCCCCGGTCAGGACGGCGACTCGAAAGCGGGGCAAGGGAACCGCCGACGATACATCATCGCGTGCCCCGTGCCAAAGTCGCCAACCTGCAAACCTACATGTTCTCGAGGGCCTCTTCGACCAGACCGCGAACCTTGGCGACCTCCATGCCGAAGATGATCTGGATGTCGTTGCCGTTGCGAACGATGCCGCTGTTCTTCATGCGGTTGATGAGATCCTCGTCGATGAGCGACTCGTCGGCGACATTCACACGCAGTCGGGTGAAGCAATTCTCGGTGGACTGGATGTTCGCCTTACCACCCAGGCCTGCGATCAGGTCGAGCACGGGATCACCGGCGGCGGGGGCGGCGGCAACCTCGTCAGCGGGCGCGGCCGATACGTCAGCGGGAACGGCGGCCTCCGACACGGCGGAAGGCTCAACGGCGCCCTCATCGCCCTCACGGCCGGGAGTGTGCAGGTGCAGCTTCTTGATGAGCACCGTGAAAACCACGAAGTACAGGGCGGCGTTGATCAGTCCGAGGACGATCATGAGCGGCCAGTTGGTCTTCTCGACGCCGAGCACCAGATTGGAGACGACGATATTGATGATACCGCCGGCGGTCGCCGCAGGGATGTTCAGAACCTTGAGCAAGACGAGGCTGATGCCGGACAGCACGGCGTGGACCACGAACAGCACGGGGGCGGCGAACACGAACAGGAAGTCCATCGGCTCGGTGATGCAGGTGAGGATCGCGGTGATGATGAGCGGGAGGATGATGGCGCGGGTCTTGTCGCGATTGCGCTTGTAGGAGGTCACGATGAACGCCGTGCCGATACCCAGATAGGGCCACAGGTTGTTGAAGGTGTAGCTATTGAAGTAGGTGCTCGCGGAGAACGGCTGACCGACCATGGCCATCTCGGCGACGCGAATCGGATAGGCGCCGGCGATAACCGTATCGCCCAGGGCGAGCGTGCCGCCCACATCGGAGAACTGGAAGGGCGTGTAAATGAGATGGTGCAGGCCGAGCGGGACGAGCAGCTTGTTAAGCATGCCGTACAAGAACAGGCCGATGTTGCCACTCTCCTGGATCATACCGGCGAGCGAGGCGATACCGCCCTGCACGGGAGGCCAAGCATAGCAAGCGGCCACACCGAGAAGCAGGGAGATGCAGATCATGATCAGGAACGGGAAGCGGACGCCCGAGAACATGGAAAGGGCGATCGGGAACTGCTTACCGCCGAACTTGTTGAAGACCCAGCCGGCGATACAGCCCAGAATGATGCCGCCGAAGACGCCCATATCGAGCACCTGGATGCCCAGGACCTCGCTCTGACCGGTGCCGACCAGCCCGAGCTGCGTGGGCTCAGCAAGCATGCCGAGCGCCTCGAGGGTGATGTTGTTGGCATTCAGGAACAGGAAGAAGGACATGAGACCGATGAGCGTCGCATGGCCCTTGTCCTTCTTGGCCATCGCGCCGGCGATACCAGCGCAGAAAATCACCGCGAGATTGTTCACGATGAACATCAGGCTGTTGTAGATGATCTTGCCCATGGTGGCGAAGAACGGCAGTTGCAGGAAGGGGACCATCGAGGTGATGGTCTGATTGGTGAGGAGGATTCCCAAGATCAGCACGGTGCCCGCCACGGACAGGTACATCAGCGGCTGGACGATTGACTTGGAAAACACCTCCAGCGAACTCTTCAGCTTATTTGCCATTGGCTTATGCTCCTTTCTGTTGGTCGCCCGCTGCGACGGACGACTCCCCCGACGCGTCCGCATGCGGGGCGTGTACGAGATTCGCGATGTGGTACACCAGATATCCCTTCTCGGCATCGCTCACAACGCAGCCATACTCCTGCTCGATATGCGCGCCGATGCGCTCGGTGCACTCAAGCGCATCAGGGTACTGGTCTTTACCCAAGTGGAATAGGAAGGTGTCCTCGGACTGCGCGATGCTCTTGTCGAGCACGCGCTGGGAGAAGAACTGAAGGTGGCGCAAAAAGCGCTCGTATTGGACGCTACCCTCGTCATACGTGAGCCCAAAAGTTTCGGACACGGTATTGAGGATGCCGTTGATCATCTTGATTGAAAGCATCAAATGGTCGGCACGTTGCTTCATCGTCGCATTCACTATGTGCAAGGCGATGAAGCCCACCTCCGCCTCGGAGATCTCGATGCCGAGATGACCGCGAATGATCTCCCGTGCTTTGAGAGCGAGATCGAATTCGCGCCCATAGAAGCGCTTGATCTCGAAGAGAAGAGGGTTGTCGCATATGATGCCCGCCTGCTCGCGCTCAAGGGCCATGGAGATATGGTCGGTCAGAGCGATGAGGACGTTGTCATCGATAACGGAATCGGATTCGCGACGAAGCATCGAAACGATATCCTCGGCGATGAGCAGGTACTCGCTCGGAATGCCTTTGATGAGGCGCTCGAGGCGCGAAAGCTGCGTGGGATCATCGAGGGTGAAGACCTTTTCGAAGGACGCCGAATCGACCATATCTCCGCGCTTACGACCAAAGGCGATACCTTTGCCCACGGCGATGCGTTCGGTTCCCGCATCATCGACCATCGCGACATTGTTGTTGTAGATACGCTTGATATACACGGCTGTGACCTCGGTTCGAGCAACCGGCTAGCGAATCAGGGAGAGAGCGACGTCGCCGCGCGCGATGGCACCGGCAGGGCACTTGACCAGTGAGAGGTCAGAAGCCAGCTCGGTGACGATCATCATCGTCGTGTCCTCGAAACCGGAGGCTGCGATCCTCTCTCGATCAAACTCAACGAGAATCTGGCCCACCTCGACGCGATCGCCCTGAGCGATGTGAGCGGTAAAGCCATCGCCCTTCATGTCGACCGTATCGATGCCGATGTGAAGCATGACCCCCATACCGGCATCGTCCTTGATAGCGAGCGCGTGGCCCGTCGGGAACAGGGCCTCGACCGTCCCGGAAATAGGCGCGACGAGAACACCCTCGCTCGGCACGATAGCGATACCGTCGCCCATGGCCTTGCCCGCAAAGACGGGATCGTTCACCTCAGAGATGTCCATGGCGGCGCCGGACACGGGACACAAAATCGTACCTGCAGGGGCGGTCTGATTGGAGACCTCGACAGCGCGATCGGACTCAGTCGCGGGCTGCTCGACCGCGGACGCCTTGTTGCCAAACAAGTTCGAAAGGAAACCCATTACGTGATCACTCCCCGTGTCGCCGCATCGCGGCATGAAAAAAGACCGGACCAAAACCGTGCGGCTGCCCAAGCTCACCGCAAACGAGCGATGCTTGGCACTGCAAGAGTTTGGTCAGGCCCACGAAGCGCGTCGAGGTAACCTTCCTCATTTCTTGTTGCGGCTTGGAGTATAGGAAGCCCCCATGAACCACGTCAAGCCATAAGGCCGAGACGGAACGTTTGGACAACCGTGAACGGTAGGTATTTTATGGCAAGCGGTCATTCGTTTGCAGAGCCGCATTCAAAAGATCGGACCGGAGGCCCTTCTTGGCTCCTTGGGAGCCGCAGGCTGACGAGCTCTCAACGAAGCAACGCGACGCGACGCGTAGCCATCAGGAACCATGCGCGGTTTAAACCCGTGCGCAAACGAGAGCTTATGAACGATTGGAGGATATGAACGATTGCAAAAATCGCACTCATGAGTCCACGACGTTTTCCCAGGTAGAAAGCTGTACAAAAATGGAGCTTATGAACGAATCGTTCATAAGCTCCTATTTCTGCCGGCAGAATCGTTCATATCCTCAAGGGACATGGCGGCACGACGGCGATGCCGGCACGGAAACGCGATGCGATGCCTTGCTACTCGGCGGCAGCGCCACCGAAGACGGCGCCCTCGACGTCATCATGCGCGACAACGGAAGCGCCCTCGGTATCGATCGGGCCGAAATCCTCGGCCCCGCACTCGGCGCCGTTCGCCGCGGCACCCGAACTAGCACCGGCCTCATCGCCCGCAGCGGCCTCCCCGCGCAGGCTCATGACGAGGCTCGTGAGCGCGGAAACCGTGCCCGGGAAATCCGGCGGGGTCTGATCGGCGTGCAGGTACGCCCAGTTCATCATAAAGGAAGCGGAGGAAAGCGCTCCGACGGCAAGGGCGTCGTCGGGGCAGGAGACCTCGACGTCGAACAGGCGCTCGTCGCCCATCACGCCGCGGGTGCGCCCGCTGGAGATGCCGTCGACGAGACCGGTCTCGTTCATGATCTCGACCGTGAGATGCTCGAGCAGATGCGCGAGCTCGGTGTGGCCCATGCAATCCTGGAACTTGGAGCCCGCATCGCCCAGGCACATGTGCTCGGCGATGGCGGGCGCGAGGTAATACACGCGAGCGGTGGCCTCGACGTCCTCGGACGTCATGAGCGGCATGCCGGGGTTCACGAGAACGCGGGCGGTCAGCTTCTTGGGCCCCACCGTGACCTTTAGGATGTTGAACAGATCGGCCATGGCCTTACCTTTCTCATCGGCGCCCGAAATGGAGGGCGCTGATCGGCTACGTCTACGAACGCGTCCTACTCGCCCTGCCCGGGCTCGTACTCGGGCGTGAGGTCGTCCGGCGAGATGTTCGCACCGGCGCGCACCGAACGGGAGCGCATGGCGTTCTCCTGCACGTGCTCGCGGATCGCACGCTCGACGCCGGACCGCGCATCCATGGCACGCTCCTCCTCGGAGGGCCTGGGCTCCTCGAGCGGCGCGATCACGCGGATGAGCGAAATGCGCTGACCGCGCATGGACTGCACTTTGAACTTGTACCCATCGGCCTCGAAGACCTCACCGATATCGGGGAGCGAGTCGCAAAGGTCGAGGATCCACCCGGCGATGGTCTCGTACTCGTCGCTCTCCTCGATGGGCCAGCCGAGCTCGATGGCGTCATCGCACGGGAAGCGGCCGTCGACCAGCCACTCGCGACGGGACAGGCGCGTGAGGTACTTGTTGTCGGGGTCGAACTCGTCCTCGATCTCGCCGACGATCTCCTCGACGATGTCCTCGATGGTGATGATGCCGGCGGTGCCGCCGTACTCATCGACCACCACGACGATCTGATCGTGCGCCGTCTGCATCTCGGAGAGCAGCGGAAGAATGTCCTTGGTGTCGGGGATGAAGGTCGCATCGCGCATGAACTCGGACACGGGGCGATCGCCCTCGCCGCCCATGACGGGGCCGATCAGGTCCTTGATATGGGCGATGCCGACCACACCGTCCTGGTCCTCATGGAACACCGGCATACGGGAGAAGCCCGTCTGGCGCATGAGGTTCATGACCTCGGTGACCGTCTGGATGTCCTCGGCCATGGTCACGTCGACGCGAGGCACCATGACCTCGCGCGCGGAGGCGTCGCCCAGATCGAACACCTCGTGGATGATGCGCTTCTCCTCATCGAGCAGGGTGTCCTGCTCGTTGATCATGTAGCGAATCTCCTCCTCGGAGACGTTCTGGCGGTCGTCGGCGTTCTTGATGCGCAGCACGCGGGCGAGACCGTCGGCGGATTCCTGGGTCAGCCAAACGAGCGGACGTGCGATCTTCTGGAACACGGTGAGCGGCTTGGCGACGCGCTTGGCCATGCCCTCGGCGTCGGCGAGGGCGATGCGCTTGGGGACGAGCTCGCCCACCACGATGGAGAGATAGGACACGGCGAGCGTGATGAGCACGGGGGCCAGACCCGGGGCGACCATCGTGAGCGGCTCGATGCCGAAGCTCGACAGCCACTGCGCGAGCGGGTCGGACAGGTTGGTGGACGCGACGGCAGAAGACGCGAAACCCACGAGCGTGATGGCAACCTGGATTGTCGCCAGGAAGTTGCCGGAATCCGCGGCGAGCTCGGCGGCGCGCGCGGCGCGACGGTCGCCCTCCTCCGCCTCGTGGTCGAGCACGGCGCGCTTGGCCGTGGTGAGGGCCATCTCGGACATGGAGAAGTAACCGTTGACGACGGTGAGGATGAGCGTGGTGATGATGCTGATGGTGATGTCCATGGGGACGGGTTCAAACCTCCTGGGTAGGCGTGCAGATCGATGACAGCCGAACGGGGCGTCCGAAGGCATCCCATGCGACGCTCCCGATGCGCCGGGGCACAGCCCCGCGCTCGGCGCGCGCATCGGCCTCCTAACCGCACCTCGCGGCCGGCCGAATAGCTAGATCACGAAGAGGACCACCGCCAAGAACTGCAGCACGCTGCCGGCGAGAACCCACAGGTGGAAAATGCTATGCATGTAGCGAATCTTCTTGAGCACGTAAAATACCGCGCCGACGGTGTAGCACACGCCTCCGGCGGCGAGCAGCACGAGGGCGGTGGGGTGCAAGGCGGCCATGAGCTGGGGCAGGCGGAAAACGACGAGCCAGCCCATCGCGACGTAGATGGCGGCGGTCAGCCAATGGGGCTGACGCTCGCGCATGAACGCCTCGAACAGCACGCCCGCGATCGCGATGGCCCATACGGCGATGCACAGCGGGATACCGCCGGCATCGGCGAGCGTGATGAGGCAGAACGGCGTATAGGTCCCAGCGATGAGCAGGTAGATGCAGCTATGGTCGATCACGCGGAACACGCGCTTGGCGGTGGGGTGCGCGATGGCGTGATACAGCGTGGATGCGAGATATTCGAGGATGAGGGCGATACCGAAGATGATCGCGCTGGCGAGTGAGGCCGGATGCGCCCCATGCAGGGCCGCCTTCACGACCATGACGACGAGGGCGGCGATGCCCAAGGCGACGCCGATGCCGTGCGTGATGGAGTTCGCGATCTCCTCCCCCAACGTGTACTGGGGAACCAGGTGGCGTTTGACCGTGCGAGCGGCCGCCTTGACCGGCGCCCCGACGGTGGCGACCGCCTCTTTTGCGGTCGAGCCGGCAGCATGCAGCAAGCGCTGCGCCCGGGATGCCGCGTCGGCGCGCGCTATGGGAACAGGGGCAGCCGCGACATCGGGTCGCGGCGAGGGACTGTCACTCGCGTCTGGCATGGTTGCAGATCGTCCTCCAAAATAGCTACACTGCTCGTTACTATAGCAAAATGACGTGGTACGCGCGAGAAAGCGCACCACGTTATCACGTCTACGGAGACCCGTCACAAACCGCACGGGAGGCGCGGTCACGCCAGGCCGAGCTGCTTTTTGACACCCGTCGCCCTTCTGCGGCTGACCGGGATGCTCGCGTCCGTTCGACCGAGCTTGAGCTGCATGAGCCCACTCGGCTTGAGCACCTCGACATCGCGGACATCGTCGATATTCACCAGGAAGCTGCGATGAACGCGCAGGAAACCCTCGTTCGTCAAACGTCGCTCCAGGACCGATATGGATTCGTTCACCAAATAGGTCCCCGCCTCCGTATGAGCCGAAGCGTAATCGGCGCGCGCCTCTATATAGGCGATGTCGGTCACGGGGATGTACGTGCGCTTGCCGTTGCGCTCGCCCTGGATGCGGCGGACGGGCTCGGCGACCGTCGGCTTGCGCGCATTGAGCGCGTTCTCGACCTTGTCGAGCGCCTTCTCCAGGCGATCTTGCTCGACCGGCTTGAGCACGTAGTCCGCGGCATCGAGCTCGAACGCCTCGGCGGCATACTCGGAAAACGCCGTGACGAACACGATGACCGGCGGCTTTTTGAGCTTCTGCAGCGTATCGGCGAGCTGTACGCCGCTCGTGCCGGGCATTTGGATGTCGAGGAACAGCACCTCGGGGCCGAAGGCCAGGATCTTCTCGACCGCCTCCGTCGCCCCTCCGGCCTCCTCGATGCGCCCGACGCGGCCGTCTTGCTTGAGCAGATAGTTCAATTCGGCGCGGATCGGCGGCTCGTCATCGACGATCAACACGCGCCATGTCTGGTCGGCCATGCCATCTCCCTTGTTTCGATGGGCTCAGCACCCAACACGTCATCCAATCAAAAGTCGCCTCGCCGCGCGGACCATGGCGCGCGGCCAAGCATCAGTGTAACGCGGGCTCCTCGCGTCGATGCACGGCTCGGCCCACGGACGACCCGACGTCGCGCGCGACTGCACGCGTCATCGGGCCGAGGGAAGCATGGTCCCCTCCGGCTCGTGTGGCTCGCCGATCAGGTCGACCGTCACGCGCGTTCCCACGCCCTCCTGCGATTCGACGTGGATGCCCGATTCCGCGCCGAAGAAGAAGTGGATGCGCATGAGCACGTTGACGAGGGCCAAGCCGCCGCCGCGCTTGAGTGAACCGTCGGCCGTAGTGGGAGCGTCCCTCCTGCTCATGGACTCGAGCTTGGCCTCGACGCACTCGCCGTCCTCCTCGGTGCAACCGCACGGGCACGTATCGCCCTCATCGCGCTTCACGTCGAGCAGATGGGCGAGCGTCTCCTCGTTCATGCCGATGCCGTCGTCCTCGACCACGATTTGGATGCCGTCATCCGTCTCAAGGGAGGAAAGCTTGATGGACAACGGCTCGACCTCGCGCATCGCATGCTTGATGCAATTCTCGAGCAGCGGCTGCAAGATGAACGGCGGGACGCGGCAATCGAGCGTGAACGGATCGAAGTCGACCGAGAGCTTGAGACGGCCGTCACCGTAACGCGCCTGCATGAGGTTGATGTAACGCATGCCCTGGTCGAGCTCGTTTTCAAGCGAGGTGAGCGCATCGGAGTTCGACAGCGTCTGACGATAGTAGTTCGAGAAGTCGATGAGCAGCGAGCGCGCCTTCTCCGGCTCCGTGCGAACCAGCGAAACGATGGTTCCGATGGTGTTGAACAGGAAGTGCGGATCGACCTGGGACTGCAGCGCGCGCAGTTCCATACGGGCGCTCAGGTCCTCCTGGCGCTCGAGCTCGAAACTCGCCAGCTGCGTGGAGATCAGCTCGGCAAAGCCCGTGGCGAGTGCAGTCTGGCGCGCGTCGATGTCGCTATAGCGCGGATAGTACAGCTCGAAGGTCCCCATGCAGCGATCGCGGACGATGAGCGGGGCCGTGATTCCAGCCTGCAGGCGCGGGAAGAAATGCGGCTCATCGGGACCGGACGTCTCGCGCGCGAAAACCTCCATGCGCTCGTTCTCGATGACGCGCAGCGTGCTCTCGAGGACGACCGGCGTGCCCGTGGGGCAGCGGTCCGAATCCTCGCCCCAACTCGCGATGACCGCCGTGCCGTCGGTGATGCATATCGCCGAGGCCAGGGTCTCGGGCAGAATCAGCTTGCATGCGCCCAGCGTCGCCTCGGGCGCCAGACCGTGACGGGTGTAGGCGAAGATCTTGCTCGCGATGCCGAGCGTTCGGTCGGTCGCGGAGAGCGAGAAGTCATCGGGCGCGACGAACACGTATGCAAAGAAGAAGCACAGCAGGACGAGGCCGGCGATGGTGATGACCGCGGGAACCGGGTTGGGGTTGGTCACGAATTCGAGGGCCAGCAGGCCGAGCAGCATCGGGACGCACAGGATGAGGCCGCGCAGCGCCCAACTCTGGGCGACGCGGAAGAATTTCGTCTGATTCCAACGGGCAAACGGCCGCCGCACGCAAACACCTACCTTTTTAACATTCATCGCACGCGCTCCATGATACCAATCGGCCGAAAAAAGCGCCCACCCCGAATAGCGGGATGGGCGCTCGCGTCGTCCCCCTGAAGCGGCGCCCTGCCCCGCCCCGGGTAAACGTGGGGACTCCCCGGCCCCTCCACAACGCCGCTTCTCTATCTGATGCGAAGCCGCTACGCCTGGAGGCAGAACCGGGGAGCCCTATGGGAGTAACTCGGTTACTCGGAGTACTTGTTGCCCTCACCGAAGGTGCCGGCGTCGACAATCCAGCCGTCCTTCATGATGACGTCCATGTTGTCAACGTTGAGGGTGTGGATGTCAGCGGCGACATCGCCGTTGACGACCAGCAGGTCGGCGCACTTGCCGGCCTCGAGGGAACCGGTCTCGTCCTCGATGTGGCACATCTTGGCACCGTTGAGGGTGGCGCAGGTGATGGTCTCGACCGGGGTGAAGCCGATCTTGTCCACGAACTCGTACATCTCCTCGATGGAGCAGGTGCCGTAAGGAGTGACGAAGGAGAAGGAGTCGGAGCCGATGGTCATCACGACGCCGCGCTTCTTGGCCTCGCGCAGGCAGTCGTAGTTGCGCTGGAGCTCCTTCTCGACGAGGGTGCCCTCGTACTTGTCATGCAGCTCGGGCACGTAGACCGGCGGATAGGTGGAGTACCAGGTGGGCAGGAAGGCGATCGTCGGGGTGAAGAAGGTGCCCTGCTCGGCCATGAGGTCCATGGTGCGCTCGTCGATGTCGAAGCCGTGAATCAGCTGCTCGCAGCCAAAGCGGACGGAATCGTAGGCAGCGGCGTGGTTGTTGTAGCAGTGGCTCCACACCGGGATGCCGACCATCTTGGCCTCGTCGATGACGGCCTTGATCTCCTCGGAGCAGTAGTGCTGGTCGCGGCCGGAGTCCCAGCGCCAGATGCCACCGCCGGTAGCCCAGATCTTGATGGCGTCGGGGTTCTCACGCAGGCGACGACGAACGGCCTTGCGCAGATCCCACGGACCGTCGACCTGGTCGCCCCAAGGATGGGACTCTTTGTTCTCGAGCTGGCTGCAGTGATGGGAGTCACCGTGGCCGGCAACGCGGCAGAAGCCGAGGCCGGTGGCGAGGACGCGAGGACCCTTGAAGACGCCCTTCTCGATGCAGTCGCGGACCTGGATGCCGAAGCGGCCGATCTCGCACACGGTGGTCAGACCGTGGGTGAGGCAGTCGTAGGCCTGCTTGACGGCGACGGCCTGCTTCTCGAGGAGCGGCTGCATGACCCAGTCGGTGTCATCGTCGGTGAGGTTGCCGGAGAAGTGCAGGTGGGTGTCGATGAGGCCGGGCATGACGGTCTTGCCGGCAGCGTCGATGACCTCGTAGCCCTCAGGGGTGTCCTGGTGGGCGCCGGCGTACTCGATCTTGCCGTTCTCGTCGACGAGAACCAGGGAGTTCTCGACCGGCTCGGCACCGGTGCCGTCGATGAGCTTGCCTCCGACGATTGCATACTTCTTACCCATGTTGTTCCTCCTTATTGGAACGATGGATTGGCTAGTGGCACCCGACCGCGCGGGGTACGTGCGCGGCCGGGCATGCCGCAAGAGAGGAGAGACGCGGCGGATATGCCGCGATGGAACGCGGAGCTCGGTGCACCTTGTTCCATGGTGGGGTCGGCGCCGGGGCGCTCTCCCCTGGGGGTCGGTGTGGACCCCCGGAATGCGGCGGGCGCGTCGTGTCGTGCGCCCGCCGACAGAGGGGTTTCGCTACTTCTTGGCGCGAGCCTTGGTGGCGAACATGAGGATCAGGCCAACGACCAGCCAACCGAGCACGATGGACCACTCAACCATGTTGAGGGAGGCCGGGCTGAAGGGCAGGACGAGCAGGCCGATGATCACGGCGCCGGCCAGGATGGCCAGGAAGATACCGAACTTGCCGCCAGGGACCTTGTAGGGACGAGGCAGGTCGGGCTCGGTGTAGCGCATCTTCAGGCACGCAAGGGCGACCATGGTGCAGGAGAGGATGAACGCCAGAGCGGACACGTTGGTCAGCGGGATGAGCATGTTCTTGCCCAGGAACGGACCGATGACGGTGATGACACCGAGGACCACGCAAGCGAGCTTGGGGGCGCCGGACTTCTCATCGACCTCGGCGAACTTCTCGGGGAGCTGACCCTTGCGGCCCATGGCGAGCATGATGCGGGAGGTAGCGCCGTAGAAGGAGTTCATGGGACCCATGGGCCCGAGGGTGGCGATGACGAGCATGGCCACGTACAGGATCATGTTGATGTTCTTCAGGCAGGCCAGAGCGGGGACGGGCTGGGCCACGAACTCGTTCCAGGGAAGGATGGTGCCGAAGGAGTAGATGCAGACCATGTAGAAGCCACCGGCGGCCAGGAGGGCCAGGGTGATGATCTTGCCGAACTTGTTCCAGTTCAGACCCTCAGCGGCCTCCTCAGCCTGCTGCGGGATGGTGTCGAAGCCCGCGTAGAAGAACGGGGTCAGCACCAGGACCGAGACGATGCCTGCGAGCAGGTTGGTGGACTCGGTCTCGGCGACACCGCCGCCAGCGCCGGCGACCTGGGAGAACACAGGCATGGCGTTGTCGGGGGAGCCGGTCATGATGGAGACGCCCATGGCGAGCAGCATGCCGCAGAGCAGGGCCTTGGTGAGGAAGGCCTGCAGCTTGGCAGCGGAGCTGGCACCGCGGAAGTTCAGGAAGACCACGTAGCCGGCGAAGGCGAGCGCGATCAGCGTCGGGAACAGGTAGACATCTGCACCGAGGATGGTGTAGAGCTTGACGGCGCGGAGCCACTCAAGACCGGGCAGGCTGCCGAACATGTCCGAGACCAGCGTGGAGATGGCGATTGCCTCCCACGGGCACAGGATGCCGTTGCCCAGAGCCAGGAACCAGCCGGTGATGTAGGACGCCGTGTGACCGAAGGTGCGGTCGACGTACTCCACGATACCGCCGGAAACCGGGATGGCGGCCGTAAGCTCGCCAAACACCGCTCCGATGGGCACCAAGGCGATGGCGCCCAAGAGGAATGCGATCATAGCGGGGACGGGACCGCCGCCAACGACCATCCAGTCGCCGACCTGCAGGACCCAACCGGTACCGATAATGGCGCCGAAGCCGATGGTGAAGAAGTTCCACAGCGACAGCGTCTTTTTCATGCCGCCCTGATCGGCAGCAGAAGCGTTGGTGTCCGCCATAGCACGCCTCCTTTCTTTTGTTTGGGACCGATGTTTCCACTCATCGGTCCTCCCCCTCGCGCTCGCCGGTTCGGCGGGCGCCTTTTCCACGCCCTGAAGAATATTGCCAACCGATGTGAAGGTTTGCGGGCGGTCGATGTTCGGGATGGGAGAGCAGACGAGCGGAACCCATTTCCGGACGAACGGTCGCCGCACGCTCACTCACTTGCAAGCGAAAAACCACTCACCGCCCAAAACGACCGGTCGCGGATTCGACCCGGCGCCCGCCTCGCGCACCGCCGGCATCCCCGACCTACGCGGGGAGGGGGCCGACCCCTCGACGCCGAAAGTGCCTAACGGACGGACGGGAGCCCTCCGACTCCCCCATGAGGGCCGGTCGCAACATACCTGCTGGTAGAATAAATGCGTTTGAAACCAAATGACCTGATGCGTCTTTTTGATCCGGGAGACATCGATGGACGATCGATATCGCGACGACACCCCGCGGCGCTCCGTGCGCCTCGCGGGACCCAACGGCGGCGGAGCCCACGGCGACCGCCCTCCCCTACCGCTCGGCGTCAACGAGCGGACACGCGGCGTCGGCGCCCGACCGACGGACGGACGGCGCGCAGGCAATCCGTATACGGCCGAATCTCCGCACCGGGCGGTCCAACCGGAATTTCGGCCGAGCCGGCAGATGGATCCGGGCGCGGCCCCCGTTTACCGCGGGCCGCGCCC
>URWW01000026.1 GCA_900551665.1 uncultured Collinsella sp. | reverse complement strand
CGACAAGCCCCGGCCGCCCGGATGCCATGTTGGATACGTCAGGCTTCGGCCGACGATGTACGTCCACCGTGTTCCGACCTCTCGGCCATACGCCGCGTGAATCGCATGAACAGCTCGTCGGACGCGGCAATCTGCGCATCGTTGTAGTGCGCCGAGGCCATGTTCTCGAGTACGAGTTCGTAGTCCTTGTCGGGGCGGAGCCAGTTGCGGACGTCGAAGCAATCGTCGATCTTCTCGAGGAAGCCAAGGCCGGCTTCGATGGCCTTCTCGCGCTCGTCGGTGCTTGCGTGGGCCGGCAGCGTGTCCATGAGTCGGCTCACATAGAGGTACTCCTGCGTAAGGCCGCGCTCGGGGATGGCGTGGAAGATGCGTTCGATTTCGGCGAGTTCGTCGTCGGAGTACAGGTGCGCCGCCACGCCCATCGCGGTCTTGTCGTTGCCCGTGAGTGCGCAGAGCAAAAAGCCCTGTCCATGGCTCGTGCGTTCGAAGTCCTCGATTGCCTCGAGTGCGCGGGCGGCGCGGGCGGGATAGTCGGGCTCGCCCTGGCCGGAGCGGATGCGTACGATGAGCTCGCGCTGCCTCTCGAGCTGGGCGATTTGCTCTTGAAGCTGCCTGTCGAGGTCGTCGAGCAGACGATCGGACTCACCACAGCGCTCGTCGCCCTCGGCGCGCTCGGCGTCGAGGTCCTGAAGCATAGGACCGATTTGCTCGAGCGAGAAGCCGAGTGAGGCCAGCTGACGGATGCGAAGGAGGTGCAAGAGGTGCGTGGGCTCGTAGTCACGATAGCCGTTCTCGCCGCGCGGCGGCTCGGGCAGCAGGCCGATGGCGTGATAGTGCCGCAGGGTGCGGACGCTCACGCCGGCCATGCGTGCAAGCTCGCTGCTTTTCATCTGCGCTCCTCCGTGGGGTCGGTTGGTTTGGACTCATCGCGTGTTGTACCCACCGATAGTAAAAACCCAGACGTAACGTACGAGTCAAAGCACCCACAAATGCTCCATGTCCAAACATGTCTCAATTGGGGACAGGTACAAATTGAGACGTTTACCCTGTGCGTCTCTCAGGTTCTTATCAGCTTGCTCGGGTATTCTCTAGGCAACGAGTTGGATGCGCCTCATGCGAGAGGTGCTGCGCTCGAAGGGAGGTGCTTCGATGCGCGTGCTGCTGATTGAAGATACGCCGCGTCTGGCAGAGGCGGTGGCCGAGATATTGCGCAAAAGCGGTTACGGTGCCGATATCGCGCACATTGGCGCCGATGGTCTCGCCATGGCGCTTGCGGGTGCATACGATGTGCTTCTGCTCGATATCATGCTGCCCGACATGAGCGGTATGGATGTTCTGCGCGAGCTACGCGAATCGGGCAGCGTGGTTCCCGTTATCCTGCTCACCGCCCGACAGGGCGTTGGCGACCGCGTGGCGGGGCTCGACGCCGGTGCCGACGATTATCTTCCCAAGCCGTTTCATGCAAGCGAGCTGCTCGCTCGCATTCGCGCGGTCACGCGCCGACCGGCAACTTACCGACCGAACAATGCGATCGAGGCGTGTGGGCTTGTGCTTGATGTGTCGTCGAATGTGCTGTCCATTGTCCGCGAAGGCGCCGTATCGCTCACCGCTTCCGCGGGTGTTGGCGCCACGGCTGCCTCGGTAGAGCTGACACCGCGGGAATCCGCGCTGCTTGAGGCTCTTATGAACAGGGCAGGCTCGCCCGTCCCCAAGGCCGATCTCGTGGCGCGGCTGTGGGGGCCTCATGTGCAAGCGGGCGAGAACCGCGTCGAGGTCCTCGTCCATTCCCTGCGCGTGAAGTTGGCGCGCTTAGGCGTCGCGGCGCGTATCGAGACGGTGCGCGGTGTGGGATATCGCTTGATGAACGGACAGCTTGCAGGCTGAGATGCGACGAGGGGAGAAGATTCATGAGCGCCGTGTTCAAAAATGGGCAGAAAGGCGGATTGTCTGCGGGGAGCGGGGATCTCAGGGCCTTGCGCAAGCGCCTGTGGCTGCGCTCGTCAGTGCTTGTTTGCAGCATCCTCGTATTCGCTTTGGCGGCTGCTTGGGTTGCCAGTGCACTTTCGGCGCGAGACGCCAACAACGTGGCGCTGCAAAACGTGATGACCGACTCATTGAATCGGGGCAGCCTGATGGAGGCCTACGAAGGCGCGAAGCCCGACGTCCCTCAAGCGTTCGCTAGCCTGATCGAATCATCGAAAGAGGAGGCGGACGATTGGAAGCCGACGGCAACGGCGCCGGACACCTACTACTCGCTCTCTGGGCCCGTGCAGAGTCCGTTCTCCCTCGCAGTGTTCGAAGGGGGCTCCATGGCGTTCCTGGTGCCCCCTCATAATGTAATAAGTGGCGATGGCGATCCTTTGTATGGGGCGTTCAAATGGTGTGAATCCGCACTCGAAGAATTGACGAACATTGCTCGGTCCAATCGGGCGGATGCCGGCAAGTACCCGAAGCCGCAGTACATCAAGGTTCAGGGGATGACGTGGAAGTGCGCGACGGAGATCGCAGTGACGAGTCCGCGTTATTCGAAAGACGCGACGGGTGACAGCGGGGTTTCCCTGTACAGTGACGGGCGCCTCGAGGGGTACGAAAAGGATGGGTATTTGGCCGCGCGAGTGTATGCGTTCGTCGATATCACCTCGTCAGTCATATACCTGAGGCGGATGGCAATGTTTCTCACGGCGGTCGGCGTGGTTGGCTGCGCCGTGCTCGTCTTGGTGTGCCGCAAGATCATCGATCGCGCGCTCGTTCCGGTGGCAGAGTCCCAGGCGCGCCAGCGAGAGTTTCTCATCAAGGCATCTCATGAGCTCAAGACGCCCATGGCTTCCCTCTCGTCAAATCTTGACGCCCTGGTGGCGAATAGTGCGGAGACGGTCGCGAGTCAGGAGCGCTGGACGAAGAACATGCGCGAGGACATCGACGAGCTCGCTGACCGCACGTGCAAGCTGCTCGATTTGGTGACCGACCCCGAACGCGGAGATTCAAAGGCGTGATGAGCATGCGATGGGCTGAGTATTGGAAAGGCCCAGGGATGCGGATGCGAGGCGGGCGGGGCGCCGCGGCTTTCGCGCTACCCCGCCGAGCGGGCATCGCATCGAGATGGCATGAAAGTCACGAATAAGACCCGAGGTTCGTGACTTTGGATATGTTTCGGTGAAGTGCGAGGCGGCGACGAGCGGGGAAGGGTGAAAACTCCCGTCGCCGCATGGGTCACTCGATCTAAGCTCCGAGGCAGCGATCGCGGAAGGCGGCGATTTCGTCCTCGGTCACGCCGAGCGTGCCGGTGAGGTAGCCCATGAACCCGCCATACGGTTCCAACGCACGCTCCATCGCCTCGAAATAACAGATGGAGGCGGGAGAATCCAGCGTGAGGTCGATGGGGGCGTAGAGGTTAGTGGCGAGGTAGTCGGCGAGAATGTCATCGCGACTCACGCCGAGCATGGTCTCGATAAGCGCCGAGCCCATGCCGCAGCGGTCGCGCCCCACGTAGCAATGCCAGAGAGCGGCGCCCTCCTCGACATCGAGCACCGCCCGCACAAAGGAGCGGTAACCGTTGATGCCCGTCTCGTCGATGAGCATGTGCGGGTAGAGCAGCGTCATGAACTCGACGGGGTCTCCCTGGGCCATGGCCTCGAGTTTGTATTCGAATGCGGTCTTTTCATGCTCCTGCGTGACGCCCACCTGGCTGTCGGAAAAGATCTCGGCATGCAGATAGCGCGCCGCGGGGATGAGGTCCATGGGATCGGGCAGCTCGGAGAGTTCGATGAGATTGCGAAAGTCGACCACGAGGCGCAGGTCGTAGTCGTCGCGCAGACGGTCGATGTCGGCGGGAGAGCCAAAGCCGAGCGTGCCTGAACGCAGCAGCAGGCCGTGCTTCACGCGGCGACCGCCGGCGCCCACCATGCCGCCCAGGTCGCGGGTGTTGGGGAGCTTGTCGAAGTCGATGCGGCCGTATCCCGGGCGCGCCGGATCGGCTGCAGGGGGCAGGTCGACGCGAGAGGGGAGCTCATCGCCCCAATAGTTTTGAGCCATCGTGTGACCTTTCTCGTGAGGTTTCTGGCCATTATTCTGCCAGAGGGCCATGCGCGGCACACCTGCTAGAATGGACGATTGTGAGAAAAGCGCATCGTGCGCCGTCGCCTTGCGGCGCACGCGGGAAAGGAATGGCATGGATCGCACCAAGATCGCCCAGCTATATGCAGACGCCGAGGCCCTCGGCGGCCAGCAGGTCACCGTCGCCGGATGGGTCAAGTCCGTCCGCGACATGAAGAACTTCGGCTTCGTCACCCTGAACGACGGCAGCTGCTTCAAGGACCTGCAGGTCGTCATGAACCGCGAGGCGCTCGAGAACTACGACGAGATCGCCCACCAGAACGTCTCGGCCGCGCTCGTCTGCACCGGCGAGCTCAAGCTCACTCCGGACGCGCCGCAGCCCTTCGAGCTGGCCGCCGCGAGCATCGTGGTCGAGGGCGCCTCCGCGCCGGACTACCCGCTGCAGAAGAAGCGCGCCACCGTGGAGTTCCTGCGCACGCAGCAGCACCTGCGCCCGCGCACCAACCTGTTCCGCGCCGTCTTCCGCGTGCGCTCCGTGGCCGCTGCCGCCATCCACCGCTTCTTCCAGGACCGCGGCTTCGTCTACGTGAACACCCCCATCATCACTGCGAGCGACTGCGAGGGCGCCGGCGAGATGTTCCACGTCACCACCATCGACCCGGCCAACCCGCCGCTGGACGAGCACGGCAACGTGGACTTCAGCCAGGACTTTTTCGGCACCGCCGCCTCGCTCACCGTGTCCGGCCAGCTCAACGCCGAGAACTTCGCCATGGCCTTTGGCGACGTGTACACCTTCGGCCCGACGTTCCGCGCCGAGAACTCCAACACCCAGCGCCATGCCGCCGAGTTCTGGATGATCGAGCCCGAGATCGCCTTTGCCGACCTGGCAGACGACATGGACCTCGCCGAGGATATGCTCAAGTACGTCATCCGCGATGTCATGGATCGCTGCCCCGATGAGCTCGCCATGCTCAACAAGTTCGTGGACAAGGGCCTCATCGAGCGCCTCACGCATGTGGCAAACTCCGATTTCGCCCGCGTGACCTACACCGACGCCGTGAAGATCCTCGAGGACGCCGTCGCCGCCGGTCACCAGTTCGACTACCCTGTGAGCTGGGGCATCGACCTCCAGACCGAGCACGAGCGCTTCCTCACCGAGGAGCACTTCAAGTGCCCGACCTTCGTGACCGACTACCCGGCCGAGATCAAGGCCTTCTACATGCGCCTGAACGATGACGGCAAGACCGTCGCCGCCGCGGACTGCCTGGTTCCCGGTATCGGCGAGATCATCGGCGGTTCCCAGCGCGAGGAGCGCCTCGAGGTGCTCGAGCGTCGCATTGCCGAGCTGGGCATGGACCCCGAGCAGTACAAGTATTATCTGGACCTGCGCCGCTACGGCACGTGCAAGCACGCCGGTTTTGGCCTCGGCTTCGAGCGCCTGGTCATGTACCTCACGGGCGTGGGCAACATCCGCGACGTCCTGCCGCACCCGCGCACCGTTGGAAGCTGCGACTTCTAACGTTTCCGCAAGGGAGTGAGTGTAGATGAGGCCCGGGACGCGCACCGCCCCGGGCCTCATTTCAATTGAGGTCTTTGGACCGAAATGGCTCGAGCTTGTTAACACGGCATTAACGTTTTAGCTCCCAGCGCTCGGGCGGGCTAGTATATCCCTTGCATGCTTATGCACTCGAATCGCCTTCGTCACAGGGACGGGGCCCGGAACAGCGAAATGGAGTTGATCGCCATGCTGAGCATCTCGCGCAGGAACCTTATCACCCTCGGAGCGGGCTTTTTTATGGCTGGCGCTCTCTCCGGATGCGGTGACGACCAAAAGGCCGCTTCCAATGGAAACGCGGGTTCCAAAGGCACCGGTTACAAGATCGGCGTGTTGCAGCTCACCGAGCACGGCGCGCTCGACCTGACGAACGAGGGCTTCGTCGCGGCGCTCGATGAATCTGGCATCTCCTACGAGATCGACCAGCAGAACGCGCAGAACGATCAGTCGGCCTGCCAAACCATCGCGAGCAAGCTCGTGAACGATGGCGACGACCTGATTTTCGCCATCGCGACCCCGGCGGCCCAGGCGGTCGCGGGCGCCACGTCCGATATCCCGGTCGTGGGTTCTGCCATCACCGATTACGCCGAGAGCGGTCTCGTGGCGTCCAACGAGGAGCCGGGCGGTAACGTCACCGGCACTTCCGACCTCACGCCCGTCGCGGATCAGATCGGTTTGCTCCGTCAGCTTCTCCCCGAGGCGAAGCGCGTGGGCATCCTCTTCTGTTCCGCAGAGTCCAACTCCGGCGTGCAGGTCGCTCTGGCCGAGGAGGTCCTCGACGACGCTGGCATCGAGCATGAGCGTTATGCCGTTTCTTCTTCCAATGAGATTCAGCAGATGGTTGAATCCATGGCGGGCAAGGTCGATGCGATCTATGCCCCTACCGACAACACCATCGCCGCGGGCATGGCGACCGTATCCATGGTCGCCACCGAGAACAAGCTGCCCGTGATCGTGGGATGCGACACTATGGTCGAGGATGGAGGGCTGGCGTCGTATAGCGTGAGCTATTACGACTTGGGCTATAAGGCGGGCGAGATGGCCGTGAAGATCCTCACCGAGGACGCCGATCCCGCCGATATGCCCATCGAGTACCTGTCGAGCAAGGAGTGCAGGCTCATCGTCAACCAGGCGACGGCCGATGCACTCGGAATCGACATCTCGATGCTCGAGGACGCCCAGATCGTCTAACGCGGTCGACGGGCATGCGGTCGCGCTCCTTATAAGCGCATCGCCCTCAGCTCCGTATGCCATCCCATGCGCTTTGCGCGCACGTTAGGAGAATCTCCATGAACAACTTCATCTGCTCCCGCCGCTCTTTCTTCAAGGGGCTTGCAGGTTCGGCTGCCTTTGCCACTGTCGGCGGGCTCGGCCTTTCCGGCTGCGGCGGCGATTCCGCCGCGGGTTCTGCCGCCGCCGACGGTGATGCCGCCTTTAAGATCGGCGTTCTGCAGCTCACCGAGCATCCCGCGCTCGATGCGGCGAACAAGGGCTTTGTCGCGGCCGTCGAGGAGGCCGGCATCGGCGCGGCCATCAGCCAGCAGAACGCGCAAAACGATCAGTCGGCCTGCCAGACCATCGCGAGCAAGCTCGTGAACGAGGGCTGTGACCTCATCTTGGCCATCGGCACGCCTGCGGCCCAGGCCGTGGCGGGCGCCACCGCCGACATCCCTGTGATCGGCACCGCCATCACCGACTTTGCTGCTTCCGGCCTGGTCAAGGACAACGATGCGCCCGGCGGTAACGTCACCGGCACGTCGGATATGAATCCCGTCGCCGACCAGATCGAGCTGCTCGGCCGTTTGGCCCCGGATGCGAAGAAGGTCGGCCTGCTTTACTGCACGGCGGAGTCCAACTCCAAGCTCCAGATCGACCTTGCCGCCGCCGAGCTCGAAAAACTCGGCATGAAGGGCGTCGAGTTCACCGCCTCCAGTTCCAATGAGGTGCAGCAGGTGGCCGAATCCATGGTGGGCAAGGTCGACGCGATCTACACCCCCACGGACAACACCATCGCCTCCGCCATGGCCACCATCGCCACCATCGCCAACGAGGCGGGCGTCCCGACGGTTTGCGGCGAGGTTGCGCACGTCGAGGCCGGCGGCCTGGCGAGCCTGTCCATCAATTACGAAGAGCTGGGTCGTCGCGCCGGCGAGATGGCGGTGCGCATCCTCATCGAGGGCGCGGATCCCGCCGGGATGCCGATCGAGTCCATGGGCGCGGCCGAGTGCGACCTGGTCTACAACGGCCAGACCGCGGAGGTCCTCGGTATCGACGTGGCTCCGCTTGCGGCCGACGGCGCGACGGATGTGACCGCGTAACCCGCCTGCGGCATGTCCGCGCAGTACTTATTTGACACGACAGTAAGGAGGGACGACATGAGCGGAGCGCTTCTCGGCGCCGTTTCCCAGGGCATCCTGTGGGGCATCATGGTCCTCGGTGTGTACATCACCTACAAACTTCTCGACATCGCCGACCTCACCGTCGACGGCAGCTTTGCGCTCGGTGGCAGCGTGTGCGCCGTGCTCGTGGTTGCCGGCGTCGACCCGCTCATCGCGGTCGCGGCTGCGATGCTCGCGGGCATGCTCGCCGGCGCCGTCACGGGCTTTTTGCACACGGTGCTCGAGATCCCGGCGATTCTCGCGGGCATCCTCACCCAGATCGCCCTGTGGTCCATCAACCTGCGCATCATGGGCAAGTCCAACACGCCCCTGCTGCAAAGCGATACGATTTTCTCTCGCATGACCGAGTTGACGGGTCTGTCTTCGGCCACCGCTTCCATCATCGTGGGGGCTATCGTGGCCGTTGCGATCATCGCCGCGCTGTACTGGTTCTTCGGCACCGAGATCGGCAGCGCTCTGCGTGCAACCGGCAACAACGAGCACATGATCCGCGCCCTCGGCGTCTCCACGGCCAAGACCAAGATGATCGCCCTCATGCTGGCGAACGCCCTCGTGGGTCTTTCCGGCGGCCTCATCTGCCAGAGCCAGAAGTATGCCGACATCGGCATGGGCACCGGCGCCATCGTCATCGGCTTGGCCGCCATCGTGATTGGCGAGGTGCTCGGCCGCCTCACCCCTGGCAAGCTCACGGGATTCAAGAGCCGTCTGGTTTCCGCCGTCGCCGGCTCTGTGGTGTACTTCCTCATCCGCGCCATCGTGCTGCAGATGGGCATGGACGCCAACGATATGAAGCTCCTGTCCGCGGTCATCGTGGCCCTGGCGCTGTGCGTGCCGGTGGTGTGGGAAAAGTTCAAGCTGCGTGCGAGCTACTCGAAGGGCGGTGAGGCAGATGCTTAAGCTGTCCCACGTGAAGAAGACGTTCAACCGCGGTACCGTCACCGAGAAGCGCGCCCTCACCGGCGTTGATCTCACCTTGGCCGACGGCGATTTCGTGACTGTCATCGGCGGCAACGGCGCCGGCAAGTCCACCTTGCTCAATATGATCGCGGGCGTGTATCCGCTCGACTCGGGCACTATCGAGTTGGACGGCGAGGACATCTCGCGTCTGTCCGAGCCCAAGCGCGCCAAGTATCTGGGCCGCGTGTTCCAAGATCCCATGCGCGGCACCGCCGCCGATATGCAGATCGAGGAGAACCTCGCCCTTGCCAAGCGCCGCGGGCAGCGCCGCGGCCTGCGCTGGGGCATCACCAAGGAGGAGCGCGCCGAGTACGCCGAGTTGCTCAAGCGCCTCGACCTTGGTCTGGAGACGCGCATGCAGGCAAAGGTCGGCCTGTTGTCCGGCGGTCAGCGCCAGGCGCTCACCCTGCTCATGGCAACGCTCACCAACCCGCGCGTGCTGCTGCTCGACGAGCACACCGCCGCGCTGGACCCCAAGACGGCTTCGAAGGTCCTCGAGCTCACGGAGCAGATCGTCGGCGAGCGTCAGCTCACCACGCTCATGGTGACCCACAACATGAACGACGCGATTCGCCTTGGCAACCGCCTGATCATGATGCACGAGGGTCGCGTGATCTACGACGTGGCAGGGGAGGAGAAGCGCGCGCTCACGGTGCCCGACCTGCTGCAGAAGTTCGAGGAGGTTTCCGGTGGCGAGCTCGCCAACGACCGCATGTTGCTGAGTTAGCGCCGGCGATACACACCGGAGTCCATATCTGCGCACGCCGAGGGGCGGCCGTGTTGACGTGCACGGCCGCCCCTCGTTCTATGGAGCCGCGATGGAGGCGGGCGCAACGTCATAGTTGGCATTTGACCCAGACGTAACGTCATAGTTTGTAATGCACCTCGTTGATAACCACGACGAAGGGTGCATATATGAAGCTGAAAGGTTCGGTTCTTCGATTTTTGATCAGCGACGCGCTGTCACTGCTGGGTAACAGCATCGCAGGTGTCGTGCTGCCACTCGTGTTGCTTGCGCGTACCGGTGACGCGCTTGCGGCGGGCTCGCTTGCCATCATCTGCGCGGTGCCGCAGTTCATCTGCGGCCTTGTGGGTGGCGCCGCGCTCGACAAGCTCAACCGTCGCCGCGTGTGCATGGCTTCGGACCTCGTTTCCGCGCTGAGCGTCGCCCTGCTGCCCATCGTGGATGAGATCTGGGGCCTGAGCTTTGGCTGGTTTGTGGTGCTCGGCCTGCTTGGCGCCGTGGGCGATGTCCCCGGCATGACCGCCCGAGACGCGCTGCTGCCCGAGGTGTGCGAGCGCGACGGTGCGAACCTCCAGCAGTTCGTGGGCGCCAATCAGTCGCTCAAGGCCATGGTGAACATCATCGGACCGGCCGCCGCCGCCCTGCTCATGGGTTTCATGGGCGATGTCGATGCGCTCTGGGTCACCGGCGCGTGCTCTTGCGCCGCCGCGCTCGTGACCGCGAGCCTGCCGCGCGAGGTCGGCGTCGTTGCCGTTTCTGCCGTCGAGTCCACCGAGGTGGCCGCTTCCCACGAGAGCGCGATCAAGCGCATGGCCCGCGCCTCCCGCTCGGTCCTCGTCGACGGCCTGCACGCCCTGTTTGGCACCGACGCGCTGCTGCGCGCCTCGACGCTGCTGTCCTTCGGCATCTCCATGGTGATGGGAAGCTGGCAGGGCATCGTGCTGCCCGCCCGCTTTACCGCCATGGGCGCGCCTGAGCTGGTGGGCTACGTCGTGTCCTCCATGGGTGCCGGCCTGCTGTGCGGTTCCTTGCTCTACACCGCCTTTTCTCCGCGCATGCCCCGTCGCACGTGGTTCGTCATCTCTCTGTCGGGCATGGCGCACGGCATGGTCGTCATGGGCACGCTGCCCTCCGTTCCCGTGCTCATGCTCGCCGCGGGCATCGTGGGGCTCTTCGCCGGCCCGGCTTCGGCGCTCCTTGGCTTCTTCGCCTACGATCGTGTGCCCGAGTCTCGTCGCGGTGCGGCAATGGGCGCTCTGAACGCTCTGTTCCTCGTCGTCGCCCCTGCCGGTGCGTTCTTTGGCTCCGTGCTCGTCTCTCTCATGGATATCGGGTCGGCCTGCCTGGTCATGACGGGAGTCTGGATTGCCGTGACCCTGTTCGCGCTCGTCGCCCGCGCACTGCGCGATCTCGACGCGCCCGCACCGACCGAGTGATGTTCGCCCTGCCATGGCTGAAAATGGGTATACAGCGTTGTATCTAAGGGGTACGACTATGGGAGGGGCCATGAAGCTCCGCATATCAGCCAAGCTTGCCAGCGTGCACAGCGAGGTGAATGTGACCGATCTCGAGGAAAAGACGGTGTTCACCACCAAGACCGATCCGCTTTCGGCGCCTCGGTGTACGCGTCTCTACGATGCCGAAGGCGCCGAGCTCGCGCATTACGTGACTACGCGCACGGACGAGAAGGACCGCGCCTATTCGGTTTCGATCGACGGCGGCGTCTCCTTCACGACCAAGCGCTCGTTCCGCGTCTCCAGCAGTACGTGCGAGGCGATCATCAAGGTGGGCCAGACGGGCTGGACGGTTCTCACGCAGCGTGCGTGGAGCAGCCGGTTCGAAGTGCATTCCGAGGACGGCAAGGTGCTCGTCCGTGCCAAGCAGGTCCCGGCTCTGCGAGGGGATGCGTACGATATCGAGGTGCTTGACGAAGATCATGTGATTGAGATGGTCCTGCTCGCACTCATCGCACGTTCTGTCATTCGAGATGACGCGCCGATCCCGGTCCAACAAGCGCATCGAGTTATCGCATAGATAACTATCGATATGAAAAAGGCGCCGGCCCCGCGGGGGTCGGCGCCTTGTCGTATGTTGGGGAATACTCAGCGGCAGCGGAGCGGCTTGTTGCCGTTGCGGAATACAAGATAGCTGTAGGCATAGGTCCCAATGCTCGAGGCAAGCAGCGACCCCAGGAGAATCCAAAGCGAGGCCTGGCCATGCCAGATCGAGATCAGGCCCCCTGCGATGGTGGCGAAGCCCGAGATGACGAACGCCGTGCCGCAGAAGCGGTGGGTAAGACGCCAGTTCCATTCGTCGTGGAGTGCCCAGGGGGTCTTGCAGCCGAACGTGTAGTTGCGCTTGATCTTGGGCATGTAGTTGCCCAAGAGAATGAAGCCCATGCCGATCACCAAAGTCGTGATCGTGCCTATGGGGCTGCCGTTTTCGGGCAGGATGCCGAATACGGTGAGCTCGGAGGTCCAGGTCATCCCGACCATGAAGAGCGTGAACAGGACGACAAAGCCGTTGTAGAACGACCCCATGCGCATATAGGCCTGGCCACGTGGATCCATGCCGGGGAGATAGCGGAGCATGGCGAGCAGCAGGAGCGGCAGCGCATCGAGACCGATGATCGCGGCGCGCCCGGTGTATCCGTTGACGTTGCCGGCGCTGTCCCAGTGCGTGGGGATCATCTCGGGCATATGGGGCAGGAGCGCGAGATGACCGATGAGGCTTGCGACGCATATTGCAACGAGAATGAGGAACGTCCGACGACCGACGGGGTCGATCTTGGCCGGGGCCGCCTGCTGGGTCTTTGTCGCCTGTTCGCTGGATGCCGTCGAGGGGTCGAGGTGCTTACCGCTCATGATCTTCGCTCCTATCGGTGAATGTGTAAAACCAGCTCATGAGGTCCTGCAGGACCGAGGTGTTCAAGCTGTAGATGATGTTTTGGCCGTCTCGCTCGGCGTCGACCAGGCCGGCCGTTTTGAGGGTGCTCAGATGGTGGCTGAGCGAGGGTTTGGTCATGTCGAAGTGCTCGGCGATTTCGCCGGCGGTAAGGTCCTTGGTGCGTAGCAGTTCAAGGATGTGCCTGCGTGTTGGATCGGCAAGCGCCTTGAAGGCCTCTCCTCCCATATTTCCTCCTTAAAGGTTCGTAGGTGTGCGCGGTCTCACGTCGGTGATGCGCCGGCACCGTGCACATGCGCCAAGCGGTTGTACGGACAGATCGACTCGCGGTTGAACGTTAGACAATTAGACACTCATCTAATAATGAAGTCAAGAAGTATTTAGACAAACTTCTAATCGTCTATATGGTCTGGATGAAAAGGCAGGGGTCCGATTATTCCCAGCGATAGTGCCGGTAGGCCTTGCAGGTGGGGGCGTAGAGGAAGCGCGGGACCGGGCATGGCGCGATGATGAGGTCCGATGAGTTTTGATTGGGCAGGGCGCTCACGCCGCAGCTCGAGCGTATGGCGGCAATGAGCATGTCGATCGCCTCGGAGCGGCGTCGGCGCATGCGGCCCATACGCGGGCTGCGCACGGAGGCGCTCACGAGCAGGCCTCCGCCCACGGCGATACCTCCGCCCCAGGGAACATCCTCCGCACGGCAGGCGGAACTGAGGTGCTCAAGCGCCATGCGGGCTTGGATGAAGCCGTGCTCATCCGCGCATGCAATCGCGTGCAGCAACGGCGTGCGTGCGTGACCGGCATGCTCGTCGCTGTGTAGCTGCTCGCAAAGGGATGTCCAGGTGCGGGAGGTGTCTGCATCGGCGGGGGAGAGGGTGTAGACACGCGAGTCGATGACGCGCGCGGCACCGTAGGCGGGCAGGGGGATGTGGTGCTCGTAGACATCGAGCGCTTCAAGCAGGTCGTGGGAGAGATGATCGAGACATGCGTGGGGGTCGGACAGCCCCGCATCGACGAGGGCCAGTCGGACGGGAAGCGCGGTGCGCTCGCGCGGCGGCTCATCGCGTTCGATGGGGGTGTGTGCCATGGTCTCGCCCTTTCTATCCCGAGAGCCGTACGGAGTACTGTACCCCGTGTCGACTCCCCGTGCCACGCGCATGCTCGAGTCAATGTGAAAGTGCGGCGGAGTGCAAAGGTGCGACGGAGCAGGTACGGCGGAGTGCAGAGGTGCAGCGGGGCGGGTACGCGCACGTAGCATCATGAGCGCGCAAGGGAATGGTCGTAAAGTGCCAATCTGATGCAGCCTGGCATTTTACGGCCATTTCTGAGGGCAATTGGGCTGGAAAACGGTCGTAAAATGCCATTCTGTGACAGCTTTGCACTTTGCGACCAAAATATACGGTTGCACGCGGTTGGGAGACCGTTGCCGTGGAATCACGAGTTCTCGCCCTCGCGGCGGGGCCTTGCAAGCGCGACCGATGCGCGTCGTTGAACGTGTCGATCCCCATCCGCCGCGGCATCTCATAGTCGAACCCTGGAGGAGCATCCATGTTTACAACGTTGTATCTCGTGCGTCATGGTCAGACGGTGTTCAACACCCGGCTGCTCATCCAGGGTCGCTGTGATTCTCCGCTCACGGATCTGGGCCGTGAGCAGGCCCGCGCCGCGGCATTGTGGCTGGGTGAGCGCGGCGTGCGCTTTGATGCGGCGTTCAGCTCGCCTGCCGAGCGCGCGTGCGGCACGATGGAGCTGCTGTGGGGCGGTGCTTACACGCGTCTTGAGGGATTGCGCGAGCGTTCGTTCGGCGATCTTGAGGGCACCGACGTGCTGGCCCTGCCCAAACCCATGGGGGATTATCCCGTGTCGTTTGGCGGCGAGCCGGAGTCGAAGCTCGAGGCGCGCCTGACCTCGACGCTCGCGGCGGTGATGCGCGGGGACTACGAGGCGAGGCCGATCTCCGCGCCGAAAGGCGTTTTGTCAGGCCAGTCGATCGGTCCGCGCAACCCCGTGCCCGGCCGCACGGATGCGACGGTCGAGCCCTGCGCGGTACGTCCGCTCGATGAGGGTGCCCCGTGTTCAGGTAACGTGCTCGCGGTGAGTCATGGTGCGGCTTGCAAGGCATTCGCCCGCGCCTGGGAGCATACCGCCGAGGTGGAGCTCCCCAGTCCCTTCCCCAATTGCTGCGTGCTGGTGTATCGCTTCGACGGTGCGTCGTTCACGCTGGTCGAGGTCGCCGACCCGGCGGCGCATCTGGGCGGGGAGGGGCTGCCCATCTAGCTGATGCGCGACGTGTCGGATGGCCGCCTTTCGATGGGGCCTTGTCATGTCGGATCGTTCGTCCGCCCGTCGGATGCGGCCAATATGGAAAGTTTGCCATGCGTGACATCGTCTGCATGCGTGGGTAGTATGAAGGCTGTTGGAATTTGGCCGCCCGTTGCGGCTGGTCGGCCATGGGGCGCATCGGGGCGATGCGCACGTGAGGGGATTGTGCGATATGAGGCTCGACAAGCTTGAGATCGGCAAGGACGCCATCGTGGCATCGGTCGACTCCGATGACGCGGCGCTGTATCAGCATATCTTGGACATGGGTCTGACCCCGGGCACGGAGGTCACCATGATGAAGCACGCCCCCATGGGCGATCCGGTGGAGATTCGGCTTCGTGATTACGAGCTGACGCTGCGCCTTGCCGATGCCGCTCGCATAGAGCTCGTCGACGTGCACGATGCCCATAACGCCCCGCGTGAGAATCCCGCCCCCGCGACATCCGAACATCCCGCCATCGGAGAGTGCATCTGTCGGCCGCGTATAGGCCGGCAATGCGCCTCCGCCGACGAGCCCTTGCGGTTCGCGCTTGCCGGCAACCAGAATTGCGGTAAGACGACCCTGTTCAACCAGCTCACCGGTTCGAACCAGCATGTCGGCAACTTTCCCGGGGTGACCGTCGACCGCAAGGACGGCCGCATACTGGGGCACGACAATGTGACCATCACCGATCTGCCCGGGATTTACTCGCTCTCCCCTTATACCAGCGAGGAGGTCGTGAGCCGTCGGTTCATTCTCGCGGAGGAGCCCGACGCCATCATCAATATCGTCGACGCGACCAACATCGAGCGCAATCTCTATCTCACCCTGCAGCTCATGGAGCTCGACCGTCCCATGGTGCTCGCCCTCAACATGATGGACGAGGTGGCCGCGAACGGTGGCACCATCGACGTGAACCGCCTCGAGGGCATGCTCGGCATCCCGGTGGTGCCCATTTCCGCTGCAAAGGGCGAGGGGATATCCGAGCTCGTCGAGCACGCCCTGCACGTGGCGCGTCACCGCGAGCTGCCCGGGCGTCAGGATTTCTGCCCCGCCAGCGGTCCGGACCACGGAGCCCTGCACCGTTGCATCCACGCCGTCATCCATCTCGTCGAGGATCATGCGGTGCGCGCGGGCTTTCCGCCCCGTTTCGCCGCGACCAAGCTCGTCGAGGGGGATGCGCTGGTGCGCGAGGCGCTGGGCCTGGACGAAAACGAGCTCGAGGCCCTCGAGCACGTCATCAGCCAGATGGAAGGGGAGTCGGGCAAGGAGCGCCTCTCCGCGCTGGCCGACATGCGCTTCAGTTTCATCGGCGGCGTCTGCCGTGCGTGCGTGGTCAAACCGCGCGAAAGCCGCGAGCACAAGCGCTCGGTGGCGATCGACCGCATCCTCACCGGGCGGTACACGGCGTTCCCGGCGTTCCTCCTCATCATGGCGCTTGTCTTTTGGCTATCGTTCGGCTCGGTGGGCGCGTGGCTCAAGGGCCTTATGGAGGGTGGCGTGGCACAGGTCACGGCGATGGCCGCCAATGGCCTCGTTTCGATGGGGGTCAACCCCGTGGTGCGCTCGCTCGTGATCGATGGCATCTTCGCCGGCGTGGGCAGCATGTTGTCCTTCCTGCCCCTGATCGTGGTGCTGTTTCTGCTGCTGTCGATGCTCGAAGATTCGGGCTATATGGCGCGCGTTGCGTTTGTGATGGACAAGGTGCTGCGTCACTTCGGCCTGTCGGGCCGCAGCTTCGTGCCCATGCTCGTGGGGTTTGGCTGCAGCGTGCCGGCCATCATGGCCACGCGGACCCTTCCATCCGAGCACGACCGCAAGATGACCGTCATGCTCACCCCGTTCATGAGCTGCTCGGCCAAGCTCCCGGTTTACGGTCTGCTCACCTCCGCGTTCTTCGCGCGGGGGAGCGTCTTGGCCATGGTCTCGCTGTATGTGTTGGGCGTGGTCGTGGCGGCGGTCATGGCGCTGATATTCAAGCGGACGGCTTTCCGCGGTGAGCCGGTGCCCTTCATCATGGAGTTGCCGAATTACCGCCTGCCGAGTGCGAAGACGACGGTCATGCTCGCCTGGGATAAGGCCAAGGATTTCCTCCAGCGGGCGTTCACGATCATTTTCGCGGCGAGCATCGTCGTGTGGTTCCTGCAGACTTTCGACGGCCAGCTCAACGTGGTGGCCGACCAGTCGCACAGCCTGCTCGCCGGTTTGGGCGGCATCATCGCGCCGGTCCTCGAGCCGCTGGGATTCGGCGATTGGCGTGCGAGCACCGCCCTCGTGACGGGCCTGCTCGCCAAGGAGAGCGTGATATCCACCTTGGCGGTGCTGCTGGGCACCGAGTCCGCCGCTGCGCTCACGGGGTTGTTCACCCCGCTCACCGCATACGTGTTCCTCGTATTTACCCTGCTCTACCCGCCGTGCGTCGCCGCCATCGGCGCTGTGAAGAACGAGCTCGGCCCCCGTTGGGCGGTCGCCGTCTTCGCCTTGCAGTGCGTCGTGGCATGGGTGGTCGCCTTCATCGTGCGTCTCGTCGGTCTCGCCCTCGGCTTTGTGTAATTGGGGACGGGTGCAAATTACACATGGCGCGCCGCGGGCGCGTCGCATGTGTGCAAGCTGTGCATACGTTCCCGATCGCGTCGGCTGTCTTGACGCGAACGGCAGTGGCTGCGATACTACCAAATCGCACACGCACGATTGCTGCCAGAGACAGCCGGTTCCAGCGTGCCCGCGCAAGCGAGCGCACCGGAGTAAAGGGGAAACCCGCCAGCCGAGGTGGTTGAGTAGCACTTGTCTTCTCGCCCCCGTCGCTCAAGCAGCGCGGGGGCTTTCTTTTTCGAGGCATGCCCCCGCCCACATCCTGGCGGTCGTGCCCGGAAAAGAAAAAGAAGGAGGTGTACCACATGCCAAAGCAGTACAAGATCGATGCAGTTGCCGAGATCGAGTCCAAGATCGAGTCCAACGCCGGCGTTTACGTCGTGAGCTACAACGGCCTCACCGTTCTTCAGGCTCAGGAGCTCCGCAAGCAGCTCCGTGAGGCTGGCGCTCAGATGAAGGTTTACAAGAACAACCTCGTCCGCATCGCCCTGGAGAACAAGGAGCAGCCGAACCTGGACGAGATGCTGGTCGGCCCGCTCGCCTACGTGTTCTTCGAGGAGGAGCCCGTCAGCGCCGCCAAGGTGCTCAAGGAGTTCGCCAAGAAGTCCAAGGGCGTCCTGGAGATCAAGGGCGGTATCTCTGACGGTCAGGCTGTTACCGCTGCCGAGGTCGACGCCATCGCCGAGCTCCCCAGCAAGGATCAGCTCCTGGGTCAGATCGCCGGTCTCATCAACGGCTTCGCTCGCGACATCGCTGTCTGCGTCAACGGCGTTTCCTCTGGTCTCGCCCGCACCGTTCAGCAGATCTCCGAGCAGAAGGCAGCCTAGTCGGCGGCCTTCCCGCGGCCGCTTGACGGTCGCACACCTGGCGCGCAACGCGCCGTACTTTAGTTTTGATCTCCCTGCCAGACGCAGGGAAACCGAAAGGACTTAGAAATGGCTAAGCTTACCACCGATGAGATCATCGAGGCTCTGAAGGAAATGACCCTGCTCGAGGCTTCCGAGCTCGTCAAGGCTATCGAGGACACCTTCGGCGTTTCCGCCGCTGCTCCTGCCGCCGTCGTGGCCGGCCCTGTCGCCGCCGCTGAGGAGGCCGAGGAGAAGACCGAGTTTGACGTCGTGCTCGAGGGCTTCGGCGACAACAAGATCCAGGTCATCAAGGTCGTCCGTGAGCTCACCTCCCTCGGCCTGAAGGAGGCCAAGGAGGTCGTCGAGAACGCTCCTAAGGCCGTCATCGAGGGTGCCAAGAAGGAGGACGCCGAGGCCGCCAAGGAGAAGCTCGAGGCTGCCGGCGCTGCCGTTACCCTGAAGTAGTTTCCACGCAGGTGCATCACCTGCGGACTGCTTGAGCCATATCGCGCTCATATAGGCGGGATCCACGTTGGTGGGTCCCGCTTTTTTCGTAAAACGGCGGCCCGTGACAGGGTATTGCAAAATACTTGCGGGATATCCGTGTGGAATTCGATAAATCGTTCTCAGACGAGTAACATAGCCAAATGTATGCACATTGCGCATTTTGATTCGCGTGCGACGAGCGCGCGTCGTGCTGAAAGGACAGTCAATGAAGGCTATCATCCCCGCCGCCGGCCTCGGCACCCGCTTTTTGCCCGCCACCAAGTGCACCCCCAAGGAGATGCTGCCGGTCCTCGACAAGCCGGTCATCCAGTACGTGGTGGAGGAGGCCCTCGACCCTGAGGAGGTCGACGCCGCCATCATCGTGACGAGCCCCGGCAAGCCCGAGCTGCTGAGCTACTTCCAGCCCGACCGCTCGCTGGAGGCCCTGCTGCGCGAGCGCGGCAAGGCAGGCTACGCCGACGCCGTCGCCCACGCCGGCAACATGCCCGTGGACTTCCGCTACCAGTACGAGCCCAAGGGCCTGGGCCACGCCATCCGCTCCGCCGCCGACGCCTGCGCCGGCGAGCCCTTCCTGGTCCTGCTGGGCGACTACGTGGTGCCCGCCAAGGACATCTGCGACAAGATGCTCGAGGTCTCCCGCGCCCACGGCGGCGCGTCCGTGATCGCCGTCGCCCCGTGCGAGCCCGACCAGGTGGACCGCTACGGCGTCATCGCCGGCGACTTCGTGGGCACGCTCGAGGGATACGAGGGCGCGGGGGAGGCCGAGCCCGGCGCCGTGTGGCGCGTCGGCGGCCTGGTGGAGAAGCCGAGCCCCGAGGCGGCGCCCTCCAACCTCTACATCGTCGGCCGTTACCTGCTGAGCCCGCTCGTCATGGATCTCCTCGCCAACCAGCAGCCCGGCAAGGGCAACGAGATCCAGCTGACCGACGCCATGGCGCGCAGCCTGGATCGCGAGGCCATGTACGCCGTCGTGATCGACCCGCTTTCCGGCTACGATACCGGCACCCCGTCCGGCTGGATTGCCACCAATGCCCTCATGGCCGCCAACGACCCGCGCTTCGCGGATGAGTTCTGGGCCGCCGTCGACGAGCGCGGTGGTCTGTCCCGTTAACGCAGGACGTCATCGCGTCAAACAACTTAGGAATTGATTGAAATCTCGTGCAAAGATTCTGTGCGGGATTTCATTCTTTTAACGCGGCATTGAAAACCCTGGCATATAATTCATGACCTAATTACTCACATACACACTGAGCATGTGAGGTAATTCGTGTCTGAGCGGGTTCTCGATTGACCCGTTCTCATATCGAGGGCAATGCGTCCTCAGATGGGGGTATTTGATGAACCGTACTATTGTAAAGACCGGCGCGGCGCTCGCTATCGTCGCCGGCCTCATGGGCGGCGTCCCTGCCGTCCCTGCGGCCTATGCGGATGCGCCCGCCGCTGAGGCGCAGCAGGTCACCAAAGAGCAGCTCCAGAAGCTGGTCGACAAGGTTGCCGCCATGCAACCATTCGTGACTTCCGAGTCCTGGGCCATGAGTGGGGTGGGGAATGCTCTGACTGGAGCCCACCTGATCCTGACCGGTGAAGTCAAAGGTTCATATGAGCAGGCCCTGAAGAACCTTGAAGGGGCGTATGGGGCCCTCAAGCCCGGCAAGAACCTGACCCTGTTCACCGACCCCAAGACGGATTCCATTTTGGGTGAGAACGCGGACAACATGGGGTATGGCACTTCGGATCTGCTGCGCGCTTATTGGCTTGACTCCACGACCAGCACCGACCCCGTTGCGGATACAAGCCTATTTCTCAAGAATGCTGTAAACGGAAAGTCCGTTTGGCGCGAGAATGGCCATTCGGGTACAGCCCTGATCGGTAGGGAGGGCAAGAACGCGCCCGTCTACATTCAGCTTGATCTGAAAAAGAGCGAGTCGATTGCCACCTTTACGCTTTGGCGCGATCCCAAGGTGGAGACCGGTGAAACCCCAGCCGATCCGAACGACAAAGATTCCAGGCCCAAGCCCATTTATTCGAAATCTAAATACATCAACACCGCGCTGGTTGTGTCCGATGACCCTGGATTCAATGACAAGACCGTTGTCTATTACTCCGGTGATAGCGATGTGTTCAAGCTTGGCGTGAACCCGAGTGATAAGTATTACGAGGAGACTCCTTCCGGCAAGGACCTTATGGCCGGCAAATCTCCTGTCAAGGGCCGCTATGTCCGTCTGTATCTCAACGGCACCGAAGCTGACAGGGGCGGCGCAAACTACGTCCTCGAGGTTGCGATGAGCGGCGCTGATAAGGTTGATAGCTCGCAGCTTTACGACACCACGGAGCTCGAGGGCGCCATCGCCCGCGTTCGGGCGCTGCTGCGCGATCACGCCGGCGATTACTCCGCCGAGACCGTGAAGGCGCTCGAGGAGTCTCTTGCCAAGGCCGAGGACCTCCTCGCACGCATCAAGAACGGCACCGCCAACGAGAACCTCGGCGCGGTGAGCGACCTCGTCGCCAACATCGAGAAGGCCGAGCAGAACCTTGTCAAGGCCTACACCGTGACCTTCGACGACAAGATCGACGCCACTGAGAACGTGGCGATCGAGGCCGCCGAGGGCACCGCCGTCGCTCTGCCCGCGAACCCGGTCCATCCTCAGGGTTACGCTTTCGAGGGCTGGTTCCTCGACAAGGAGGGCAAGACCGCTTTCGATCCCGCCGCGCATCCCGCCGGCGACATCACCGTGTACGCCAAGTGGAGCACCCCGGCCGCCGAGCTCAAGCCCGCCGAGCCCGTCAAGCCCGAGGCCAAGCCCGAGAATGGCAAGAAACCTGCCAAGGGCGGCAAGCTCCCGCAGACCGGCGACGCCTCCGTGTTCGCCGTCGCCGCCTCGGCGCTCGGCTCCGCCGCGGCTTTCGCCGCCGCTCGCCGTCGCAAGTAAGGCCGCTTTCGGCTGAAGCAGGTCGCTCGTATGAGCCCATCGGGCCCCGCGGTTTCGCACCGTGGGGCCTTTTTGATGCACCGCTCGTCCGTTCAGGGGTGCCGCGCAAAAATCCGTTCACCCAAAACACATGAACAGATGTTCGATTTACGTTATCTACCTGCGGTGTTGTAAAAAAGAATTTTGTTAACCCAAAATATGGGCATAGTCAAGACTTTTATTGCCGAACGAAATTGACCTGATAAACTAGTAGGTTGCATTACCTGGCGGAGCTATGCCTATTGCCGGTGTATGTGCGTGCGAGGACGGTAGCATGTGTAATTTGCACCCGTCCCCAATTGCACATCGCAGGGCGAGGGGCACGGATTCCGTCGGATCAACCGCCTTTCCCAAGAAGGAGGAAACACCTGGTGCCGAAAGCAAACGCCACACAGACCGTGACCGCCACCGAGCGCACACGCGTCAACTTCGGGAAGATCCCGGAGACGATGGAGCTGCCGAACCTCATCTCCGTACAGAAGGAGAGCTTCGAGCGCTTCATGGACGAGGGCCTGCGCGACGCCTTCAAGGAGTCCAGCCCCATCCAGAGCCAGAACCACCAGCTCGAGGTGACCTTCGGTCACCATCAGTTCGGCGACCCGTCCCACACCGTGGACGAGTGCCGCGAGAAGGACATGACCTATCAGGCCCCGCTGCTGACCGAGGTCCGTCTCACCAACCTCGAGACGGGCGAGATCAAGGAGCAGCTCGTCTTCATGGGTGACTTCCCCATGATGACCGACCAGGGCACCTTCATCATCAACGGCACCGAGCGCATCGTCGTTTCCCAGCTCGTCCGCTCCCCGGGCGTGTACTACGGCTCCGAGATGGACGGCGGCAAGCAGGTCTACAAGGCCCAGGTCATCCCGGCCCGCGGTGCTTGGCTCGAGTTCGAGGTCGACAAGCGCGACCAGCTCGTGGTCTCCATCGACCGTAAGCGCAAGCAGTCCGCCACCATGTTCCTGCGCGCGCTGGGCATCGCCGTCACCAACGACGAGATCTTCGAGCTCCTCGGTGACTCCGACGTCGTGAAGCGCACCATCGAGCGCGACACCGCCCTCACCCGTGAGGACGCCCTCATCGAGATCTACCGTCGTCTGCGCCCCGGCGAGCCGCCGACCGTCGACGCCTCCCGCAGCCTGCTCGAGGGCCTGCTGTTCAACCCGCAGCGTTACGACCTCGCCCGCGTCGGCCGCTACAAGGTCAACAAGAAGCTCAACCTCACCACGGAGGAGGACGTCACCGTCCTCACCGATGAGGACATCATCGCCACCCTGCGTTACCTGCTGTCCCTGGCCGCGGGCGAGCCCGGTTTCAAGGTCGATGACATCGACCACTTCGGCAACCGCCGCATCCGCACCGTGGGCGAGCTGGTGGCCAACCAGTTCCGCATCGGCATGAGCCGCATGGAGCGCGTCGTGCGTGAGCGCATGAGCTCCCAGGACGTCGACGAGATCACGCCCCAGAGCCTCATCAACATCCGCCCGATCGTGGCCTCCATCAAGGAGTTCTTCGGCTCCTCCCAGCTCTCGCAGTTCATGGACCAGGCCAACCCGCTGACGGGCCTCACCCACAAGCGCCGTCTGAACGCACTCGGCCCCGGTGGCCTGGCCGGCCACAAGTCCGGCTCCAGCCGCCGTACCAACGTGCCGGCCGCCGTCCGCGACGTCCACAACTCGCACTACTCCCGTATGTGCCCCATCGAGACGCCTGAAGGCCCCAACATCGGCCTGATCGGCTCGCTGGCCCTGTACGCCCGTGTGAACGAGTACGGCTTCATCGAGGCTCCCTACCGCAAGATCGACAACGGTGTCGCCACCGACCAGATCGACTGGATGACCGCCGATGAGGAGGAGCTGCACATCATCGCTCCCGCCAACACGCCGATCGATCCCGAGACCGGTGAGCTCGTGACCGTCGACGCCGATGGCAACCTCGTGCGTCCCCACACCGTCGTCGCCCGTACGCGCGACTTCGACGGCTCCTTCGGCGCTCCGGCCGACGTGCCGGTCGAAGACGTCGACTACATGGACGTCTCCCCGCGTCAGATGCTCTCCGTCGCGGCCACGCTCATTCCGTTCCTCGAGCACGACGACGCCAAGCGTACCCTCATGGGTGCCAACATGCAGCGTCAGGCCGTGCCGCTGGTCCACCCGGTCGCCCCGTACGTCGGCACCGGCATGGAGAAGCGCGCCGCCATCGACTCCGGCGAGGTCACCCTGGCCAAGCACGCCGGTGAGGTCATCTTCGCCGACGCCGCCAAGATCACGGTGAAGACCGCCGAGGGCCTGGACACCTACAAGATGCCCAAGTACCAGCGCTCCAACCAGTCCACCTGCATCAACCACCGTCCGCTCGTGCGCGTGGGCGATCAGGTCACGCAGGGCCAGCCCCTGGCCGACGGCCCCTCCACCGATCACGGCGAGCTCGCCCTCGGCCAGAACCTGACCGTGGCCTACATGCCGTGGGAGGGCTTCAACTACGAGGACGGTATCATCGTCTCCGAGCGCCTCGTCTCCGAGGACCTGCTCACCACCATCAACATCTCCCGCTACGAGCTCGATGCCCGTGACACCAAGCTCGGCCCCGAGGAGATCACCCGCGAGATCCCGAACCTGTCCGAGGACATGCTCGCCAACCTCGACGAGGACGGCATCATCCGCATCGGTGCCGAGGTCAAGGCCGGCGACATCCTGGTCGGTAAGGTCTCTCCCAAGGGCGAGTCCGCGCTGACCGCCGAGGAGCGCCTGCTCCGTGCCATCTTCGGCACCAAGGCCCACGATGTCCGCGACACCTCCCTCAAGATGCCTCACGGCGCCGAGGGCCGCGTCATCGACGTCGTGCGCTTCAGCCGTGAGAACGGCGACGACCTCGCCCCCGGCGTGAACGAGCAGGTTCGCGTGTACGTCGCGCAGCGTCGTAAGATCCAGCAGGGCGACAAGATCGCCGGTCGCCACGGCAACAAGGGTGTTATCTGCGAGATCCTGCCCGTGGAGGACATGCCCTACATGTCCGACGGCACCCCGGTCGACGTCATCCTGAACCCGCTGGGCGTCCCTTCCCGTATGAACGTCGGCCAGCTCCTCGAGTGCCACCTCGGCTGGGCTGCCGCCTGCGGTTGGGACACCGAGTCCGCGGATTCCGACAAGTACATCCCCGGCCCGTTCTTCACCGCGACGCCCGTCTTCGACGGCGCCCACGAGGACGAGATCGCCGAGGTCATCCGTCGCGCCAACCGCAACATGGTGAACCTGGCCACGGAGCGCTTCGGCGAGCACATGAACCCCGCGTTCGTGACCCAGCTCGACGAGCGCGGCAAGACCGTGCTCTACGACGGCCGCTCCGGCGAGCAGTTCCGTGAGCCCATCACCGTCGGTACCTCCTACATCCTGAAGCTCGGCCACATGGTCGACGACAAGATCCACGCTCGCTCGACCGGCCCCTACAGCCTCGTCACCCAGCAGCCGCTGGGCGGTAAGGCCCAGTTCGGCGGTCAGCGCTTCGGCGAGATGGAGGTCTGGGCGCTGTACGCGTACGGCGCCGCCAACGTCCTCCAGGAGATCCTCACCGTCAAGTCCGACGACACCGTCGGCCGCGTGAAGACCTACGAGGCCATCACCAAGGGTGAGAACGTCCCCATGGCCGGCATCCCCGAGTCCTTCAAGGTACTCGTCAAGGAGATCCGCTCGCTCGCGCTCGACATCGAGCCCATCCGCGACGCCGAGCCCGCGCCTGCGCCGGCTCCCGCCGCCGAGGACTCCGAGCTCGACCTGCCCTCCATCGATGAGGCCGACACCTCCGCCGACGCGGCCGACGCCATCCTCGATGAGCTCGCCGCCACCACGACCGATAAGGAGTAGTTGACTGTGGCAGATTTCGAAGCTACTGATTTCGACTCGGTAAAGATCTCGCTTGCTTCCGCCGACAAGATCCGCTCGTGGTCGCGCGGCGAGGTCAAGAAGCCCGAGACCATCAATTACCGTACCCTCAAGCCCGAGAAGGACGGCCTGTTCTGCGAGAAGATCTTCGGTCCCGCCAAGGACTGGGAGTGCTCCTGCGGCAAGTACAAGGGCATCCGTTTCAAGGGCATCGTCTGCGAGCGCTGCGGCGTCGAGGTGACCACGGCCAAGGTGCGCCGCGAGCGCATGGGCCACATCGAGCTGGCCACCCCCGTCAGCCACATCTGGTACTTCA
>URWW01000025.1 GCA_900551665.1 uncultured Collinsella sp. | reverse complement strand
AAGGTGTGGATGTTGCAGCCCATGGCCACGCCCAGGCGGGCGATCTCGGCAATGCGGTCGGTGCCCTCGACGCAGATGAGGCTCGTCTCGGGGATGTCGGCCGCATCGTCGCGGCGCACCACGTAGTGGACGGAACCCTGCACGGCCACCTGGGCCAGATGCGTGACCACGATCACCTGATGGGTGCGCGCCAGGTCTGCGAGCACCAGCGCGAGGGAGCGGGCCGTAGAACCGCCAACGCCAGCGTCGACCTCGTCGAACACGAGTGTGTCGACGGCGTCCGCCTCGCCGAGGACCACCTTGGAAGCGAGCATCACACGCGAGAGCTCGCCGCCGCTGGCGATGCGGCGCAGCGGACGAGGCGTCATGCCGGCACCGCTGCGGTACAGCAGCTCGCAAGCGGTTGGCCCCTGGGCGGTCCAGCGCTCGCGCGGAAGCGGCTTGCTGTCCCACACGAGCTCGGCGCGGCCCATCTCGAGACGTGCCATCTGCTTGCCCACCTCGCGGCAAAAACGCGGCGCCGCAGCGTTCCTACGTTTGGTCAACGTCCGGGCGGCCTCGGCAAGCTCGGCCTCGGCGGCATCGCGCGCATCGCGGGCACGCCTCACGCGGGCCTCGGCGTCATCGACGAGCGAGAGCAGCTCGGCAGCCTCATCGCGACGGGCGAAAACGTCCTCCATATGCGGACCCCATTGGCGCAGCAAGCCCTTGAACGCCGAGTAGCGCTCCTGTGCGGCGGCTAGCTCGGCCGGGTCGAAATCGACCGAATCGCGGTACCTGCGCAGCTCCGCGGCCGCATCTTCGACCGTGATGGCAGCGCCGGAAAGCTGGTCGGCGAACTCAGAGAGCTTAACGTCGACGCGGGCCATGCGGGACAGCTCCGCGATAGCGGTATTGAGCGCATCAAGCGCGCCGCCTTCGCAGGTCAGGGCCTCGGCGGCATCGTTGGCGCAGCATGCGAGGCTCTCCGCGTGCTCGACGCGAGGCAGACGCTCCTCGAGCTCCTCGAGCTCGCCCGGGCGCGGATCGACGTCGGAAATGCGCTCGTGGGCGAACCGCGCCTCTTCAAGTCGACTGCCCTGCGTGCGGCTCGCCTGCTCGACGCGCTCGAGCTCGCGCGCGGCCTCGTTGGCACGCGCAAGCGCATCGCGATACGCGGCGAGCGCCTCGGCAACACCCGCGCCGGCCCAGGCATCGACCATCCCAACATGGGAGGCAGAATCGAGCAGCCGCTGGTGCTCGTGCTGTCCACACAGGTCGATCAGGGGGCTCACGCGCTCGGACAACTCGCGCACGCTTGCAAGCGAGCCGTCCACACGCACGCGGGAACGCCCGTCGGAACCCAGACGACGCTGGATGACAAAGCCCTCCTCGTCGCGAGCGCCACTGAACAGACGCCCCTCGACAAGTGCGCCGTCGCTCCCCTCGCGAACCGTCGCGGAATCCGCACGCTCGCCCATCAGCAGCTTGAGGGCGGAAAGCAGGGCGGTCTTGCCCGCGCCCGTCTCACCGGTGAGAACCGTGAGACCAGGACCGGGCACCAAATCGGCACATTTAATCAGCGCGATATTCTCGACATGGATCTCATCGATCATTGCGCACCCCGTAAAAGACACGGCTCACGGACGTGTAGAAGCTCTCGGGGCCGTAATCGAGCAGCAGGATGTCGGCATCGCCGCGACGCACGATGGCACGGTCGACCTCACCAGACGGCGTGATGAACTGGCCGTCGAGCGCGATGGCGGGGACCGACGGGCGATCTTTGGACACGGATATCTCCACGACGTCGGACGGGGACGTGAGGAAGGCGCGGGCCTGGATGGTGTGGGGTGCGATGGGTACGCAAACCATGCCGGTGTACTCCGGACTCACGATGGGCCCGCCGGCGGACAGGGCGTACCCCGTGGATCCGGTGGCCGTGGAAACCACCACGCCGTCCCCGCGCAGGCGGTCGATGTGATGACCGGAAACGGTGATGTCGAACTCGACCATGTCGGAGAGCGGGCCGCGGGCGAGCGCGAGGTCGTTCAGGGCAAAGCCGGTGCAGATCTCCTCCTCACCGCGTTCATTCACGCTCACGATCTCGCACGCGAGCGTGGCGCGGCGGCTCACATGCAGCTCGCCGGCGAGCGCGTCCGCCACAACCGAGAGGATGTTCTTGTCCTCGGGGCTCGCCGCGGTGAGAAACCCGAGGTGACCATAGGACAGGCCAAGAATCGGAATCTCGCGATACCCCACGATACGCGCGGCGCGCAGGAGCGTGCCGTCGCCACCGAGCGAGATGACGAGGCCGCAGTCCACAAGGTCGGGGGTCGACTCGATGCCGGAGCGCTGATCGGCGGCCCATTCGACCTCAAAGCCCTGGCGCATGAGCCACAGCTCGAGGGTGAGACCGCTCTCGACGGCCTCCTGCTTGTAGTAATTGGGGACGAGCAGGACCTTCATCGAGGAACCTCCGAATACACCAGCGCGTCGATGCGCGCGGAAACGGCAGATGCGTCCATCTCCTCACGAGTTGCGGCGGAAGCCCCGTGCGCACCCAGCAGGAAGAACTCGCGATTGCCCTTGGCGCCCGTGATGGGCGAGGTGCACAGCCGCAGCGGGGAAAGCCCGTTTTCGCGGAAGAGCTCGACCGCACCGGCGAGGACCCGCGCGTGCACATCCGGATCGCGCACGATGCCGCCCTCCCCCACTTCGCTTTGAGGCGCCTCGAACTGAGGCTTGACGAGGGTCAGGAAGGCGCCGTTTGGCGTGAGGAGCTCGAGCACCGCAGGCAGAATCGTGGCGATGCTCGTGAACGACACGTCGCACACGGCCAAGTCGGCGCTCGAACGATGGCCGAGCCCGGGAACGTCCACGATGTTCGTGCGCTCGAGCAGGGTCACCCGCTCATCCTGGCGCAGCGACCAGTCGAACTGCGCTCGCCCCACGTCCACGGATAGGACATGGGCGGCGCCGCGCTTGAGCAGGCAGTCGGTAAAGCCGCCGGTGGAGCATCCAACATCCAGGCAGTTGAGGCCGGAAGGGTCCACCCGAAACGCATCGAGAGCGCCGGCGAGCTTGAGCCCGCCGCGCCCCACATAGGGAATGCGACCCTTCACGTGCAGTTCGATGCCGGGCTTGACCATCATGCCGGGCGAGCTCAGGCGCTCGCCGCCGGACGAAACCAAACCGGCCATCAACGTGCGCAGGGCATCTGCGCGGTTCTCGCAGATGCCCTGGGAAATCAATTCATCATCCAAACGAACGCGTGCCACGTGGCGCCTTCCTTATGCCCCGCTCGATTCGGGGTCGGTCTCGGCCTGCTCGGCAGGCTGCTCAGATTGGGCCTCGGTCGCAAGCTCTGCATCGAGCATATCGGCCTCGCGCGGGGACAGCTCGAACGAATCGACCATGTCCACGGCGCGGGAGCCGAGCTCAATCGCCTCGTCGAACAGGTCGAGGCTGCGCTCGAGGGATGTGTCCTTGGAGCGTACCTGGGCGATAATCTCGTCCAGGCGCTTGGTGATCTCGTCGAAGTTGCCCTCGGCCATGCGCTACTCGCCGGCCTCGGCGTCGAAGGGATCGTTGAAGATGTGATCGAGGTCGTCCTCGGCAAAGCCGTAGTCGTCGGCCTCGAAACGCGCACGAGCCTCCTCGGCGGCGCGGGCGGCCTCCTCCTCGGCTGCAAGGCGCTTGGGGTCGATCTCGAACCACAGGGCGGCCAGGCAGGCCGCCTCGGCATCCTCGGCGGTGATGGTGCAGGCGACGTGCTGCAGGCTCGGCAGGTGACGATCGCGCACGATGCGACCGAGCACGCCGTTCACAAAGCCGGCGGACTCATCGGTGCCGTAGGCCTTGGCGATCTCGACGGCCTCGTTGATGACGACGGCGGCGTCGAGCGTGTCGGCGACCTGGAAGTACAGCTCGTAGACGGCCGCGCGAAGCAGATTGCGGTCGGCACCGGGCATGCGCTCGAGGGTCCAGTTCGCGGAGACAGCGCGAAGCGCGGAGTCGATACGATCGCGGTTGGCGGAAACGCCGCGCGCGATCTCGATGGCGTACGGCGCCAGCGGACCCTTGGACAGGGTGTAATCCCCTGCCAGGACGTCCTCTACGGAGACTTTTCGCATCTCGGACTGGAACAGGATCTGCAGCGCCTGGCTGCGGGCGAGCGTGCGCCCGCGATTGACTTTAAGACTTGCCACGCGCTACTCCTTGGGGAAGACGAGGCTGTCGATGCAGATGTTCACGCACTCGACCTCAACGCCGACCTGGGCGTCGATGGCGTTGGCAACGGCGACGCGCACGGCCTCGGCCAGGGGCTTGAACGGATAGCCGAAGAAGACCGTGAGGTGCACGGTCAGGCGAAGCTTGTCGTCGACGACCTCGGCCTCGACGTCCTCGCCCATGGGCACGGACTTGGTGGAGAACATGGAGACGAGGTTGGTGGCGAGGTCCTTCACGCCCACGGACGCGATGCCCTCGACCTCCTCGACGGCGCGGGAAACGATGGCGGTCAGCACCTCGGGTGCGATGCCGATGCCGGCGATGGTGATCTCTTGCGACATGCCCACTCCTTTACGTGGTAAGCGCGCGGCCTCATGCGGGCCGCGCGACGGACGTGCACTGGATTAGAGCGATTAGAGGCGCTGGACGAACTCGCCGGTGCGGGTGTCGACCTTGATGCGCTCGCCCTCGTTGAGGTACATGGGGACCTGGACGACCGCGCCGGTGTCGATGGTGGCCGGCTTGGTGGCACCCTGGACGGTGTTGCCCTTGGCGCCCGGAACGGTCTCGACGACCTCGGCCTCGATGAACATGGGCGGGTTCACGCCGAGCAGCTCGGTGTCGGCGTAGAGCAGCTGGGCGTTGTCGTTCTCGCGCAGCCACTTGGAGTTGTCGCCGATGAAGTCGGCCGGGACGGCGATCTGCTCGTAGGAGGTCATGTCCATGAAGTAGTAGTTGTCGCCGTCGTTGTAGAGGTACTGCATCTCGTTGGTGATGAGCTGCACGCTCTCGAACTTGGAGCCGGCGTTGCAGGTGTTCTCGACCACACGACCGGTCTTGAGGTCCTTGGTCTTGTAGCGGACGAAGGCGCCGCCCTTGCCGGGCTTGACGTGCTGGAACTCGACGATGGTGTAGTACTTGTCCTTGATCTTGAGGCCCATGCCGTTGCGGAAGTCGGCGGTGGTGATGGAAGCCATGGCTTGCCTTTCTGTAGAAGAATCGAACTTAGGAATTATACTCGCAAAACGCCCTAGCAGTCGATGACGACCAGCTCGTGCGTAGAGGTCGTGAAGGGCTCGTAGCCGGACCGAGTGACCACGCCGTAGTCCTCCAGGCGCACGCCGCCCACGCCGGGCAGGTAGATGCCGGGCTCAACGGTGATGACCGCGCCCTCCTCCACGATGTTGCTCTTGCGGCCGAAGACCGGCAGCTCGTGGATGTCGATGCCCACACCGTGGCCGAGGCCGTGGCCGTAGTACTCGCCGTAACCCGCGTCACCGATTATCTTCTGGGAGAGCAAGTGGATGTCGTGACCGTCCACGCCGGCGTGGATCGCGGCGACGCACTCCTCGTGCGTGCGGCGGACGATATCGTAGATCTCGCGCTGCTTCTCGCTCGGCTCGCCCACACAGACCGTACGGGTCATGTCGGACTTGTAATCGCGGTAACCCGCACCGTAGTCCATGAGGACGAAGTCGCCCTTCTCCACCACGCGGTCGCTAGGGATGGCGTGCGGGTTGGCAGTGTTGGGACCGGATGCGACGATGGAGCCGAAAGCAAGGTCGTCTGCGCCGTTGTCGAACATAAAGGTCTCGAGCTCGGTGCGGAGCTGCTTCTCGGTGAGGCCGGGGCGGATCACGGTGCACATGTGGGCGAACGCGGCGTCGGTGATGGACTGCGCGCGGCGCATGAGCTCGATCTCCTCGGCGTCCTTGATGGCGCGCATGAGCTGGAGGTCGCCGTGCATGAGCGGAAGGCTCGCGCAGACGGAGCAGTCCTCGAGGCCGCGCTCGATACCGCGGTAGAACTTGATGTGCATGTCGTCCTCGACGGCAATGACGCGGCTCTTGGTGGAGCGGGCGTGCTCGGCAACCCAGCGGGGCATGTCGATCTCGTCCATATCGAGCTTCCAGGGGCTGCCGGCGGGCATGTTCTCCTCGAAGGAGTTGAAGTAGCGCGAGTCGGTGTGCAGGAAGCACTCGTCAGCCGTGACGAACGCCACGTGCGGGTACTCGCCGGTGTAGTCGAAGACGCGCATGGCGCCGGTGAGCCAACGCAGGTTGGCCTCATCGCGCACGACCACGGCGTCGTAGCCGCGCTCGGCCATGAGGGTGCGCAGGCGGGCGATGCGGCCGGCGGGACCGTTGAGGATTTCGGACATATCGGTTCCTTTCTCGCGAAAGATGTGTAAACAGGCCTACTCGGGTTTGCGCGAGGCGATGAACGCGCGCGCATGGCGCTCAAGGACCTCGTCGTCAATGGACGAAAGGCGAATGACGCCAGGGTATTTGGGCAGCGCGAGCTGGAAGCGGTTGGCGACGCGGAAGCGCTCGGCTCGCAGGGCCTCGATGAACGCGGCGGGGTCGATGTCAAACGACAGCTCGCCGATGCCGAGGTCCTCGAGGTGATCGTCGAGCGCAAAGACCTCATCGACCGAGAAGTCGCAGGCATCGATGGCGAGACGCGCCTCGAAGCGCATGCCCTCGGCGAGGAGCAGGTAATACGGGTGCGCGCCCTCGCACAGACACGCGGACAGGGCGCGGGCGGTGGTATGGCCGAACAGCAGGGCGCGGCGCGCAGAGGGGCTCACGGACTTGGCGACGTTCAGGCGTGCAGTGAGCGTGGTGGAAAGCGCGTCGGACAGCGACGTCTCGTTCTTTTCCGCAATGCCCTGGACGGCAGCGCCAAAGCTATCCCAACAGGCTCGGCTCTCGGAGAGATACGCACCGCACATGAGCACGTAGCCCAGGCCATTCTCCTCGATCGGGCGATCGCTCACCAATGCGAGGTCGCACACGACAAGCGACACCTCCGGCTCGAGGCTTACGAGGGAACCTCCGGAAACGGCGAGGGGCGCCATCTGCGTGGAGCAGCGAATCATGGTATCGAGCGTGGTGGGAACGAGCGCGCAGGACACACCGCCGCACCACGTGCGGGAGACATAGCTGGCCAGAGAGCAGGCACCCTCTCCACCCACGCCCACAACAAGGTCCTCGGCGGTCACGCCGGCCTCGGAGAGGGCCTCGTACTGAGAGAGGGCCGACTCAACAGAAAGGGCGTTCGCAGCGGACACGCTCTGAAGCCGGACTCGGAAACCGGCGTCGACGAGCGCGCGCCGAACGGTCTCGACACATGCCCCATCGATATCGTCGGTACTCAGCAAAAACGCGCGGGAGGGCTTGCCCACGGCTCCGGAAAGGAACTTCGAGAGTTCGTCGAGCGCGCCGAATCCCAAACGGACATCGGTGCTGCGAGAGCCGAAGGACAGCAGTTTGCGACGGATCGTCATATGAGACCACGCTCCAAGAGAAGCTCGGCAACGGTATAGGAGACCTCGGTGAACGAGGTGCCGCGGATATCCACGGTGAGGTCGGCGGCGCTTTCGTACAGCGGACGCCTGTGCTCGAGCAACCGGGCGGCATGCTCGGCGCTGCGAAAATCGGGTCGGGTGTCGGAGCGGCGGATCTGACGCAGCGAATCGTCGATGTCGCCCTCGAGGTAGACGCAGAAGCCCATCTCGTGGATGAGCTCGATGTTGCGAGGGGTCTCGACTACTCCCCCGCCGCACGAGACGAGCAGGCTGCGCTCGGAGGCGAGGCTCTCGAGGGCCTCAGTCTCGAGCGTGCGGAAACGCTGCTCGCCCTCGGCCTCGAAGATTTGCGAGACCGTCTGGCCGCGCTTGCGCTCGACGAGGCGATCAGTGTCGACGAAACGCCGATGGAACATACGCCCGAGGTTGCGGGCGAGCGTGGACTTGCCCGCCCCCAAGAATCCGACGAAGAAGATATGGTCGCATCCGCGCTTCACGGTAGAGGTCATGGCAGCGTTACTCCTCGCAAGGAACGCCGCGCAGAGCCATGCGCTCGAAGATGCGGAAGATCTGCGTGTACCACAGATCGGCGGTGGACTGCGGCTTGACGAGGATGGTAGTCACACCGGCGAGCTTGCCGCCCCACACATCGGTGTAAAGCTGGTCGCCGACCATGACGGCCTCCTCCTTGCGGGCGCCCAGGCGCTTCATGCCCGCCGTGATGGCGAACGGAAGCGGCTTGCAGGCAAAGGAGATGTAGTCCATGCCGAGCTCGCCCGCGGAGCGCGAGACGTGGCTCACGTGCCAATTGTTGGAGACCATGATGAGCTCGAAGCCGAGCTCGCGGGCGCGATCGAGCCAGGCGGCCACGGAATCGGGCGCGCAGGTACGGTCACGCGGCACAAGGGTGTTGTCGCGATCGAGCAGGATCGCGCGCTTACCCGACGCCCACAGGGCATCGAGGTCGATGTGCTCGACGCACGTGATGTAGCGGCTGGGGGAAAAAATGCTCATAGACGCTACTCCCAGGACTTTTGATGATCGTCGTAGGTCTCGGAGAAGAACTCCTCGTCCTGCGTGATGAAGAAATACAGGTCGTTGGAATCGGTGGGATTCAACGTAGCGCTGATGGCCTCCGCAGACGGAGAGCAGATCGGCGTCGGGGGAAGCCCGGCGTTCTTGTACGAGTTGTACGGACTGTCGATCGTCTGGATGTCGTTGGCCGTGACCTCGCCACCCGTCACGTACATGAGCGTGGCATCGCTTTGCAGGTACGGACGCCCGGCAAAGTCGCCCTTGCCGGCGAGGCGATTCAGGAACACGGAGGCGACATGCGAGCGCTGCTCCGCGTGCAGCCCCTCGCGCTCGACGATGGATGCGAGGTCAAGCAGATGGTAAGCGGTGAGCTCGACACCGAACTTCGCCTTGATAGAGGCCAGGCCGGCATTGAAATCCAACGCGTCGAGGACATCGACCTGGAACTGGCCGAGCATGGCGCGGATGATCTGGTCGGCGGTCGGCGCGCCCTGGAACGTGTAAGTCTTGGGGAACAGGAAGCCCTCAAGGGAGTCGTCGGCGGCCTCGGAGAGGAACGCAAAATCGGCAACATAGTTGGAAGCCTTGGCCTGCGCGATGAAGTCGTCGGCGGGGATGCCGTAAACCTCCTCGACGATGCGGGCGGTCTGGGCGACCGTCTTGCCCTCGGGGACCGTGAGCTTGATACCCTCGACGTTGGGACCGGCCACAAGCTGCTTGACCACGGAGATGGGGTCCTGCAAGGTCTCGAAGCGGTACTCGCCGGGCTTGAGCTGCATCTCGGCACCGAGCTTCTTGACGGCGGCGTAGTACTCGCCGGCATCCTCGACGACGTGGTTCTCGACAAGGGTCTGCGCGATGACGTCGCCCGTCGCGCCCTCGGGGATGACGACGTTCACGGGCTGTCCGGCCTCGATAGCCCCACCCGAACCGCCGAATACGCGCGGGAACACGAAAACGGCGGCCACGGCAACCACGGCGATGGCAATGAGTACGCCGAAGATGACGGGGAGCTTGGAGCGCTTGGCTCCGGCCTGCGCATAGGCGGGATGCACACCACCAGAACGGCCATGCGCGCGGGCTTGGGACGGTGCCTGGACGCGCTGCGGGCGCGGTGCCGCCGCACGGGTGGGACGAGGCGCCGCCACACGAGGACGGGGGGCGTTCGCCACGGAGCGCGGGGCCGGAGCCGGGGCTGGGGCGTTCGTGCGGAATCGCTTGCCGGCGGGACGCTGCTCCCGCTGATCGCGATGCGAGCCGTAGTCGTTAGCCAAGATCGTCCTTTCGTCCATGGGAATCGAGCCAGGCCTGGAGGAACAGCGAGGCGGAGATCATATCGACCTTACCGCGCATCTGTTTCTCGCTCAAACCCTGTTCACGCAGGATACGTTTTGCCTCAGCGGACGTGAGGCGCTCATCGATGAATTCGAGCGGGAGACTAGTCGCGGCCGCGATACGGCCGGCGACCTCCCGAATGTGCTCGGCTTGGGGGCCCTCCTCGCCCGACATGGTCTGCGGCAGGCCGCAGACCAAGACATCGGGCTCATGGTCTTCCAAGATCATGCGGAAGGAACGGGCCATGCCCTCCACCTCGCACGCGGGCAGGACCTTGAGCGGCATGGCCACGCGACCGGTGCGGTCGGAGACCGCGATGCCGGTGCGTGTACCGCCGATATCGAGGGCGAGAGCTACCACGTGCTGCCTTCCTGCCGTTTGTTACGCGCCGAGCGCGGTGCGAGCACCCTCGAGAGCCGCCGCGACGCCCTGGGCGTCCTTGCCGCCGGCCTGGGCCATGGTGGGCTTGCCGCCACCGCGGCCATCGACCAGCGGGGCGATCTGCTTGATGACGTTGCCAGCATGGAAGCCGGCGGAAGCCGCGTCGTCGGTGGCGGCGGCGATGAGGGCGGGCGTGCCCTTCTCGGTCACCGTGGCGAGGACGCAGGCGCAGGCGCCGGAGACCTTCTGGCGAATGGTATCCCAGACGTTGCGGAGATCGGAGGCCTCGAGGCCGGAGAGCTCAGCCACGACGAGCTTGTAGCCGCCCATGTCCTGAGCATTCTCGATGGCGGAGGAGATGGCGTCGGAACCGCCGCCGGTGAGCGCACGCTTGAGCTTCTGGTTGGACTCGCGAAGCTCGGCCTGCAGGGAGGAGATGCGCGCGGGGACCTCCTCGATACGGCACTTGAGCTGGGAAGCGGCCGACTCAGCGAGCGCGGCGCGCTGCTCGAGGTAGGCAATCGCGCCGGTAGAGGTCACAGCCTCGATGCGGCGGACATTGGAGCCGGTGGAAGACTCGGAGACGATCTTGAACAGACCGAGCTCGGCGGTGTTGGCCGCGTGGGTGCCACCGCACAGCTCGCGGGAGAACGGCTCGTCCTCGGCACCGACGGAGACGACGCGGACGGTGTCGCCGTACTTCTCGCCGAACAGGGCGACGGCGCCGGAGGCCTTGGCCTCCTCGATGCCCATCACACGGGTGACCACGGGCTTGGCGGCGAGGATTTGCTCGTTCACGAGGTCCTCGACGGCGCGGATCTGCTCGGAGGTCATAGCCTCGAAGTGGGTGAAGTCGAAACGAAGGGCCTCAGGAGAGACGAGCGAGCCGGCCTGGTTCACGTGGTCGCCCAGAACCTCCTTGAGGGCGGCGTCGAGCAGGTGGGTCGCGGTGTGGTTGCGCGCGAGCAGGCCACGGCGGTTGAGGTCGTAGCCGGCGAAGACGGTGTCGCCCTCGGAGAGCTTGCCGATGAGCTTGCCCTCGTGGACGTACAGGCCACCCTTGGAAACGGTGTTGGAGACGAAGAGCTGGGCATCGGCGGTGTCGATGAGGCCGTGGTCGCCCAGCTGACCTCCCATCTCGGCGTACAGCGGGGTGCGATCGAGCACGACGGAGGCCTCGGCGGCGTTCTCGGCGGACGCGACGCGCTCGCCGTTCACGACGATGGCGAGGACATGAGCGCCCTCGATGCTCTCCTCCTCGTAACCGGCGAACTCGGTGGCCGGGAGCTGGTCGGCGAGCTCGGTCCAAACGTCGTTGAAGGAACCCCAGGCGTCGCCCTTGGCGGCGGCGCGGGCGCGGGCCTTCTGCTCGGCCATCTCGGCGTCGAAGCCCTCGATGTCGACGGCGTGGCCGGCGGACTCGGCGATCTCGACGGTGAGGTCGATCGGGAAACCGAAGGTGTCGTGCAGCATGAAGGCGGCCTTGCCGGAGAGCTGCTCGCCCTCACCCAGGGCGCCGAGCTGCTCGTCGAGGTAGACACGACCGTTGTTGAGCGTGGTGGAGAAGCGCTCCTCCTCGGCATTCACGATGCCCTTGACCAGGCCGGCGTTCTCAACGAGGTTGGGATAGGCCTCGCCCATGACGTCGTTCACCGCGTCGATGAAGCGCCCGAGGAACGCGTCCTCGATGCCGAGCAGGCGGCCGTGGAACACGGCGCGACGCAGCAGGCGGCGCAGGACGTAACCGCGGCCCTCGTTGCCGGGCAGGACGCCGTCGGAGATGAGGAAGTCGACGGAGCGGGCGTGGTCGGCGATGATGCGCAGGGAGCGGGAGGCGCCGGTGTACTCGTTATCGACGTAGGTCTTACCGGAGATCTCCTCGCCCAGCTTGATGAGGCTCTGCATGACGTCGCCGTCGAAGAAGGAGCTCTTGTGCTGCATGATGGCGGCCATGCGCTCGAGGCCCATACCGGTATCGAGGTTGCGGTGGGGCAGCTCGGGCATGGAGCCGTCCTCCTGGCGATCGAACTGCGTGAACACGAGGTTCCAGAACTCCAGGAAGCGATCGCAATCGCAGCCGGGAGCGCAGTCGGGGCAGCCGCAGCCGGCCTCCTCGCCAAGATCGAAGTAGATCTCGGAGCAGGGACCGCAGGGACCGGTGGGGCCGGCGGCCCAGAAGTTGTCGTCCTCGCCCAGGCGGGTGATGTGGTCCTCGGGAACGCCGAGGGCGCGCCAGACGTCGTGCGTCTCGTCGTCGTCGGTGAAGACGGTGAAGTGCAGGCGCTCCTTGGGGAGCTTAAAGACCTCGGTGATGAGCTCGTAGGCCCAGGCACATGCCTGCTCCTTGGTCACGCCGCCGAAGGCGAAGTTGCCGAGCATCTCGAAGAACGAGGCGTGACGGCCGTCGGAGCCGATGATGTCGATGTCGTTGGTGCGCACGCACTTCTGGCACGAGCAGGCACCGATCTCCTTCATGACCTTCTTGCCCTGGTAGTACTCCTTGAACTGGTTCATACCGGCGTTGGCGAGAAGCAGCGAGGGGTCGTCGGGGACGAGGGACGAGCTGGCATACAGCTTGTTGCCGCGCTCCTCGAAGAAGTTGAGATAGGCCGAGCGAATCTCGGCGGTAGACATGGTGGGATAGTCAGCGGCCATGCGTAAACTCCCTGGGTTCAATTCGCGTCCCCACCTAGGGGGAACAGTTTCCAAACCCAGTTATTATACGTTAACGCACGTCGTCAGTTGTGTCGGTTTCCTCGGGTTTCTTGGCGTCCTCCGCCCGCTCGTGCGCGGAGAAGGGCATCTCAAAATCGATGAGCTTCGCCCAGGGATTCTCGAGCTCGGGCTTGGGCAGCGCCTCGGCCTCGGGCACCGAATCGCTCGCAAGAATCTGCGAGTCGGCGACGAAGGTGTCGTCGCCCAGTGCGTCGAACGCGGGGACGGGGCGGCCCTGTGCGTCGCGGAACGGGGCGCCGCGGAACAGCGCACCCTCATACGAGACAATCTGCTCGCCGGTACGGGTCTCGAAATAGAAGATGAACAGCGACTTGATGACCGCCACGAGCGGCAACGCGACGATCATGCCGATCGCCCCACCAAAGGTGGAGCCGACCACGAGGGCCGTGAGCGACATCACGGGATGGACCTGCATGGTGGACTGGTTGATCTTGGGGGCGATCACGTTGTCGGTGATGTTTTGCGAGAGCATGGCCATGACCATGGTCCAGATGGCCATGATCGGGCTGTACACCAGGGCGATGAGCGTCGCGATGATGGCCGAGATCGAAGGGCCGACCACCGGGATGATGTTCAGGATGCCCGAGAGGATGCCCATCGTAATGGCATAAGGGTGGCCCACGATCATGAATCCGACGAACGCCAGGAATCCCTGGATCACGGAGTTGATCAGGGTCGAGCGCAGGTAACCGCCCACGGAACGGCTGAGCACCGCGACCATGAGGCGATAATCGTCGGCCTTATCCTCGGGAAGGATGCGGCAGATCTCCTCATTGATGCGCGGATAGTCGCACGCGAGCCAGAACGCCAACACGAATCCAAGAAAGACGATGAACACCATGGAGGCGATGTTGTTCACCATGGGCACGATGCCGTCGCGGACCGCGGCGAGCAGGCCCGAGAGCGCCTGATTGATCATGTCCTGCGCGGAGGCGAACAGCGACTCGATATTCACCACGTCATTCAGGTGCTCTACAATGGCGAACTCGTTCTCCATGCGCATGGCCCAGGAACTCAGGGCGGCGAGCTTGGCGGGAGCGTCACGCAAAAGGTCGATCAGCTGGCCGGTGACCATAGGGATCACCAAGGCAAAGAGCAAGACAAAGCCCACGATGACGATGAGCAGACCGATGAGGGCGCCACCACCGCGCGGCAGACCGCGCCGCTCGAGGAAGTTCACGATCGGAGAAGCCATAAAAGCCGAGATGGCGCCAACCGAGAGGAAAATCAGGACGTTGGACAGGGACCCGATGAGCTGGAACACCACCGCGCAGATGATGATCACTCCGATGACGATCCAAATGTTCAAAAACGTCGTGCGCATGAGGCGCTCGGCGCGGGCGGTGTCGTGCTTCATGATTCCCCTTATGCATCCGGCGCATCGCCGAAGATGGCGCGGCAGCCGGGTTTAACCGGTCATGACCCCTTCGGGGTCGATCTTATCCTGGATCTTCTTGAGCGTCCGGCGCAGCAGGCGGCTGACCTGGACCTGCGAGATGCCGAGCTTCTCGGCGATCTCGATCTGCGTCATGCCCTTGAGGAAGCGCATCTCGATGACGTCGCGCTCCCTCGGGGAGAAGCTCGCGAGCGCCTCCTCGATGATGATGCGGTCGTCCGTGAACGCGAGATCGGAATCCTCGGTCGCATAGCGATCGATGACCGACGGAGTGTCATCGTCGTCGGCGCCAGACGGGGCCTCGAGGGAGACCGAGCTGTACGCAGAGGAGGACTCCATGGCCTCAAGGACCTCGTCCACGGTCGCGTCAAGGTAATCGGCGATCTCGGCGATGGTCGGCGAGCGCTGCAACTGCGAGGTGAGCGTGTCTGTGGCCTGGTTGACCTTGGCCGAGAGCTCCTGCAGGCGGCGCGGCACGCGGACCGACCAGCCCTTATCACGGAAATGGCGCTTGATCTCGCCCATGATGGTGGGCGTGGCGAAGGTGGTGAACTCGAGCCCGCGACTGGGGTCGAAGCGGTCGATCGCCTTGAGCAGACCAAGGTACCCGACCTGGACCAGATCGTCGATGGGCTCTCCCCTGTTTTTGAATTTATTAGCGATGAAGCGCACGAGGTTCAGGTGGGACATGACGAGCTTCTCACGCGCGTCCATGTCCCCTTCCTCCTTGAATCGGCGGAAGAGCTCGCGGGTCTTCTCCTTATCCCAAGCGCTCTTACCCGAGGTCTTAGAGGTCATCGACGTCCGCCTTCACTTCGAGCACGAGACGGGCGGGAGACTCGACCTTCTGATAGACATCGCAGACGGAGCCGAGGATCAGATCGGCGTACGCGGCGGTGGGATCGTCGGCAGAGGGCTCAGCAAAGGCATCCGCCTCAAGGGTGAACGTCATGGCCACGCGCGTGGAATCGACATCGAAATCGATGGTAAGGGTCTCGTCGGGCGAGGTGGCGCACGCGTAGATGAAGGCCTCCTCGGCAGCCATGCGGATATCCTCGACACACTCGACTGACATGGAGGAGAGCGTGGCGACGTTCGCCGCGGTCATGCGGACGAGACGGGCCAGATCGGGGTCGCACGAAACGACGAGAGAGATGGCAGTGGGGTTATTCATCGATGGTCTCCTCGCCGGGGTTGTAGGTGAAGTAGGTGCGGGGCTCGGCCTGGGGCTCGGCCTCAGGCGCGGGCGCCTCGGCAGGCTGGGCCGCAGACTGGGCAACGGGCTCGTCATCGTGCACGGGCGCGGGCTTGACGGCCTTGGGGGCTGCGGCCTTGTGGCCGCGGTTGAGCAACCTTTGGACCTTGCCGGATGCGGCGTCGGCAAGCTCGGTGACGGCGTTAGAAGCGCTGCTGGCGGCACCACTCACGGCGGAGACATCGCGCAGAACGCCATTGACCTCGATCAAATCGGCAGACAGCGCCTCAACGGCGACGGTCGTATGCTTGAGCAGCGGCTCGACCTGGGCAACTGCGGGCTGGAGCTCATCGACGACGCCATCGAGCTTGGCTACGACAGGACGAGCCTCCTCGATGGTGCTGTTGACCTGCTCCACCGTCTTGTCGAGCGAGGCCACGACGTCGCGGGTGCGACGCAGGGTGAGCGCGAGCTCCGCAACGGCCCAAACGCCGACCAAGGCGAGTACGACAAGGACGATCTGCATAGGTTCCATGGATGCCTCCATTGCAAACGAGCGACACACGTAAGGTTGATGATACCCCACAAGGGCAAGGCGCAAACAAGGCCCAAACCCTAGCGCGGCCTGTTCTCCGCCCGCCATTGCTCCCAACCGCGACCGCTGGGATGCCAAAAAGCCCCGCGTTCCAGGCCCTCGGGCAAATAGCGTTGCTCCACCCAGCCCTGGGGGTAATCGTGCGGGTACTTATAGTCGCCATATTCGTCTGAACCGGGGCGATGACGGTCACGCAAGTAGCTGGGCACCTCACGCTGCCCGCTTGTGCGAACGTCGGCCAGAGCGGCGTCGATGGCGGCCTCGGCGGCATTCGACTTGGGCGCGAGGGCGTTGTAAATGGCGGCTTGCGCGAGGTTGATGCGGCACTCCGGATAGCCAATGACCTCGGCCGCCTTAAATGCGGCCTCGGCCACGAGGAGCGCGGTGGGATCGGCGTTGCCGATGTCCTCGCTCGCCTGGATCATGATGCGTCGGGCGATGAACTTGGGGTCCTCCCCGGCGTCGATCATACGGGCGAGCCAATACACCGCCGCGTCGGGATCGCTGCCGCGCATGGATTTGATGAAAGCCGAGATGATGTCGTAATGCATGTCGCCGGACTTGTCGTACGACAGGCCGCGGCGCGGGTTGGCTTGCTTCACATCTTCGAGCTCGATTGGGATGGGAGATGCGGGATCGGCCGGGGCTTCGCCCTCGCGACCGGGCCTGGTAAGGGCGATCTCGCTCGCCAGCTCGAGCGTGGTGAGCGAACTGCGCCCGTCGCCGGCGGCGAGTGTGCAAATCGCGCGAACAACCTCATCGCTGGCGCTGAAGCGCCCGTCGAGCCCCTCCGGGGCGCTCAGGGCACGGCGGACCAGGCGCTCGACGTCCTCATCGGCCAGGTGCTCGAGCTCCACGACGCGGCTGCGCGACAGCAACGCGGAGTTCACCTCGAAGTACGGGTTCTCCGTCGTGGCGCCGATCATGACGACCGTGCGGTTCTCGACCGCGTGGAGCAGGGCATCTTGCTGGGAACGGGAGAAGCGATGAATCTCGTCGATGAACAAGATGGTGCGGCGGTCGAACATCATGAGGCGGTGCTTTGCCTCATCGATCTCTCGGCGCAGGTCCTTGACGGTGCCCGTGACCGCGGAGACCTCGACGAACTCGCTCTTGGTATGCGAGGCGATGATATGCGCCAACGTGGTCTTGCCCGTACCTGCGGGTCCGTACAGAATCACACTGGAAAGCACGTCGTGCTCGATGGCGGATCGAAGCCAGGAGCCCGGGCCCACGGCCTTCTTCTGACCCACGTAATCATCGAGCGTCGACGGGCGCATGCGAACCGCAAGCGGTGCGTTCTTGAGCTGTTTTACGCGCTCGTTGCTGGAAAATAACGTGTCCATGGGCCTTCTCCGACGATCGTTCATTCGAACAAGAGTGTATCAAACGACCAGCCCTATTCAAACACCTGTTCGTATTTACTCGTTGATGTAGGTGCGCTGCGGAAAATCGAGCTCGGGGAACAGCGTGCATGCGAGCTCGATGAAATAGCCGTCCGTCATGCTGGCGATATAGTCGATCACCGTCTGGTCAAAGTCGCTCGACCAATCGTACGTGCGGCCGTAATGTGCAAGCGATTTGTCGATCCTGGCAATGTGGTGCCTAAAGATGGTGCTGTGTTCGTCATGCGCCTTGAGGTCGCCGAGGAAGTGCTCGAACATGAGGCTGAACGCTCGCGCCATCATGTCCTTGCGCTCCTCCTCGATCGCGACGGAATGGTAGATCATCGCGTAGTTCTCACGCTTGGCACGGCGAATCTCCTCGAAGAGCTCCTCGCTCATCTCGATACGGTCCTTGCCGTAACTGTGCTCGACGATGTCGATTGACGCACGCGTTAGGATCCACGAGTTGTACCGGCCGCCCATGCCGTCGGCAAACGTGCCCTCATCCACAAGACCCGCCTCGATGGCATCTTGGCGGTCGCGCCCGACATAGGCGATGATGTCGGAGATGCGGACCACGCAGGCCTCGAGCGTCATGGGACGAAGCGTCTTCACGTAGTCGAAATCGCTCGCATAGCAACGATCGACGATTGCGTCGAACTCCTCAAATCCACTCAAGCCGGACAGTTCGAAAACGCGCTGCTCATATTCGCCGTTATGACAGAGCACGCCGTCGAGGGTCTGCAGCGAGAGATTCCTGCCGTACAGCCCGTCCAGGACGCGGACGGAATGGACGTTGTGGAAAAACGAACGGCCGGTCCGAGCCTCGCTGATGTCGTTCAACAACGCCTCGCCCGTATGCCCGAAGGGCGTATGGCCGAGGTCGTGCCCGAGACCGATCGCCTCGATGAGATCGCAATTGAGGCCGAGTGCACGGCCGATGTCGCGCGCGATACGGGCCACGAGCTGCACGTGCAGGCCGCGACGGGACAGGTCGTCGTTGCTGCGGAAGCTGAAGACCTGCGTCTTGCCGTTATAACGGTTGTATGCTGGAAGGTGCAAGATCTTCTCGGTGTCGCGCACGTAAGAGGGGCGCCAAATGCTGTTGCGATCGGCTGGACGGTCCTCTCTGCGGATCACGTCCTCATCGAGCGCGCGATAGGGATTGACCCACCCCCGTGCGCGATCGTCCTCCATACGCTCGACGAGTCCACAGGACAGCTGGTCGGGCATGGAATTCAGGCGGTCGAACAAGGTGATCTCGGTCGTGCTCATGTGCTCACCCAATCTCTCGTGATTTCATGCGCCTATAGTCGCATACCGAGCGGACAAAACACGGTCCAGCTTCACGGAAGCAAGGCGGCGAGCGGGACGAACGCGCACCCGATGGCGACGAACGGCAACAGCGGCAGGGCATTCCGTCGCGCCAGCAAGCCGCAAACGGCGAGCAAGCACAATCCCAAGATAAACGACGCGAGTGCATAGAGCGGATCGGCCAACATGAGGGCGGCGAGGAACTTGACGTCTCCCCCACCGAGCCCTGCTGCCCCGCCGTGCACGCGGCGCCAAAGGGTCTCGGTCGCAAGCAACAACGCCATGACCGCAGCGGCCGCCAATGCATGCCAGGCAAAACCGCGGATACCACCATGCATCAACCCAAAGATGGCGCTCGTAGCCGCCAACAAGGCCGAAAGGGCATGCGGAAACCGTCGCTCACGCGCATCGATGAGGGCGGCCGCTGCAATCTCGCCCGCAAGGACAATCGGGACGAGCACGTCGAGGACGGTCGAAAGTTGCGTGGGCATGACCGCCTCCTTCACCATCGGTATAATGGGTTAAAAACCGCGAATGCATGCGAGGACACCATGGAAGCACCCTCTTTTGATTACAGCAAGATAGCACCGAACGCCCCCGAGGACGCCGATCTCGTCCCGCGCCAACCGGTGATCGAGAGCGCTAGCGCGTCCACCGCGAATCAGGCGAACGATTCGAACTTCGCCTACATCCTCACCGGATGCGTCTTGGGCGGGCTCGCCGTGTTCACCATCGCGTTCCTTTGGCTGGCCTTCGGCGTCATGCAGTCCGCCGTGACCGCCCCCTACATGTACGACCACATGGAGGAATCCCACACCGATTCTTGGGATGACTATTCGAGCGAGCTCGAGGAATTCGAAGATCAGCTGTGGGACGAGTACCACAGCAGTCACCGCAACGCGTAGCGCCCGTCCGAACACGCTTAAGACCAAAGGACCCCGCCGCCCATCAACGGGCCGCGGGGTCCTTTGCTACTTTGCGCCGTCGAGCACCTCGTCGAGCGTGACACTCACATCGTGCGGCGTGGGCACCCAGTCGACCTTGAGGAACAGGGCGGCCACGGTAAGCGGCACGTAGGTGAACATGAACAGCGGGAACGTGAACAGGTTGGTAAAGATGCGCCATTTCTGCGGGCAGTGAATGTGCTTCCACTCGGTGATGGTGGTGAACAGGCCCATCACGAAGAACGTGCCGTACATGTAGGCGAGCATCATGATGACCGACCCGATCGCCATCTCTATCTCGGCATCCGTGGCCAAAAAGCCGTGACTCAAGCTGCCCACCGCGATGAACGTCACGTTGACGAGCAAGCACATGAGGGTCAGCAGCATCGCCGGGCCGACGACCATGAGCATGTCGTAGGCCGCAAACCGATGGAACTTGCCGATGGACTTGAACATATGGCGCCCGTAGGTGAACAGCACCTGATAGAAGCCCTTTGTCCAGCGCATGCGCTGCTTGATCGAGGCCTTGAGCGTGACCGGCTGCTCATCGAAGAACTCGGCCGGCGCGTACCCGATCCGAACGCCGTGGATGGCACAGAACGTCGAGAACTGGATATCCTCGGTCAGCGTGTGGAAATCCCAGCCTTTCATGCCCTCGATGAGCTTGGCGCTCACCAGATACCCCGAGCCCGACACGGCGCAGGAGGTATGGCAGATCATGCGGGCGTTGTTGAGATAGCGGGCCTCGCGGATGAACCAGGTCGCATAAGCCGAGGAGATCCAGCTGCTGCCGAAGTTCTTGGAATTGCGGTAGCTCGTGAGCGCGAGATAGCCCTGGTCGAATGCATCGTTCATGATGGTGACGTAATCACGGGAGAGCAGGTTGTCGGCGTCGAAGATGAAGAACGCCTCGTGCTTGCCGGGGTACTCGCGAAGAATTCGGTCGAACCCGTAATCCATGACCCAGCTCTTGCCCTTGCGCGAGAGGTCGTTGCGCTCGTAGACGATGGCACCCGCCTCGCGCGCGGCCTGGGCGGTGTTGTCCGTGCAGGCGTCTGCCACCACAAAGACGTCGATCAACTCAGACGGATAATCCTGGTCCTTGATCGATTTGACCAGGTTGGCGATGACCGACTCCTCGTTATGGGCGGCGATGAAGAACGCATAGGTATGTTGCTTCTTCGCCGGGGGGATCTTCACCTGGCCGCGAATGAGACCGATGAAGAAGAAAACCACCTGATACAGGAAGCAGACAGAGAACACCAAACCGACGATGGTGTTGAAGATGACAATCGGAGTCAAAGCATCTCCCGAGACGAAGGGTGCAGACCGTTCAAGTGTACGCCACTGGATGGGCCTTATGGCATCCGGCAGGATATGAACATGACTGAGGCGGGTGCACCACGCGATGAACAGCGGACGCGCCCTCAAACTCAGTCCTCGAGCAAGCCGAGTTGCGGAACGATGACTTCGCCCACGGCCGTGCGGCCGAGCGAGCGATCGTGCAGCTCCTCGAGAGCGGCGGCCAAGTCCCAGGGCAGCTCGTCGCGACAGCTCACGACCTCACCGGTGATGGGATGCTCGAACTGGACGCTCCACGAATGCAAGAACTGACGATCGAGGTCGAGGTTCATGCGCCCGTTGCCCTTGCCGTAGAGCGGGTCGCCCACGAGCGGATGGTGGATATGGCGCATGTGCACGCGGATCTGATGGGTGCGTCCGGTGTAGAGATGGCACTCGACGAGCGTGTATCCCTCATCCCCGCGCGCGGGCTCGAAGCGCTCGAGCACCTGGAAGGTGGTGATGGCCTGACGGGCAAACGGATCGTCGGATACGGCCATCTTCACACGGTCGCGCGTGGACCGCGCGATACCGGTGTTGATCGTGCCCTCATCCATCACGATCTCGCCGTGGACGAGCGTGATGTAGCGACGGTCGAGCGTGCGCGTGCGAATCAGATTTTGCAGGGCTCGCTGCGTGTCGTCGTCCTTGGCCGCGAGCATGAGGCCGGACGTGTCGCGGTCGAGCCTGTGCACGATGCCGGGACGATCCTCGCCCTGGACGGTGCCAAGGTGCTCGATGCCGCAATGGTAGACCAGAGCGTTGGCCAGGGTGCCGTCCTCATGTCCATGGGCCGGGTGACACACCAGGCCGCGCTGCTTGGAAAGCACGATGAGATGGTCGTCCTCATAGCGGATGTCGAGCGGAATGGCCTGGGGCACGATCGCCCCGGGCTCGCGCACCTCGGGAAGCTCGATGGAGATGCGGTCACAAACGACCTGCTTCTTGGACAGGCACGTCTCGCCGTTGATGGCAACGGCGCCGGCCTCGACCAGCTTTGCGCAAGCAGAACGGGAGGGGCAGGCATCCTGGGCCCCCAGATAAGCGTCGAGTCGCTCGCCTGCCGCGTCGGACGATACGAGCAGATGCACGTCGGCTGCCATTACGCATCACCGCCGTCGGCGGGAACGTCCTCGCCCTCCGGGCGCACGGAATCTCCGCCCTGCGCATCGGAAGCGGCACGCGCGCGACGGACACGCTCGGCGCGGCGCTTCTCGCGACGCGCAGCCGCGGCCTCATCACGGGCGTTCAGCTCGGCCGTCGCATCGACCTTTGCCGCAGGCGAAAGGAACATAAAGCCCACGAACGCGAAGAAGACACCCACGCAGATGCCGATATCCGCGACGTTGAAAACCGGGAAGTCGATGAAATCGGTGGCGATGAAATCGACGACATAGCCGAGCATCAGGCGGTCGATCGCGTTGCCGAGCGCTCCACCGGCCACGAGGCCCAACCCAAGCGTCTCGAGCTTGGAGACCTGACGGGTGCGAGCCAGGTACTGCAAGATGGCAACGATCACAAGGGCCGCAAAAGCGACGAAGAGCAGGCCCATGCCCTCACCGAGGCTGAAGGCGGCGCCCTTGTTCGCCACAAAACGGAAGCTCAAGATCCCCGGGATCACGGAGACGCTCTCCCCCGTCACCATGAGGGTGTTCTTCACGAACACCTTCGTGACGTAGTCGAGAGCGAACGTCGTGACGGCGGCGATCAACGCCACGCAGGCACGCCACGATAGAGACGGCTGGAAGGCCGCTTCCGTCTTCTTGTCTGCCACGTCGGCCCCTTTCATCAGAGGCTCGGGAGGGGTCAAGAGCCCCGCCCGAGCCTCGGCATGTTCAATTCGTATGCTTCGCGAGCAGGAGATTAGGCCAGCGCGGCGGCGCAGCGGTCGCAGATGTGCGCATGCTCGCCATGGACGCCCGTGCTCTCGCGGAAGTTCCAGCAGCGGTCGCAGGCCTCGCCATGCGCAGCCTCGATCTCAGCGGTGAACTGATCGCCCTCGGCCAGCTCCACCTCGGAGACGATGTAGAACTCGGCAAGGTCGACGGCCTTGTCACCGGTGAGTAGAGCGTAGGCCTCGGCCGGGGCGGTCGCCTTCACGCGAACCTGCTGGCTCTTGGTGAAGCTGCCCTCGGCACGCGCGGCCTCGATGGCCTTGGTGACAACGCTGCGGAGCTCGAGCGACGCCTCGAGGACGCCGGCGAACTCGTTGGCCTGCTCGAGCGTGATGGGACTCTTGTACCAATCGAGCAACGCCGCGTACTCCTGGTTATCGCGGCAACCGGCGGGAGCGAACTCCATGGCCTCGTCGACCGTGTAGGACAGGATCGGCTGCAAGTCGCGCATGAGCATGGAGAGCAGCTCGGCCACGACGGTCTGCGCGCTGCGCATCTCGTGGCTGCCGGGCTTCTCGCAGTACAGGCGGTCCTTCAGCGCGTCAAGGTAGACGTTGGAGAGCTCGGTGACCACGAAGTCGTACAGCGTACGGTACGCGCGGTTGAACTCGAAGCCCTCGTACGCGGCGTCGACCTCGGCCTGCACCTGCGTGAGGCGGGCGAGCATGAGCTTGTCGAGCGGCATGAGCTCGTCAAAGGCCACGCCGTCGGTCGCGGGCTCGAACTGGCCCTCGAGCACGGACAGCAGGAAGCGCAGGGTGTTGCGGAAGCGACGGTACGCGTCGGAGGTGCGGGCGAGGATCTCGTGGTCGCAGGCGACATCGGTGGAGGTGTCCACGGAAGCAACCCACAGACGGATGATGTCGGCGCCCATCTCGTCGCAGATCTTGTTGGGGTCGATCACGTTGCCGAGCGACTTGGACATCTTGCGGCCCTGGCCGTCCAGGGTGAATCCCTGGGAGATGACGGCCTTGTACGGAGCGATGCCGTTGGTGCCCACGGAAGTCAGCAGCGAGGACTGGAACCAGCCGCGGTGCTGGTCGGAACCCTCAAGGTAGACGTCCGCCGGATACTTGAGCTCGGGGCGGTACTCGCACACGGCCTTCCAGGACACGCCGGAGTCCCACCACACGTCGAGGATGTCGCGATCGGTCTTGAGGTGATGGCCGCCGCACTTGGGGCACACGCAGGCGTCACCGAGGTAGGACTCGGGAGCATCGGTGAACCAGGCGTCGGAGCCCTTCTCATGGAACAGAGCGATGACCGCGTCGAGCGTGTCGTCGTTCATGATCTTCTCGCCACAGTCGGCGCAGGTGAAGGACGGAATCGGCACGCCCCAGTTGCGCTGACGGGAGATGCACCAATCGGGACGCTGCTCCACCATGGCGCCGATGCGGTTGACGGCGTGCTCGGGATACCAGGACACGTGGTTGCGCACCTGGTCGAGCGCCTGCTCGCGCAGGCCGGTCTTGTCCATGGAGACGAACCACTGATCGGTGGCACGGAAGAGCACCGGGTTCTTGCAGCGCCAGCAATGCGGGTAGCTGTGGGTGATCTTGACCTCGGCCACGAGCATGCCGCGGTCGCGCAGGAACTGGATGATGTGCGGGTTGGCCTCGTCGGTGTCCATGCCGGAGAACGGGCCGCCGGCACCGAACTCGTCGCCGTTGTAGAAGCGACCGTCGTCGTCGACGGGCATGCAGACGTCCATGCCCTCCTTCATGCAGACGTAGTAGTCGTCCACACCGTGGCCGGGCGAGTTGTGAACGATACCGGTACCGTCCTCGGTGCCCACGTAGTCGGCCAGCAGGGCGACGCCCTCGACACCGTCGAAGACGGGCTGCTTGTAATGCAGGTGATCGAGCACCTCGGCGGGCACCTCGTAAGGCTTACCGTCGACCATCACGGGGGTGACATCCCAGCCGGCGATGCCGCAGACCTTCTCGGCGAGGTCCTTGAGCATGATCTCGGCGCGGCCGTCGTGCTCGATGGCGGTATAGATCGCCTCAGGCTTGAGAGAGACCGCCTGGTCGGACGGGATGGTCCAGGGCGTGGTGGTCCAAATCACGAAGTCGACCGGTCCATCGAAGGACTCGAGGCCGGCGGGTTTGCTCGTCAGCTCGAAGCGGACGTAGATGGACGGGCTCGTCTCGTCGGCGTACTCGATCTCGGCCTCGGCGAGCGCGGTGTGGCAGTGCTTGCACCAATGGACCGGCTTGTGGCCGCGATACACCATGCCGCGGTCGAACATGGCCTTGAAGGCCTCGATAGTAAGTTGTTTCATGTATATTATTTATTTACCTAGGGTTGTCCAATAAGGTGCGTCCGCACGTTTGTTATTCAAATAATCGATATGATCCTCATCCAAGATCGCCATGATCATCTGGAATCCGGCTTGCTCCTGTACGGTCAAGATCTCTTGGATACGGCTTACCACCACCTGCAAGCCACGAGCCTCTAATTCCTTATAAGCCTTGCGGAAGATGATATTCAATTCCATATGGGTAGTAGCGCCTACGCCGTTAATGATCAACAACATCTTATCACCGGCTTTTGGCTGTAACTGCTGGCAAAGCAGGTCTACCATCTCCGCTGCCGTATCATCGGCGGATACCAACGGTTTCTGTCCACCACCACCTTCGCCATGCTGGCCCATACCGATCTCCATGATTCCATCGGGAAGATTCGTGATCGTACCTCCGTTCTGGGGATGCGTACAAGAACGCATAGCGACAGCCAAGGTAGCCACGTTCTTATTATAGCGTTCACCTATCTCAATCAACTCGTCTAAAGACTTCCCTTCCTCGGCGGCGGCACCTAATATCTTATACAAAGGAACACAACCGGCCAAGCCACGGCGATCATCTACATTCGCCCCTATACCTGCGCTGATATCATAGTTATCAGTATATGCTTCACAGCTAATTCTTTGATTATACCCGATTTTTTTTAGTACTTGAAAGAAGGGAATATAATCGGCTTCTTGCAGTGTGCCTGGATATACACGTCCGTTGGGATTTGCAAAGTGGACATGTCTTAGGTATTCCCGGCCTTTTTGTTCCAGATGAATAAGTGGTTCTTTTTCAATTGTCATATGAT
>URWW01000024.1 GCA_900551665.1 uncultured Collinsella sp. | reverse complement strand
GCATTCGGGGGCCTTGCGGTCCCCGAATCATCACCTGTTATCTAAACTGTTAGATTTTCAAAAAGTCGCTTGACCGAGTTTTTCAATTTGGTATAGTAATCACCGCTGTAAGCGACAGCATGACTTGGCTCGGTAGCTCAGTTGGTAGAGCAGAGGACTGAAAATCCTCGTGTCAGGGGTTCGATTCCCTTCCGCGCCACCCTCGTCATTGAAGAGACCTCCTGGAGACAGGAGGTCTTTTTTGTATCAGTTCCACGCCCGTCCGATCGTGACGAGTTGGCTTGGGGTATTAGGATTGTATTGCGGCGGCTCTTGCCGCGTCGACCGAAACTCGAGGGGAGCACCGATGTCAGACAGGATCCGCGGTGTCAATTTGTCCGGTTGGTTCATCTTGGAACCATGGGTCACACCGTCGTTATTTGCCGCCACCGGCGCTTCAAATGATGGGGAGCTCCAGCAGGTGCTGGGTGCGGTCGCCTATAACGAGCGCGTCCGTGAGCACTATGAGACCTTTATCTCCGAGGCTGATTTCAAGCGCATGTCCGCCATGGGCCTCAACGCGGTGCGCATCCCCTTGCCGTGGCACGTTTTTGGTTCGCAGACCGACCGCGAGTCCTATATTTCTTGTATCGACTACATCGACCGCGCATTGGAGTGGGCGGAGAAGTACGAGATGCGCGTCCTGCTCGATTTGGCGACCGTTCCCGGTGGGCAGGGCGATGCGAATGGGTCTTCCGCGACCCCCGATATCGTCGGCGATTGGCACTCGTCTGTGAGCGGTCGCGCCGTCGCGCTCGAGACGCTCGAGCGCTTGGCGGAGCGCTATGGCGAGCGGGATGGCTTGCTCGGTATCGAGCTGCTCGACTCGCCCGTGATGAGCGTCCGCAAAAACCTGTTCACTGTGACCGAGGGCATTCCCAGCCATTACCTGCGCAATTTTTATCGCGATGCGTATGAGGCGATTCGCCGTCACATGCCCTCCCGCAAGGTCATCGTCTTTTCGGATTCCGGCCATCCTGGTGCCTGGAAGCGCTTCATGGCCGGCGACCGATACCAGAACGTCGTGATGGATTTGCACCTATATCACTTCCGCGATGAGACCGCGCAAGACATCACCACTCCGAGGGACCTTGCCGCCGCGCTTGGGCGCAACAAGGACCTGATTCGCCGAGCGACCGATCTTGGGTTCCCGGTGTTCGTCGGCGAGTGGTCGGGCGCTGCGGTGCTGGCTGGATCTTCTCTGACCCCTGAGGGGCGCCGTGCGTATGAGCGCGTGTTCGTCTCCAATCAGCTCGCGACATTCGACGATGCGGACGGATGGTTCTTCCAAACCTGGAAGACGGAGCGCCGCATTGCGGCATGGGATGCCCGCGTGGCCTTGGCGCCGCTCGAGCGCGCGATGATGGAGTAGCGGATGGCGGAGAACAACACGGAGTGCCTCATCGCCGGTGCGGAGGGCGTGCTCTCCATGGTCGGCACGCCGATCGGCAATCTGGGAGACCTTACCCCGCGAGCGGCGCAGGCTTTTCGCGACGCGGATGTGATTTGCTGCGAGGACACGCGCGTGACCTCGAAGCTCCTGGCATATCTGGGCATTTCAAAGCCGCTTGTCCGCTGTGACGAGAACGTGATCGCGCGGCGTGCTCCCGAGCTCGTGGACCGGCTGCTCGCCGGTGAGCGAATCGCCTTTGCCTCGGATGCCGGCATGCCGAGCGTTTCCGATCCTGGCCAGGTGCTGGTCGACGCGGCTCGCGAGGCGGGCGCGCGCGTCGAGGTCCTGCCGGGCCCGTCCGCGTGTGTGACGGCGCTCGTGCTCTCCGGTATTCCGTGCGATCAGTTTTTCTTCGAGGGCTTTTTGCCGCGAAAACATGGAGAACGGGTAAAGCGCCTGCGTCGTCTCGCATCCATCCCCGGCGCGTTGCTGTTCTACGAGTCTCCGCATCGGGCCGAGGCGTCCCTTGAGGCGATCGCCGAGGTGTTCCCGGGGCGCGTGGTTGCGTTGTGCCGTGAGCTCACCAAGCTCCACGAAGAAGTTTTGCGTGATGGGGCGCCGGTTCTGCTCGAGCGGCTGCGCGAGCGTGGCGAGCTCAAGGGCGAGATGGTCATCGTGGTGGCGCCACCGAGTGAGGAGGAGCTCGAGCGCCTTCAGGCCGTTCTTGCGTCTGGTGTCGATGAAGGTGTTGCCGCCGATCCCGAGGAGCTGCTGCGTTCGGATATCGCCGAGGGCCTCGCCGCCGGCGATTCGGCAAACGCGCTGGCCAAGCGCTTGGCGCAGAAGTACTCGCGCAAGAAGCGCGACGTGTACAACTTGGTGCTCGAAGCGCAGCAAGAGGCATAAGGGCCGGGTGGCGGTTCATGCGCCCAACCTGCTAATATGGAGCATTGCATCAAAACCAAAGAGGGAAGGAAGCCGCGCGTCATGAGCTCGAAGCCGTCCTACTACATCACCACGCCCATCTACTACGTGAACGCCGACCCGCACCTGGGCACCGCTTACTCCACGATCATCGCCGACGTCCAGGCGCGCTACCGCCGCGCCGCCGGTTACAGCGTCAAGTTCCTCACCGGCATGGACGAGCATGGCCAGAAGGTCGCCGAGGCCGCCGAGAAGCATGGCATGACCCCGCAGGAGTGGTGCGATTCCCAGGCCCCGCACTTCCATGAACTGTGGGACGAGCTGGAGATCTCCAACGACGACTTCATCCGCACCACCGAGCCCCGCCAGAAGCGCGCCGTGCAGTACCTGTGGGAGCGCATGCAGGAGGCCGGCTACATCTACAAGGGCAGCTACGACGGCTGGTACTGCGTACCGGACGAGACCTTCTTCACCGAGACCCAGGTCGACAAGGCCGACGAGGCCCGCGGCACCAAGGGCGAGCACCTCTGCCCCGACTGCGACCGTCCGCTCGAGCGCGTCAAGGAGGAGAGCTGGTTCTTCAAGCTCTCCGCGTTCCAGGACAAGCTGCTCGCGCTCTATGACGAGCATCCGGACTTCGTCCAGCCCGACTTCCGCATGAACGAGGTGCGCTCCTTCGTCGAGGGCGGCCTGAACGACCTCTCCGTCTCCCGCACGTCCTTCGACTGGGGCATCGAGGTGCCCTTCGACGATGAGCACGTCACTTACGTGTGGTTCGACGCGCTCACCAACTACATGACCGCCGTGGGCTACGGCGCCGAGGGCGACGAGGCCGCGGCCGACTTCGCCTACCGCTGGCCCGCGCAGACCCACATCGTGGGCAAGGACATCATCCGCTTCCACTGCGTGATCTGGCCCGCCATGCTCATGGCGCTGGGCGAGGCCCTTCCCGAGCATGTTTTTGCCCATGGCTTCCTCACCGTTAAGAACGAGGAGACCGGCAAGGCCGAGAAGATGTCCAAGTCCCGTGGCAACGCCATCGCCCCGCGCGAGGTCATCGAGAAGCTCGGTGTCGAGGGCTACCGTTACTATTTCATGACCGACGTCACCCCCGGTACCGACGGCGCCATCAGCTTCGGCCGTATGGAGCAGGTCTATAACGCCGACCTGGCCAACAGCTGGGGCAACCTCATTTCGCGCTCGACCAACATGTGCATCAAGTACTTCGAGGGCGCCACGCCCGAGCGCGATCCCGAGGCCGCCGGCTACGCCGAGAACCCGCTGGCAGCGGCTGCCGAGGGCATCTTCGAGCGCTATGCCGCCAAGATGGAGGCCTTCGCCTACGGGGATGCAGCCAAGGAGATCATGGACCTGATCCATGCCGCCAACCACTACATCGAGGATTCCGAGCCCTGGACGCTGGCCAAGGATCCGGCTAAGGCCGGCGAGCTCGCCAACGTGATTTGGAACCTGCTGGAGGCCATCCGCATCTCCGCCCACCTGCTCATGCCGCTCATGCCGAGCACGAGCGCCGAGGCTCTGCGCCGCATCGGCTGCGAGGCGGAAGGCCTGACCGATGACATGGCTGCGTCCTGCACCTGGGGCCAGCTGGCCGCCGGTCTGCCGGTCGAGAAGGGCGATGCCCTCTTCCCCCGTCTGGGTTAATGGACCCGACCGACCACCTGAGGCGCCCGACCTTGCCGCTTGATCGCTGCTTGCGTGCCTTACGCACGCCGCGTCCCTCTTACGGCAACCTCGGGCACTTTGGGCGGTCGGTTTCTTTGTTGAGCTTTTGAATGGAGCGCGTATGACCACATCCCCGCTTGCGAACCCCACGGCAACGCGCGAGATGCTCGAAGCGTTCGGCCTGGCGACCAAGCACCGCTTGGGTCAGAACTTCCTTATCGACAATCATGTCATCGAGCGCATTATGGCGTTGGCTGAGCTCACGGGCTCCGAGCGCGTGCTCGAGGTGGGGCCGGGCATTGGCACGTTGACGCTCGCACTTGTGCAGGAAGCTGCCCGCGTGACGTCCATCGAGATGGACGCGGAGCTCGAGCCGGTTCTCTCGGCACACGCCATGGACCATTCCAACTTCCGCTTCATCATGGGGGACGCGCTCGCGGTGCCGCCTGCGGCGATCGCCGAGGCGAGCGAGGGGGAACCCACGCTGCTCGTGGCGAACCTTCCCTACAACGTTGCTGCCACGATCATCCTGCAGTTCTTCCAGACCATGCCGTCGCTTCGCCGTGCCGTCGTCATGGTTCAAAAGGAGGTTGCCGATCGCATTGCCGCGGTGCCGGGGACCAAGGCCTATGGCGCTTACACGGTGAAGCTCTCGCTGTACGGCGAGGTCACGGGGCGCTTCGAGGTTCCTCCACGCTGCTTTATGCCTGCGCCGCATGTGGATTCCGCCGTTGTGAGAATCGACCGCGTGGATGTTTCTGATGTCGAGGGCGAGGGAGCGGCTTCCGCCGATGCCGAGGCCGTAGCGCGTGTGGTCGATGCTGCCTTCGCGCAGCGCCGCAAGACCATTCGCAACTCCATGAGCTCGAACGGCTTTGACAAAGACGCGCTCGATGTCGCCTTCGAAGCGTGCGGAATCGCGCCGACTGCCCGAGCCGAGGTGCTTACCACGGAAGATTTCATCGCACTCGCCGCCTCGCTGACGAGTGCGCCGTGCGGGGAGTGAGGCTCGTGGCGATTTCGTTCACCAAGAAGAACAAGGTGTTCACGCTGCCGCCAGCGCATGCGCCTCTGTTCGACACCCATGCTCACCTGCGATCGTTTTGGGGTGAGGATAAAGATCCCATCGACGTGCTTGTCCGTGCGCACGAATCGGGCGTGCGCGAGTTGATGACCATCTTCGATCCCATCGCGGATAAGTCGGAGGAGACCCCCGACGCCCCGGCGTTCTCCCGTTGGTTGCATGGGGTGATCGACGCGGCCGCCGATCGTGGTGCCGAGGTGTGCGTTCGCTACTTGGTGGGCGTCCACCCTTACGGGACGCTCGAGTATACCGATGAGTTGCATGCGCAGGTCGCGGCCGCGTTGGACGACCCTCTGTGCGCTGGTATCGGTGAGATCGGTCTTGATTATCACTTCGATGCAGATGACCTGATCGAGGCGGCTCCGCACGCTGCGCAGATGGAGGTCATGGCGCGTCAGCTCTCGCTTGCCGTCGAGCGCAACGTTCCTGTCGAGTTGCATCTGCGCAACGACTACGGCGATGAGGCTCGCACGGCCCATGCCGACGCGATTTCCGTGCTCGAGCGCGTGGGCGTGCCCACCGCGGGCTGCGTGCTGCATTGCTTTGGCGAGGATCGAGCGACTATGGAGCGGTTTCTTGCGCTTGGGTGCCACATCGCCTTCGGCGGCGCCGCGACGTTCAAACGCAACGACGGTGTGCGCGAGGCGTTCGCCGCTTGTCCGCTCGACCGCCTGCTGTTGGAGACCGATTGTCCCTATATGGCGCCCGAGCCCATTCGCGGCCTGGAGTGTGAGCCGGCGATGATCGCCCAGACTGCCGATGCCCTCATATATGACCGCGCCGACCGCACGGGCGAGTTGCCCGATGCGGTTGCCACCGCGATTTGGAACACCTCGAACGCCCTATTTGGAGGAACCCATGAGTAAGAAATCGAAGCGCGACATGACCCCCGAGGAGCTCGCCGAGCTCGAGGCCGAGGACGAGCGCGCGATGGAAGTCGCCCGCGAGCTCCGCGCCCGTCGCGAGGCCGTGCAGGGCCCGGCGCCCATCGATCGGGAGATCCACGCCTCCTTGCCGCTCACGCGCGTGTTCTACCCGCTGCTTGGTTGTACGATCGTGGCGTTCATGGTGTCGCGATTCGCGGCGAACATGGGGATGCCGGAGCTCGAAACGGTGACGAGCACGGCCGCCACACTGTTGTTCCTCACTTCTTTCATCGTGTGGTTCGTCTCGCGTCATCAGGCCAAGAAGCTCACGAGGGAAGCGCGCGGCGAGTAAGTCCGATTGCCGAATCTTCTTCATGCGCAGGCCGGCCGGGGATGTTCGTTCCCCGGCCGGCCCGCTTGTTGAAAGGCATGGGCGACGCTGCCCTGTTACGCGTTCCATCCGTCGATGGAGAGCGGGTCGGGCATGGTGGCGTATATGCGCTCTTCAGCTGTGGCCGGCTTACCCTCGAAGAGGCGCACGAGGCGATCGAGTTGGACGGCAAGCCACTCGAGAAGATTGGGGGGTTCGAGTTCGCTGGCCGTTGTGAGTTCGACGGACCCGATGGTCTCGCCGTTTTGGGTGTAGGTGACCGACCCTGCGGCGGTTCCCGCCGCGTGTTTGCCGCGGAGCTCGTCGACTTCGACCTCCTGCTCGATGGTTCCGCCGAGTGTGAACACGCGCGCGGCAGCGTCTGCGTCGGCGAAGGTGAGGTCCATGAGCTTATCGGACCAGTCGACGCAGGCCGCCTCGGCGGCCAGGGGCACGCCCCCGACCTGTTTGGGGCTGGTGGCAAATGGCAGGTTGGCAAAGTGTCCGTAGTACCAGTTCGCGAGGGTCAGCGTATCGTTGAAGCGCTCCTCGTCGCCCTTTGAGCCGAAGAGTGCGATATACACCTCGCCCTCGGGCTCGCGCGAGAACGTGCACACGAAGCACTCGCCCGCCTCGTAGGTGCTGCCCGTCTTGCCTCCAAGGTTGCCATCGCGCCCGAGGATCTTGTTGCGCACGGTGAGGGGCAGGGAGCGCGCACTGCCGTCGGCTGAGGTGACGTGCATCTCGGTGGCGCCGCTGCAGGCAAAGGAGCGGAATGCCTCGTTGCGCCATGCTTCGGCCCAGATGCGTGTGACGTCGTGCGCGGTGCTGTGCAGATTGCCGACCCAGGCGCCGAAGTCGAGGCCGTGGGGGTTCTCGAACAGCGTATCGGTGCAGCCGAGTTGGGCGGCGCGGTCGTTCATGGCCTTGATGAAGGTCCCGTACGGATTGGCGCTGGCGGGGTCGATCTTGCTGCCGACGTGCGTGGCGATGGCAGTAGCCACGTCGTTGCCGCTCATGACCATGAGGCCGGTAAGCGCCTGTTCGAGCGTGAGGGTGTCGCCCTCCTTGAGGCCCACGCAGGATTCACCCACCGTCGCGGCGGCGTGATCGACGGTGAGGGTCTCGGATGGATCGCAGTGGTCGAGTGCGACGAGTGCGGTCATGACCTTGGTGGTCGAGGCGATCTTGATGGGGGAATTGGCCTCGCGCTCGTAATACACGGATCCATCGGGGCGCATGATGATGGCGTGAGTCGCCAAGATGTCCGGCATCTCCTCGATGGTGAGCCCTCGCTCTTGCGCCGAAGTTCCTAGGACCAGGTCGGTCAAGAGGACATCGGCGTGTGCGGGTTCGGCGAGGATTGCGAATAGGACGAATGCGGCGGTGAGGGCTGTCCTGAGTGCGGCTGGAAGAGCTTTGTTCATGTGTTCCTTCTGTCTAGGGAATTGAATGCAGTATACGCCTCGTGCCGTTAGGACATCGTTTCACGTCATGCGGTGCCTCGATTTTTACGACTGTGGTCAAAAGCTTAATCCATACAGTATGTGAGGCTGTATGCGAGTGACTTGGGACGTCGATTTGCGGGGTGCAACGTTGCATAAGGGGGCGGAGTGACGCCTTTGCGGTCGCTGCGAACGCAAATTGAGAGTTCAGGGTTCGTCACCTTAAGACGGCGTAACTGTATGAAGTCAAATCATGACCATCCATTCGATGAGAGAGTACTTATCTTATGCTTAACGCGGTTGCAAGGAGGTGCGTCGGCCTGACCTTTTCGCCATAATGGACGAGACGGAAAGGAGCACATCGTGGATACGCCTCGCATCCTCGTCGTGGACGACGAGAAGACCATCACCGACCTCGTGGGGATTTACCTGCGCAATGAGGGGTTCGATGTGACGTTGGCGTATAACGGTGCCGACGCAGCCCGTCTCATCTTGGAGCAGGAGTTCGACCTCGCCGTGCTCGATATCATGCTTCCCGATGTGGACGGCTTCGAGTTGCTCCGCACCATCCGCACCGAGCGCACCTATCCCGTTATCATGCTCACCGCCCGCGACAGCCAGTCCGATAAGATCGAGGGCCTCACCCTCGGCGCGGACGACTACATGGTCAAACCCTTCCGCCCGCTCGAGCTCGTGGCACGTTGCAAGGCGCAGTTGCGCAGGTACACGCGGTACGGCAGTCGCGAGCAAGCGGCCCCCGTTGAGGATGCGGGTCCGATCATCTCCTTCAATGGGCTCGAGATCAATCGCGATGCCCGTACGGTCACCGTGGACGAGAAGTCCGTGCGTTGCACCCCGCTCGAATACTCCATTTTGCTGTACCTCGCTGAGCATCGCGGCCATGTGGTGCCAGTCGAGGAGCTGTTCCGTGCTGTGTGGGACGAGGAATTCATGGCGGGCTCGAACAACACTGTCATGGTGCACATCCGTCACCTGCGCGAGAAGCTGGGGGATGACGCCCAGAACCCGCGTTTCATTAAGAATATCTGGGGCGTCGGGTACACCATCGAGAAGTAGGCTCCGATTGGGGGCCGCCGCTTCGCGGATAATCGTCGTGCCCGTATCCCGAGACATCTCAAAATCGAGGCGAAAGCAGGGTAGATGAACACTGAGAAAAAGAGATCGGCGCGGCGGCAGCACGCGCCGGTGAACCCCATGACGGGGCTGCCCAATGACCGTTCGGAAGCGCCGCGACAGGCGGGCGCCGCGGATGCCCCCAATATCGATGCCTCGGCTGCCCCTGCCGTCGGAGAGCGCTTCTTCACGACCTCGAACGATTCGATCGACGAGGTCATCGCCAAGCTGCGAATCCTGCTCGACAGCCGCCTGCTTTCCTTGGTCGTGTTGGTGCTTCTCTCATTTGCGGTCATCGCGCGTGAGAGCTTCATCGCGTTCCTCATCGCGATTGTCGTGGGCTACATGCTTACGGACCGCTTTGTGACGGTCCGCCGCGCGGTGACGCTCGGCGGCTCCGCTTGGTTCTCCGTGATTTTCTTCGGATCCCTGCTCACGGCTCGTGCACAACCGTTGTTTGTCGATATAGATTACCTGTTCATGTTCTGCGGCTTCTTGCTTGCATGCGCGGTGTGCGGCGTCTTCTTTGTGGGGCGTGCGCTGTATTATGCCGGCTACGACCGCGGGCAGGCTGCCGCGGATCGAGTCATCGCCGACCACCTTGTCGACCGCCTGATCGACAACCCACAGGATGTGGACAACCTCGACGGAACCTTCCTGGAGGTGGAGGGTGCGATCAGCCGCGTGCGCGACCAGGAGCGCCAGGTCGCCGACGCCCTGCGCGATGAGGCACGCCGCAAGGACGATTTGGTTACCTACCTCGCCCACGATCTCAAGACGCCGCTCGCCAGCGTGGTGGGTTACCTCTCGCTGCTGCAGGAGGCTCCCGACCTGCCCGTGGAGCAGCGCTCTCGCTTCACCGGCATCGCGCTCGACAAGGCGCATCGCCTCGACGCGCTCATCGAGGAATTCTTCGACATCACGCGTTTCGACTTCCACGACATCGTGCTCACGCGTGGCTACGTGGATCTTTCCCTGCTTCTCGCGCAGGTTGCGGACGAGTTCTATCCCGCCCTCGCCGAGCAGGGCAAGCACGTCGAGGTTGACGCGCCGCTAAATCTCACGGTCCTCGTCGACGGCGACAAGATGGCCCGCGTTTTCAACAACGTGATGAAGAATGCGATCGCCTACAGTTACGAGGGTTCGACGATCCGCATCGAAGCCGCGTGCGGGGAGGGCTCGGTGACCGTGCGCTTTGAGAATCAGGGCGACCCGATCCCCGCCGCCAAGCTGGGGACGATTTTCGAGAAGTTCTATCGCCTCGATGCGGCGCGCGCGACCAATCGCGGCGGCGCCGGCCTGGGCCTCGCCATCGCCAAGGAGATCGTGACCGCACATGGCGGAACCATTGCGTGCGAGTCCACCCCCGAGTGCACCGTGTTCACCATCGTCGTACCCGCGTGACAAAAGCCCAATTGCGAAACCTCAATTTGGGGACTGTCCCTCAATTGGGGTTTGCTTTGTTAGCGTTTGATATGCCGGCGCCGTTTGATGAGTTCGGGCTTACACGCACCTTACATGTGGTTCACGGGTGCCTGAAGTGCGGGTTGTACCATGCTGAGAGCTATGAGCAAGAATGCGAGGAGGCTCGAAGGTGGACTACACGCCCGAGGATAGCGCCCAGGCGATGGCGCGTGCGGCCGAGGAGGCTGCCCTGCGCGAGCGGGGTGACGCGCCCATGGTTCCCGCCGGTGCGGGGAGCGAGGTCGCCCCTGAGCACAAGACGCGTATCTCCGTCGAGAACGTGAACCTGTACTATGGCGACCATCATGCGCTGAAGGACGTTTCGATCGATATTCCCGAGCGCGAGATCACCTCGTTTATCGGGCCGTCCGGCTGCGGCAAGTCAACCTTGCTGCGTTGCCTGAACCGTATGAACGATTACGTGAAGGACTGCCGTGTCGAGGGCTCCATCAAGCTCGATGGCCGTGACATTTACGCCGATTACAACACCACGCTGCTGCGCCAACGCGTGGGCATGGTGTTCCAGCATCCCAATCCGTTCCCCATGAGCATCTACGACAATGTCGCCTACGGACCGCGCGGTGCCGGCGTGAAGAGCCGCAGCGAACTCGATGCGCTGGTGGAGGATTCCCTGCGCCGTGCCGCCCTGTGGGACGAGGTCAAGGACAAGCTCAGGGAGTCCGGTCTGAGCCTATCCGGCGGTCAGCAGCAGCGCCTGTGCATCGCCCGCGCCATCGCGGTGCAGCCCGAGGTCCTGCTTATGGACGAGCCCACCTCTGCGCTCGACCCGATCTCGACGGTCCAGGTCGAGCAGCTCGCCATGGAGCTCAAGCGCGACTACACGCTCGTGGTGGTTACCCATAACATGCAGCAGGCCTCGCGCATCTCCGACTCCGTGGCTTTCTTCCTGTTGGGCGAGCTCGTCGAGCACGCGCCCACCACGCAGATGTTCAAGGCTCCGCGCGATCAGCGCACCGCCGATTACCTCACCGGTCGTTTCGGTTAATCGAGCAGGCCGGACGTGCGTCCCGCATGCGGTGCCCTGGCGCCGTGCGCGGGGCGTACGCCGTTGTATCGGCGCGGGACGGTCAAGACCGCTCGGCGGTGCCGTCCAGTGGGTAGAATTGTCGAAACGGTCGAGGAGGTATCGTTCGCATGATTTATTACGTCGAAGATGATGACAACATCAGGGGACTGACCCTGTACGCCTTGCGCCAGCAGGGTATCGAGGCGGAGGGTTTCAGCTGCGACAGCGAGTTCAAGGCCGCCGTCGCCCGCCGTGTGCCCGACGCCGTGCTCCTCGACATCATGCTTCCCGATACCGACGGTCTCGAGATCATGCGCCGCTTGCGCGCCGATCAGGCGACCGCGACGGTGCCCATCATGATGCTCACCGCGAAGGACTCGGAGCTCGATAAGGTCGTCGCCCTCGACGGCGGCGCCGACGACTACCTGGCAAAGCCCTTCTCCCTCATGGAGCTCACGAGCCGTTGCCGCGCCCTGCTGCGCCGCGGCGGCATGATGAGCCGTCCCGCCCCCGAGATGCTGAGCGTGGGCGGTATCGAGCTCTCGCCGAGCCACCGCGAGGTCCGCGTGGATGGCCATGAGCTCAAGCTCACCCTGCGAGAGTTCGATTTGCTTGAATACCTCATGCGCAAGCCCGGTGTCGTCTTCACGCGTGAGTCGCTGCTCCAGAGCGTGTGGGGTTGGGATTTCGACGGCGGTTCGCGCACCGTCGACGTGCACGTCCAGACCCTGCGCCAGAAACTCGGTTCGCATGCCGATCGCATCGAGACGGTTCGCGGCGTGGGCTATCGCCTGGTCGATCGTGCCGCGGCCGATGAGGCCGTTGCGGATTCCGCCGAATGAGCAGCCGTCAGTCGCTGTCGAGGCGCGTATTCGCGACCATCCTGGGGATGTCGCTCACAACCATCATCGTGTTCGCCCTCGCCCTTACCTTGATCGTGCAGCAGCGGCTCGTCCATGCGACGAGCGCCGAGCTCGCCGACGAGGCCCGCGTGGTCGCGGCTTCGCTCAATAGCGCCCCCAGCCATCTCACCATGCTGCGTCGACTGCATTTGGAGAACACCCGCGTCACCCTGGTCGATCCCGAGGGCGATGTCCTGTTCGACAGCGATACCGACGCGAGCAAGATGGAGGACCACGCCGACCGTCCCGAGATCGAGCAGGCCGTCTCGACAGGCTACGGTTCCGCCGAGCGTTCGAGCACGACGCTGGGTGAGGTCATGCTCTACCAGGCGGTGCGCCTTGCCGATGGCAGCGTGGTACGCCTTGCCGAGGGCGAGGCGGGATACCTGGCCATCCTGGGAACGCTGTCCTTGCCCGTCGTCCTCATGGTCGTCGGTGGCGCCGTTGTTGCCGTCGTCGTTGCGCGGCGCGAATCGCACCGCATCATCGAGCCCTTGCTCGAGGTCGATCTCGACCATCCACGCCGCAATGTCCAAAACGCCTATTCCGAGATGGAGCCCATGTTGGAGCGTATCGAGAGCCAGCGTCAGGAGCTCAAGCGCCAGATGCGCGTGCTGGCCGATAACGACCGCATGCGCCGCGAGTTCACTGCCAACATCACGCACGAACTCAAGACCCCGCTCACCACGGTCTCGGGATATGCCGAGCTCATCGCCAACGGTCTCGTGACCGACGAGGCGGATTTGCGCGACTTCGGACGCCGCATCTACAGTGAGGCGGGGCGTCTCACCTCGCTGGTGAACGACATCCTCACTCTTTCCAACCTCGACGAGGCCGAGCGCTCCGAAGGGGACTCGGCTGCGGCGGCCCTCGGCGCACGGGAGCCCATCGACCTCCCGCTCATGCTCGACGGAATCGTTCAGCGTCTCGAGCGGGTCGCATCGCGTTCGGAGATCGATTTGGATTTGGATTGCGAGCCGGCCATGGTGACCGGCGTGCCCCGACTGGTCGACGAACTCGCCTACAACCTGACGAGCAATGCCATCCGATACAACCACCCGGGTGGGTCGGTGACCCTCTCGTGCGGCGTCGAGGCTACGTCGGATTGCGATTACCCCACGCCTTACATTCGGGTTGCCGACACGGGCATAGGCATCGCACCCGAGGAGCAGGAGAAGATCTTCGAGCGCTTCTACCGGGTTGACAAGAGCCGTTCCAAGGCGCGCGGCGGCACTGGCTTGGGCCTCGCCATCGTGAAGCACGCTGCGTCGTACCACGGCGCCCGCATTGAGCTCGAAAGCGAACTCGGCCGCGGCACCACGATCACCGTGCGGTTCCCTGCCCAGGAGCAGATCGCGGTTTAAGCCGGTTTGCGGGACCGTTGCCCGTCCCGAGGGCCCGTTCATACCGCTTGCGCGCGGGTTGCTACCGTTGGGTGGCGGCTAACACGTTTCAGCTCGAAGCCCTTACCCGCCCGATGCGGCCCCTTGTGGCTCCGTGCGTATACTGGCCCTGTGGCACAGCGTGAGAAAGGGTCTGCCTTGAAGTTCTTCATCGATACCGCGAACCTGGAAGAGATCGCCGAGGCGAAGAGCTGGGGATGCCTGGCCGGCGTCACCACCAATCCGAGCCTGTACGCCAAAACGGGCGGAGCTCTTGCCGACTTCGAGCCCCATATGCAAAAGATTGCCGAGCTCTGCAAGGGTCTGCCGGTGTCGGCTGAGACCACGGCGACGACGGTCGATGGCATGGTCGCTGATGGACGACGGCTCGCCGCGCTCGCCCCGAATATCGTTATCAAGCTGCCCATCTGCGAGGCCGGTCTGGCCGCATGCCGAATCCTGGCCGATGGGGGCATTCGCGTGAACATGACGCTCATCTTCTCCGCGACCCAGGCGTTGCTGGCCGCCAATGCCGGCGCCCGCTACATCTCGCCGTTCGTTGGCCGATACGACGATATCGCGCTGGATGGTATCTCGCAGCTCGCGGACGTGATCACGTGCATCAAGAACTACGACTGGTCCGGCAAGAACCCGGATGGCGTGGTCGAGATCATCACCGCCTCGGTGCGCACGGCCAACCATGTGGTCCAAGCTGCCCTGTTGGGTGCCGATATCGCCACCGTCCCTATGAAGGCGCTCAAGAAATGCCTCCATCATCCGCTCACCGATGCCGGCATTGCAGCCTTCGAGGCCGACTGGGAGCGCGTTGCAAACGCGTGAGACGAGGGGTCGGTAAAGTGCCTCGCCGGTTTGGTGACCCAGTTGTGATAAAGCGCTTTATCGCAGATAAACACCCTTGTTTGCGAAAAAAATAGTTTTGAATTTACCGTCTGCGAGCGCCCTGTTTGCCGATTGTCCCGTTATGATTGTCGCGTACATTACGCACCGCTCACCCACAAGGAGGCATCGTCCATGAGCGATGAGGAACTCATCCAGGTTGCCAATGAGGTCAGGAAGGGGGTCGTGATCGGCACGCATGCAGCGAAGTCCGGACACCCCGGTGGTTCGCTCGGCGCCGCCGACATCATCACCTACCTCTACTTCGAGGAGATGAACGTCGACCCGGCAGACCCGCGTCGCGCCGACCGCGACCGTTTCGTGCTCTCCAAGGGCCACTGCGCTCCCGCGCTGTATGCGGCCCTCGCCGAGCGCGGCTTCTTCCCCAAGGAGGACCTCGAGTCCCTGCGCCATGTCGGCTGCCACCTTCAGGGCCACCCCAACATGAACGACACCCCGGGCGTCGACATGTCCACCGGCTCCCTGGGCCAGGGTGTCTCGGCTGCCGTGGGCATGGCGCTCGCCGCCAAGCACTGGGGCGATGCCTATCGCACCTACTGCCTGCTTGGTGACGGCGAGATCGAGGAGGGCCAGGTCTGGGAGGCCGCCATGTTCGCGGGTAACCAGCAGCTGGACAACCTCTGCCTGATCGTCGACCACAACGGCCTGCAGATCGACGGCAGCATCGAGGAGGTCAACTCCGCGATGCCCATCGCCGACAAGTTCGCCGCGTTCAAGTTCCATGTGATCGAGCTGGCAGACGGCAATGACATGGCTCAGGTCCGCGCGGCCTTCGAGGAGGCCCGCTCCGTCACCGGCAAGCCGGTGTGCATCGTGGCCGAGACGGTCAAGGGCAAGGGCGTCTCCTTCATGGAGGGCCAGGTGGGTTGGCACGGCAAGGCCCCCAACGACGAGCAGTTCGAGCAGGCCATGGCCGAGCTCGCAAAGGAGGCTTAAAGCTATGGCAGACGAGAAGAGAATCGCCACGCGTGTCAGCTACGGCGAGACCCTGGTCGAGCTGGGTGCCGAGCACGACGACTTCCTGGTCTTCGATGCCGATCTTGCGGCCGCGACCCAGACGGCCAAGTTCAAGGCCGCCTTCCCCGACCGCTTCTACAATGCGGGCATAGCCGAGGGCAACATGATGGGTCTTGCCGCGGGTGTCGCCACCACCGGCCGCGTCGCCTTTGCGAGCACCTTTGCCATGTTCGCCGCCGGCCGCGCCTACGAGCAGATTCGCAATTCTATCGGCTATCCGCACCTCAATGTAAAGATCGGCGCGACCCATGCCGGCATTTCCGTGGGCGAGGACGGTGCCACGCACCAGTGCAACGAGGACATCGCCCTCATGCGCACCATCCCCGGCATGACGGTGGTTGTCCCTGCCGACGATGTGGAGGCCCGTGCTGCGACGCGTTGCGCCTACGCCACCGATGGCCCATTCTACCTGCGTCTTGGCCGCTTGGCCGCGCCGGTGATCAACGACCCCGAGAGCTATGAGTTCGAACTCGGCCGCGCCATCGTGATGCGCGAGGGCACCGACGCGACCGTCGTCGCCTGTGGCCTCATGGTCTCCGCTGCGCTCGAGGCGGCCGACGCGCTCGCCGCCGAGGGCATCTCCGTCGAGGTTATCAACATGCACACCATCAAGCCGCTCGACGAGGACACCCTGCTTGCCTCCGCGGCCAAGACCGGCCACGTGGTCACGGTCGAGGAGCATTCCGTTATCGGCGGATTGGGCGAGGCCTGCGCCGCCGTTCTGTGCGAGAAGAGTCCCGTCCCCATGCGTCGCGTGGGCGTTCAGGATGTGTACGGCGAGTCCGGTCCCGCACTCGAGCTGCTGGACAAGTATGGCCTGAACGCCGAGGGCGTCGCCTCCGCCGTTCGCGAGGTGCTGGCCTAGCGGCTTTTTTCAGTTTGTTCGCGGCATGCAATGCAACGCGGCGTCGCTCTGATTGCGACGCCGCGTTTTTCCATAGGGTGAAAGCATTGCGTTCGCGGCCGCACGCCGGATCTGCCGATGAGGTTGCGGCGTCTTTGGGGCGGGCGTCTTTGGGACAAGCGGCTCTCGATGGGCTTTTGGCGCGATTGACTTCAGGTGCTCGATGGCTTTTGCACGATTGCTAGAACTCGTTGCTGCCGTACGCTTTGATGGCGGGCATGAGTTGCATGCGCAGAAGCTTTTGGAGCGTGCGGTATCCGGCGACTCGAATGCGCTTCCGGATTCCCAATGCGCGAAATAGATCGGTGACGAGTTGCTGAAAGAGGTGCTCATCAATCAGGTCTTCATACCAAACGTTCAGTATCGTGAAGCCCGATCCGACGATCTTATTCTGCCTTCGCGCGTCGCGTCCCGCCGCTTCGATCGAGTGGAATTCCTTGCCTTGATACTCCAGTCCGACACGCTGTTTGGGGAAGGCGATGTCGACGCGTCTTTGTCCTACGGGGGTTGCAACGGGATGGTTCAGGGAGATGGGGCCAAGGCCGAGCCCGCCTTTCGTGGTCGGCAGGGAAACGAGCATGGCCAGAATGGTTTCCATGGGGGAATTCGACAGGTCCTGTACATGCTTTATCAGGTTTCTGGCTCGTTTGATTCCGTGGACTCTGTGGATGGAATTGATGAGCCTGCCGATTTTCTCGGTTGATGTGAGGGGCTCGTCGATGCATGTGAGGCCGTCCCACGAATCGTCGAGAACGTAGGTTCCACAAAGCTCATATCCCAAGGAAATGATGTCGAAATCGCTCAGATTTTCGTCTGCGCAAATCTGAATGAAGGTGAGCTCGGGGCTCGTTACCCAAAAACCTTTGTCGATTTTAATGAGCGATCGAGGCGGAAGCGGGTGATAGCAAGCGACGGCATGGATGTCCCGTCGTGGGTTGTATCCGTGGTTGCCATCGACCAGGACATGGTAGGGCTGCTCGGTGACGCCGCGTGCGGTCATGTCGTCTTCCAGAAATTGTCGCGGCGGGACCATGAGTCCGGTGACCTTGCCGGTCCTCGGCTTATCGAGCAGCGTCGGGATGAGGCGCTTGCTCGACCGATATAGCTCAAGTGCGGAGGCGCCGCACGCGCAAACAATTCCTTCCATGCATAGACGATACATCCTTTTGGCCATGCTGATCGATAATTGTAAGAGTGGTCAAAAAGAAGCCTTATACAGTGTTTGGTGCGGCGGATAGGGGGAAACGCGCCGAGTGCATCGGGGTGAAAGTCGCGTTGTGCCGCTCATGGATGACGTATTTTTGCCGAGAGTTGCGATTCGTGGGGAATGCGCCTGCGCACAGAAGGTTTCGCAAGATCAGATTACTGTATGAATGACCTATTTGACCGAAGCCGCCGAAATGAATAGTTGACAGAAGGGTTTGCGGGCCTGTACGGTCGACGACTCGTGGAATGGATTATGAAAAGCAATTGTGTCATCTGAATCTAAGTGATTATGACTTAGGTTTTATGAGTGCAATTGTGGGTACCATGGAAGTCGTTCAACAACGAAGCGCCGGTCTTGGGCGTATCGGTCGGCGCGAGTCGGCCGGCAAACGGCAGAAAGGGCATTTCGAGCATGCAGCAATTCAAAACGGAGAGCAAGAAGCTCCTGGACCTCATGATCAACTCGATCTATACCAACAAGGAGATCTTCCTGCGCGAGCTCATCTCCAACGCTTCAGACGCGGTGGACAAGCTCAATTTCAAGAGCCTTTCCGATTCGAGCATTCAGCTGGGCGACGAGGACCTCGCCATTCGGGTTTCTTTCGATCGCGATGCCCGCACCCTCACCGTGTCTGATAACGGCATCGGCATGACCGCCGAGGACCTCGAGAACAACCTCGGCACCATCGCCCATTCCGGCAGCCAGGAGTTCAAGCAGGCCAATGCCGAGCACCAGGGCTCCGACGTGGATATCATCGGCCAGTTCGGCGTGGGCTTCTACTCCGCGTTCATGGTCGCCTCGCGCGTTCGCGTTGTCAGCCGCGCCTTCGGCGAGGACGTCGCACACGTGTGGGAGTCCGATGGTCTCGAGGGCTACACCATCGAGGAAGGCGAGCGCTCCGAGCACGGTACCGACGTCATCCTCACCATTCGCGAGAACATCGAGGGCGAGAACGGCGAGCCCGGCGAGAACTACGATACCTTCCTGTCCGAGTGGGGCCTGAAGGACCTCATCAAGCGCTATAGCAACTACGTGCGTTACCCGGTTCAGATGATGGTCACCAAGAGCCGTGAGAAGGAGCGCCCCGAGGATGCCGGCGACGACTACACGCCGGAGTATGAGGACTACGAGGAGCTCGATACCATCAACTCCATGACCCCGATTTGGAAGAAACGCAGCTCCGACGTGTCCGATGAGGACTACAACGAGTTCTACAAGTCGACCTTCCATGACTTCGAGGACCCGGCCCGCGCGGTGAGCTTCCATGCCGAGGGCACGCTCGAGTATGACGCGCTGCTGTTCATCCCCAGCCGCGCCCCGTTCGACCTGTACAGCAAGGACTACGAGAAGGGCCTCGCGCTCTACAGCTCCAACGTCTTGATCCAGGACAAATGCGCAGAGCTGCTGCCCGACTATTACAACTTCGTGCGCGGCGTGGTGGACTCCCAGGACGTCTCGCTCAACATCTCCCGCGAGACCCTGCAGCACGATCGACAGCTCAAGGCCATCGCGAAGCGCATCGAGAAGCGCGTGACGAGCGAGCTCGAGAAGATGCGCGACAACGACCGTGAGAGCTATGAGACCTTCTTCGAGAATTTCGGCCGCGGCCTCAAGTTCGGCATCTACTCCAGCTACGGCATGAAGGCCGACGAGCTGGGCGATCTGCTGCTGTTCTGGAGCGCGCGCGAGAACAAGATGGTGACGCTGGCCGAGTACGCCGCCGCCATGCCCGAGGGCCAGAAGGCCATCTACTACGCCGCCGGCGACGACCGAGACCGCCTCGCCAAGATGCCCGTAGTCAAGGGCGTGCTCGATCGCGGTTATGACGTGCTGCTACTCACGACGGACGTGGATGAGTTCACCTTCCAGGCAATGCGCGGGTACACCGCCAAGAACTGCCCTAAGGTTTACGAGGACGACGCTGCCCGCGAGGCTGCCGCCAAGGCCGTGGCCGATGGTGCCGAGCCGGAGACCGAGGACCGTTTCCTCGAGCTCAAGAACGTGGCGACTGGCGATCTCGACCTGGCGACCGAGGACGAGAAGAAGGATGCCGAGGAGGCCACCAAGGAGCACGGTGACCTGTTCGACGCCATGAAGGAGGCCCTGGGCGACAAGGTCGAGAAGGTCGCGGTTTCTGCTCGCCTGACCGACGCGCCCGCCTGCATCACCACCGAGGGCCCGCTGTCGCTCGAGATGGAGAAGGTCCTTGCCCGCGGTCCCGAGGCCGATCGCGGCGAGATGCCCAAGACCCAGCGCGTACTCGAGCTCAACGCCAAGCACGCCGTGTTCGACAAGCTCGTGGCCGCACATGATGCCGGCGACAAGGACAAGCTCGCGCTGTACGCCGGCTTGCTCTACGATCAGGCTCTGCTCGTCGAGGGCATTCTGCCGGCCGATCCGGTTGCCTTCGCCCAGAGCGTCTGCGAACTCATGTAGGCGAGCTCGAAAACGATATGCCGGCCCATATGCCGGCCGATCCGCCGGGGCGCTCCAGACGGGGCGCTCCAGACGGGGCGCCCCGGCTTTTTCATGGTGGGGACTCATGACAAATTCCTGGTAGTTTGCAGAAAGTATTAAGACGTACGTCAGATACCGTTACAACTGTTGTTTTACTAACGTGCGTAGTATAGTTCTGCACCGAACAATAAATCTCGAGGTCAAAGGATGAGACAAGCGTGAGAAAAGCATGGGAGATCTTCAAGCGCGATGTGCTCCGCTTGTTGCACAATCCAGTGGCGATGGTCATCACCATCGGTGTGTGCATCATTCCGTCCCTGTACGCCTGGTACAACATCGAGGCGAACTGGGACCCCTACGGTAGCACCGAGGGCGTCAAGATCGCAGTCGCCAACGAGGATGCGGGCGTGGAGACCGAACTCACGGGCAAACTCAACGCCGGCGAGCAGACGATCGACAAACTCAAGGAGAACCACGACCTGGGCTGGGTCTTCACGGATGCGAAGAAGGCCGAGGAGGGCGTGCGGCGCGGTGATTACTACGCCGCCATCGTGATCCCGCACGACTTCAGCGAGAAGCTCACGAGCATGCTCACGGGCGATTTCGAGCAGCCCGAACTCACGTATTACGTGAACGAGAAGAAAAACGCCATCGCCCCGAAGGTGACCGATACCGGTGCCGAGACCATCGAGACTCAGCTCAACGAGACCTTTGTGGGCACGGTCACGAGCACGCTCGTGACCGAGGCGAAGAAACTCGGCGTGGATATCGATGCGGCGGGGGAGAGTGCGCACGTTGGCGTGATGGCCGATGTGGCCCATTCGGTGGATGCGCTCGACCGGGTTCGTTCGGGCCTGTCCGATATGAACGCCACGATCGACGCGGCCAAGAAGGCCGCCGCCGATGCGAAGTCGGCCCTCGCCGGCATGGACGAGGAGGCCCCCTCGCTTGTCGAGGCGCTTCAGCGTGGCGACGCCCTGTTGGGAACCACGCGCTCTGCCGCCCGCGATTTCCACACGGCGCTTTCGAGCGCGCTTTCAAACGGTGCCATGCATCTGGGCACTGCGGCTTCCGACGCGAACAGCGCGGTGGGCGCGATCGCCGGCGCGGCGAGCTCGGCAAAAACCAAGATCGACATCTCCCTCATCGACTTCCAATCCGTGATCGACTCCAATACGCGCGCCATCGAGGCGCTGCGCAAGATCAACGGTCAGCTGGGCAACAGCGGCGACATCGAGATCGCGATTCGCGAGCTCGAGCGCCAGAACCAGGGGCTGCAGCAGGTCAAAGACGGCCTGCAGGGCCAAAGCGATGCCCTGGGCAACGACGCCGCGGTTTTCGATAAGGCCTCGGGTGCCATGAACGATGCCATTCAGGGAAGCGTCGAGGGACTCGGCAAGACCCAGAAGCGCATCAACGAAGAGGTCATGCCTCGCCTGAGCGATGGCTTGGATGCGTTTTCAAGCGTCTCCGGCGACCTCGTCGGCGTGGTGCGGAGCCTGACGCCGACCATCGGCCAGTCAATCTCGATGCTCGACCAGCTCGACGCCATGCTCGACCAGACCCGTCAGGCGCTTGCCAGCTCCGATAAGACCCTGGCCGATTTGCAGACGACGCTCGGAAGCGTCGCGACCGACCTCTCCGCTCTCCGCAGCTCCGAGGCAACGGCCGATCTCGCCACCATTCTCGACATGGATCCGGAGGACATGTCTGATTTCATGTCCGCTCCCGTGACGTTGCGCACGGAGCCGGTCTACCCGGTTGCCAATTACGGTTCCGGCGTAACGCCCTTCTACACCAATCTCGCGCTGTGGGTTGGTGGCTTCGTGCTCATCGCCATCTTCAAGCTCGAGGTCGATGACGAGGGTTTGGGCCGCTTCACGGCGAACCAGGGCTACTTCGGTCGTTGGATGCTTATGGTCCTGCTCGGCTTCGTCCAGTCGGTCATCGTGTGCGCGGGCGACCTCGCTCTCGGCATCCAGTGCGAGCACCCGGCGTTGTTCATGCTCGCCGGCGTGTTCACCTCGTTCGTGTACGTGAACATCATTTACGCCCTGGCCATCTCGTTCAAGCATATCGGCAAGGCCATCGGAGTCATCCTCGTGATCGTGCAGATCCCGGGCTCCTCGGGCATGTACCCCATCGAGATGATGCCCGGCTTCTTCCAGGCTCTGCATCCTCTGCTGCCTTTTACGTATGGCATTAACGCGATGCGCGAGACCATCGGCGGCATGTACGGCATGGATTACCTGATGAACCTCGCCGCGCTTGGTGTCTTTTTGCTGATCGCCCTGTTCGTGGGCGTGTGGCTGAGGCCCAAGCTGCTCAATCTCAACCTGCTCTTCGACCATGAGCTCACGGGTACGGGCGTGATGATCTGCGAGCACGATGATATGGCGCGCGAGCGCTTCTCGCTCCGCTCCACCGTGCGCGCGCTGTTGGATACCGAGGCGTACCGCCGTGACGTGGTCGAGCGCGCCGCGCGTTTCGAGCGCCGCTATCCCACCCTCATCAAGACGGGTTTCTGTCTCGTGTTCGGCCTGCCCATCTTGTTGTTCATCCTTACGGCCACGCTCGATTTGGACATCGACGGCAAGCTCGTGATGCTGCTGCTGTGGATCGTCGCCGTGATCGGTGCCGACGCGTACATGATCTTCGTCGAATACCTGCGCCGGAGTTTGAGAGACCAGGTGCATATGAGCGGCCTGCCCGCCGATGAGATGCGCCGTGAGCTGGGCCGCACCATGCCCTGCGTGCATGAGGAAGGAGGCGAGGAGTAGATGAGGAACATCATCGCCATTCTCAAACGGGATCTCTCCCGCATTCGTGGAAGCGTGGTTGCGCTCATCGTGGCGGTCGGGCTGGTGATCGTCCCCACGCTGTACGCGTGGTTCAACATCGCCGGCAGCTGGGACCCCTACGGCAACACCGGCAACCTCAAGGTGGCCGTGGCAAACTCCGACGACGGGTACATGAGCGACCTCATCCCGGTGCGCGTGAACATCGGAGACACGGTGGTGTCCTCCCTGCGCGAGAACGACCAGTTGGACTGGAGGTTCGTGAGCGAATCCGACGCCGTGGAGGGCGTCCGCTCGGGCGAGTACTACGCCGCGGTGGTCATCCCCGAGAATTTCAGCTCGCGCATGATGACCGTGTTCTCCAACGATGCGGAGCATGCCGAGATCGTGTACTACGAGAATCAGAAGGCGAACGCGATTGCTCCGCGCGTGACCGATAAGGCGGCGAGCACCGTGCGTCAGCAGATCGATGAGACCTTTGCAAAGACCATCAGTGATGTTGGCCTGGCAACCACGTCGAGCTTGCTTAAGTTCATGGATGGCGATCAGATCGCGGCCTACGCCGGCAACCTGTCGGGCACGTTGGCCGGTGCCATCACGACCTTGCGCGACGCTTCTGGCAGCGTGGACGAGTTCGCGGGACTGCTGCAGTCCTCCACCGGCCTGCTTGATTCGACGAGCGACTTGCTGGCGAGCGCCGGTACGGCGAACAAGGATGCCGAGGCCCTTGTGGGCGACGCGAAAACGGGTTTGAGCGGAATGCACGATGCGCTGGATGCCGCGGTTGCGGCCATCAACCAGTCCCTTAAGGACAGCGCGGGCGATTACGACGCCGCCGCGAAGGCCATCGATGAGGCCTTTGGCACCGCCGACGCGCACGTGTCTTTGACGGTCACCCAGCTGCGCGATGCATCCGCAGACGTTGCCAAGCGGGCTTCCGACATGCGTGACGTGCAAGATAACATCCTCGCCGTCGAGCGTGATGTCGAGGGGTCCGACCTGCCCGAGAAGCTCAAGGCCGAGCTGGTGCAGCAGATCGATATCGTCGCCAATACCGTGGGCAACGTCGCCAACCAGCAGGAGTTGCTTGCCAAGCACCTCTCCGATGCGGCCACGTCGCTCGAGACGGGAGCCGCCGATGCGCGGGCGAAGGCGCAAGCCGTGAAGGACGGCATCGCCGAGGCGAAGGGGAGCATCGGTGGTGTCAAGGACTCCTATAATGCGACCCTCAAACAGCAGGTCAGCGATCTTTCCGATGCCGTGGCCGATGTCGCCCGTCGCGGCTCCGATATGGCCGACGATCTGGGCGCGACTGTGACCGACCTGTCCCGTGCCGCGTCGGCGCTCTCCGATGACCTAGGTGACGCCCATGCGGTTCTGGCCGATGCGTCTGCCGATCTTGTGTCCGCCGCCGATGACCTGCAGCGTCTGAAGGAGGGCCTGGACACCGCAGTGACCTCAGGCGACCTCGACCGTGTGCGCGAGCTCATCGGTTCCGACCCTGCGGCCCTCGCCGACGCCCTCGCCGCGCCGGTGGCCCTCGACCGTCAGGCCGTGTATCACATCAAGAACTACGGCAGCGCGATGGCCCCGTTCTACACCACGCTTTCGATTTGGGTCGCGGGTATCGTTTTGGCGGCCATGCTCAAGGCCAATGTCGACGAGGCCGATGTCAAGGCCCTTGGCAACTCGCGCCTGCACGAGCTCTACCTCGGTCGCTATGCGTTCTTCGCGCTGTTGGCGTTCGCGCAGGCCACGCTTGTGTGCGCCGGCGACCTGCTGTTCTTCGGCATTCAGTGCGAGCATCCCTTCCAGTTCATGCTCGTGGGCTGGCTCGCCGGGTTCGTGTTCAGCAACATGATCTACACGCTCACGGTGAGCTTCGGCGATATTGGCAAGGCCATTGCGGTCGTGCTGCTGGTCATGCAGGTCGCGGGTTCGGGCGGCACCTTCCCGATCGAGATGACCGCCGACTTCTTCCAGGCCGTTTACCCGTTCCTGCCGTTCACGCACGCCATCAACGCCATGCATGCCGCCATGGCGGGGGCGTACGGCATGGAGTTCTGGATCGAGCTCGGCACGCTCGCGCTGTACCTCATCCCGTCTTTGGCTCTGGGCCTGGTGTTCCGTCGCCCGGTGATTCGCGCCAACCGCTGGATCATCGAGAAGCTCGAGGAAACCAAGCTCATGTAGCGCCTTAATTGGGATAGGCACAAATTGCTTCCCCTGGTATTGGGGCGCCCGTCTGCGCAGATGCGCCGGCGGGCGCCTGCTTTTGTGCGGGGCGATCAAGACGATTGCGACGGATCGCGACATGGAAAGGGCCTCCTTGCGGAGGCCCTTTCGCCGAGTCTGCTTGTTGGTGCTGCGGTTATGCCATGGACTGCTGCAATTGCGGCACGTCGAGGGCGTCGAGCAGGTCGTTGTACGAGCGAAGGAGATTGACTCGCTGGTTGCTCGACCGTGTACGGGTGGTGGGTTCGAGGAGACCCTTTCTCTGTGTCGGGGGGAAGGAGAAATGGTTCGCACATCTGAGCTGCGGCCGGGGGGTCCGGGCGCGCTGGACATCGTAAAACGACGGCATGCTCGGGCCTCCTCGTCATCCACCGGTACGAGCGCCTTTGGGCCTCGCTGCTGGCCCTCGGGTGCTGTCTTCATTATTGCCAGTGCGGCCCGTCTTATCCGCATAAGAAAGTCTTACGAGACTTTGCGCGGGCGATGAAATGCGAGGTCAGAGGCAATAAATGGGGAAAGGGGCCCCTGTGGACGCCCTTGCGTCTTACGTACACCTTAAGAAATCGACCGTTCACCATGGTGCTTCTGTGGCAGCCCTGTCGTGGAATTGTGAAGCGACGGAGAGGTGCTCCAATTGGGGGTGGGTGCAGGCCGAGGTCGTGTCCGAGCCTGCCGCCGGATCGGCATCGAAGGCGGCTCAATTCGTACCTGGCCCCGAAGGTGCCCAATTCGTACCTGGCCCCATTTGAGACGGGCATGAGACTCTACACATTCTGTGCGGCTATGGAGTGGGGCCTGGTAAACCACGTATACTGTTTCGATGCGAAGCGATGCAGCGTAGCAGGGTCGTCGCGGTGACGCCCCTCTCGTTTCGCGATGAGAAAGGGAACCGTCATGCAGACGATGTATCAAACGATGAACGACGCCGAGCTGGCCGCCGCCATCGACGATCTCGAGGCACGCGTCGCCGAGGTCAAGGCGCGCGAGCTCAAGCTCGATATGGCCCGCGGCAAGCCGTCGCCCGAGCAGGTGGCCATCTCTCGCCCCATGCTCGACCTGCTCAGCGCTGACTCCGACCTTACCGACGGCGGCGTGGACTGCAGCAACTACGGCTGCTTTGAGGGCATCCCCTCCGCCCGTGCGCTCGCCGGGGAGTTTTTGGGCGTCGATCCGTCCCAGACGCTCGTGCTCGGTAGCTCCAGTTTGCTGATCGAGCATGATTCCGTGGCCATGTGCTGGCTCAAGGGCACGTGCGGCCATGCCCCGTGGTCCGAGTTCTCCGCCGCGCACGACGGTGCACGCGTCAAGTTCCTCTGCCCCGCGCCCGGCTACGATCGCCACTTCGGCATCACCGAGGATCTGGGCATCGAGAACGTTCCCGTGCGCATGACCGAGAACGGTCCGGATATGGACGAGGTCGAGCGCCTCGTCGCGGCCGACGAGGGCATCAAGGGCATCTGGTGCGTCCCCAAGTACTCCAACCCCACAGGCGACACCTACTCTGACGAGACGGTCCGTCGCCTCGCTTCGATGAAGACGGCCGCCCCCGATTTCCGCATCTTCTGGGACAACGCCTACTGCGTGCACGACCTGTATGACGAGGGCGACGAGCTCCTTAACGTCTTCGACGCC
>URWW01000023.1 GCA_900551665.1 uncultured Collinsella sp. | reverse complement strand
ATATGCAAATCCTATAATTTTATTATTTTCTTTAGCTATAAACCCAAATGAACTGAGCAGAAATAAAATAGCCTGTTGTTTTAAGCCAATGAAAAAGAGATACCAACACATTTATGTAGTATCGCTAACTTAATAGCATTATTCTTTTATTCGCAAGCAGGTAAACACAGGTTATTCCTTAATATCCTTTTGTTTGGGAAACTCCAGCCTCCCACTTGCTCACCGCTTGACGGGTCACGCCGAGCAGCATGGCGAGATGTTCCTGGGTCATGTTACGCGAATCACGCAGATATAGCAGGTTGTCACGGAAACTCATGATGCGCTCCCTTTCATCGTGGTCAATCGTATATGCTCGGCGAGACGTCCGGACCCCTCGCCGACTTCAGCTTCCGCGAACGATGCCCGTTGCGCAAGGGCGCTGGGGTTGCGTTTTGCCCCTGAGCCGTCAACCGCTGGTTGCGACTCATCTACCCGCAGAAACAGTACGATCTGCGCGTCTTTTCACATGACGGGGCGATACGGCCGAGCTCAATCCGCGCTTGACCTGAAGGGCACTTCAAGAGATAACCTAGGGCAGACGACGACGCATAAGGAGACACACCATGTCGCAGAGAAACGTCCAAAAGCTCGAGAAACCCGCCGTGAAGCGCACGCTGCGCCGCTTTTGGGAGGTCACGCGTATGGTACCCGGCGCGGCATTCCTCGCCGTGTTCACCTCCGTCGCCTACGTGGCACTGCTCATCTTCGTGAACACCTGGGTGATGGGCCTCATCGTGGACCGCGTGCAGGCGGCGCCCGTGCCCGCCGATAAGGTGTGGGAGGTCTTCGGCCCCTACATCCTGGCGCTGCTGCTGGTGAACCTCGTCGGCCAGATCTGTTCCAAGTTGCAGGACTACGCCGTCTACAAGTTGCAGATCAACGGCAACTACCACCTGGCGCGCCTGTGCTTCGACACGCTCTCCAACCAGTCGATGACCTTCCACACGAGCCGTTTCGGCGGCGCATTGGTGAGCCAGACGAGCAAGTTCATGAGCGGCTACACCCAGATGGTCGACGTCGTGGTCTACTCGCTCATCCCCACCATCGCAAGCACCGCCTGCACGTTCATCGCGCTCGCGCCGGCCGTACCCGCCTATGCCGCGGCACTCGCCGTGATGCTCGTGATATACGTGATCGTGGCCACGCGCATGTACCAGCGCATCCTGCCGCTCTCCGCCGCCACCGCCAAGGCGCAGAACCGCCTCTCCGGAGTGCTATCGGACGCCGTGACCAACATCCTCGCCGTCAAGACCTGCGGACGCGAGGACTTCGAGAAGGAGCTTTTCGACGAAGCAGACCTCGCCGCCATGCGGGCGGAGAGCCGCTCCATGCGCGCCACCATGCAGCGCGGCTTCACCACGAGCGGCATCATCACCGTGATCATGCTCATCGTGTCCATTTTCGTGGCGGGCGGCAACGCCTGGTTCGGCATCTCGGGCGGCATGCTCGTCATGATGTTCTCCTACACCTATCAGCTCTCCATGCGCTTCAACTACATCAACTCGATGATGCAGCGCATGAACCGCGCCATCGGCGACGCGAGCGAGATGGCCCGCATCCTGGACGAGCCGCGCCTGGTAGAGGACGCACCGGGCGCGCCTGAGCTCACCGTGCGCGAGGGTTCCATCGACTTCGAGCACCTCGGCTTCGCCTACGTCGACGCCGCCGAGGGCGACCGCGTCTTCACCGACCTCAACCTGCACATCCCGGCGGGCCAGCGCGTGGGTTTGGTGGGACGCTCGGGCTCGGGTAAGACCACTCTCACCAAGCTGCTGCTGCGCCTGTCCGACGTGCAGGACGGCCATGTGTACGTGGACGGCCAGGACATCTCCACCTGCACCCAGCAGAGCCTGCGCCGCCAGATCGCCTACGTTCCGCAGGAGGCGCTGCTGTTCCACCGCTCCATCCGTGAGAACATCGCCTACGGCCGCCCCGACGCCTCCGAGGAGGAGATTCGTCGCGCCGCCGAGCTCGCCAACGCGCTCGAGTTCATCGATCGCCTACCCGCTGGCCTCGATACGCTCGTGGGTGAGCGCGGCGTGAAGCTCTCCGGCGGCCAGCGTCAGCGTGTGGCCATCGCGCGCGCCATCCTCACCGACGCACCGATCCTGGTGCTCGACGAGGCCACCAGCGCATTGGACTCCGAGAGTGAGGCGCTGGTGCAGGACGCACTCGAGAACCTCATGTGCGGACGCACGTCCATCGTGGTTGCTCACCGTCTTTCGACCGTGGCGGCACTCGACCGTATCGTCGTGCTTGCCGACGGCGAGATTGTCGAAGATGGTACGCATGCCGAGCTCGCCGCCGCCGACGGCGAGTACGCCGCCCTCTGGAACCGCCAAACCGGCGCGTTTTTGGATGGCGAATAGGGCGGCGACGCTTCACGCGCCTAGGGGGCAATCGGCGTCAAGTCCGCATCACCCGCGTAACGTTTTGATGAAATCGGACGATCTTCTTCCGCTGGTGATGCGGACTTTGGCCCCGCTCCTCGTCTCAAGCAATACGTGTTGACCGCCCATAAGGATACGAACATCGAAGACCAATCTCATGCACGAGGGAGGGCTCGCATTCCGCCCCTCAACGACGTCAAGGGGCGCGAATGACTTACAACAAAACGTCGCGCTATTCTGCCAACCCTCGCAGATAGGCGATCTCGCCGGCATATCCGGACAGGTCGTCGTGCGGGGTCTCCAGGATGAATGGCAGATCGCACAGGGCGGGATGCGTCACGATGGCGCGCAAAACGTGTTCGCCGCCACCGAGCTCCGGGTTGCCCAGGTATCCCCCGCCGATCACCTCATGGCGGTCCTTATGCGCGCCACGCGGGTTCTTGGAGTCGTTGATATGGACCGCCTGCAAGCGCTCGAGACCCACAGCGCGATCGAATTCGGCCATGACGCCATCCAGGTCATCCACAATGTCGTACCCACCGTCGGAGATGTGGCAGGTGTCCAGGCACACGCCAAGCATGTCGGTGCCGGCAAGCTCGGGGCGACGCGAGGCCACACCCTCGATGATGCGCGCAAGCTCCTCGAAAGTGCGCCCCACCTCGGTGCCCTTGCCCGCCATCGTCTCGAGGAGGACGCACGTGCGCTGGCCCTCGAACATAACATGGCACAGGGTGTCGACGATCAGCTCGATACCCGCATCCGCACCCTGCCCCACATGCGCACCGGGATGGAAATTGTAAAGCTGGCCGGGCAGGGCCTCCATGCGCTGCAAGTCCTCCGCCATCGCCTCGAGCGCGAACTCGCGAGCGCGTTCCTTGGCAGAGCAAGGGTTGTACGTATAGGGCGCATGCGCCACGAGGCGTCCAAACCCGTCTTCGTCCAAGATTCGCTGCAGACCCGCCACGTCATCGAGATCGAGCGGCTTGGCGTTCCCGCCGCGCGGATTGCGCGTGAAGAACGCAAAGGTATTTGCGCCAATGGAGCGAGCGGTCTCGCCCATAGCGGCATAGCCCTTAGTAGTGGACAGATGGCAACCGATGGTCAGCATGGGGCCTCCAGGTAGACATGTGCGATGTGAAAAGGCCCCCGATCCGAGCGCATGCGGCGCAAGGGCCGGGGGCGGCGGATTCCGGTGGCAGGCGTCGCCGATTCGCTGGGGCCGCGCTACTCCGCGCTCTCGGGCTCGACGATCTCACCGGCGGGAAGATCGACGGCCTCCCCACCGCGCACGAGCACGACGCCCGCAACCTTGGGAGCGCCATCGGAAGTCAACACGAACTGATGCAGGACGAAATCCATCGTGGCGGGCGCGTCCTCATCGGGCTGGGCCATGGTCACCGTGAGGATGCCATCGGTGAACTCAACGCTCTCCACTGCGGGCTCGGGAATCGACGAGCCCGAAACCTGGACCTGGACCGCACCGTCCTCGCGCTGCATCCAGCAGTCACCCGGCATGGCGGACCCCTCCTCGCCCTCGACATTCATGAAGGGCGCCTCGACGTCGAGCTCGGCCTCCCAAGCGCGAGCCGTGGCGACGGGCGCATCCTGGACCGAACCGGCATCGACGGAGCCGGCGGGCTCACCGGCACCGCAGCCGGCGAGCAAAAGCGTCGTCGCAAAGACGATCGCGGAACGACGGGTGATACGGTAATCGAGTTTCATGGGCGTCCTTTCGACGTCGAACAGCCCCTCGATTGTCCACGATTGGAGCCGACGACGACGATTCTCCTCAATCAACACACCAACGCACGGGAACCCTCGTCCCACCGTCCCGCTCACGCCCCATTTCGCCCCGCCCGCAGGCCGCAAGGGCGTTTTCGGCGATTCGAACCGCGCTGCGGCCACGGGGTCGCATGCCCCCCCCCGCAAAGCACGCTCCGAGCAGCCGGCCAAAGGGCGTACCATAGGGTGTCGGCAATGCGATTGGACAACCGCTCGAAAGGGGCTTTCATGCCAGGTGCGCCGCGCATCCCCCATATCTCGACCCCATTCGGGAGGCGACGCCTCCATGGGCTCGACGCGACCCGCATCCCCAAGACCGTCCTTTTGACGGGAGCGCTCTCGTCGGCCATCGCCCTCGGCGCCCTCTGCGGCTGCACCGAGGCAATCCATGGCAGGACGAATGCAGCCAACGCCCCGAAAGGGCCCCAGATCGCCGAGGTCATGGACACCACGGCGGAGGAAGCCGACGCCCTCGATCCGGACAACATCGCGAGGCGCAGGACCGCCGAGCAAGCGAGGGCCGAACTCGATGCCGCTATCTCCGCGGCCGAGTCGCGCGGCGCCGAGATCAGCTGCATCGCCGTCGAGCTCGCCGGCGGGAACGTGGTCTTCGAGCATGAGGCGGACCGGGCGTATTACAGCGCGAGCACCGTCAAGGGCCCTTTCTGCATCGGCCTCGTGCGCTCGCAGGGAGACGCCGCCCGTTCCCGCTACGGGAACCTCATAACCCCGACCATCGTCGACTCCAGCAACGAGGCGTACGAGGAACTCAGGAAGCGGCTCGCCGGTCAGCCGATTCTCCAGGACCTCTTCCGGGAGGCGGGGGTCGAACGTGATTCGGGGCACTGGTACACCGACTACAGCGTGCGCGACTTGGCCGCCATCTGGCGCACATGCGCGCCGTGGCTCTCCTCCGACGACCCAAACGCCCGGTGGCTCGGCGACTTGCTCGGCGATTCGCTCAACTCAAGCGTGGATGACGTCGCGCCGATCGGACGGACCGCCACCTGGTCCAAAGCGGGCTGGTTCTCCGGGGAGCGGCGCTACGACGTCACGTTCGATGGCGGCGTCGTCAATATGCCCCAAGGCTCCTACGCCATCGCCGTCGCGACCGACCGCGGTTCCGATTTCGAAACGGTCAAAAGCGTCATGCGCCCGCTCGCCGAGCTCGCCGCGGCGGAGCTGCCACCCGCATAAAGGCCCCCGTCAGATATCGAGGCGCGGTCCTGACGAGCCGCGGATGTCCGCCTGCGCCCGTATAATGGTCTCGACATCATCGAAAGGAACCATGTGAAGGTCATCGTCTACACCGACGGCTCATCGCGCGGCAACCCGGGTCCGGGAGGCTACGGAGCCGTACTCAGATACACCGCCCCCTCGGGAAAGCTCCATACGCTCGAACTCTCCCGCGGATACGACCGCACCACCAACAACCGCATGGAGCTCCTCGGGGTCATCTCGGCCCTCGAGGCGCTCAACCGTCCCTGCGAGGTCGAGGTCCACTCCGACTCGCAGTACGTCTGCAACGCCTTCAACCAGCACTGGGTCGAGGGCTGGATTCGCAGGGGATGGAAGACCTCGCAGAAGAAACCCGTCAAGAACGTCGACCTGTGGAAACGGCTCCTCGCCGCCAAGGAGCCGCATCGCGTGACCTTCCATTGGGTGAAGGGCCACGCCGGACACGAGTTCAACGAGCGCTGCGACCAGCTCGCCACCGCGGCTGCCGACGGCGAGGGACGCGCGTGCGACACCGGATTCGTCGAAGGCGAATCCGACTGACCGGCCATCGACCGAGACGCCTCGCCCATGTGCGCTGGCAGAGAGGAACGGACATGATTCGCATCGCCACCATCGGAACGAGCGGCATCACCGCGTGCATGCTCGACGCCCTGTCGAGGACCGAAGGGGCCGTCTACGTCGGCACCCTCTCGCGCGACCCCGAGCGCGCCGCGGCGTTCACGGAAGAACATGGGGGCACCCTCCCCTTCACCTCCCTCGATGAACTCGCGGACAGTGACGAGGTCGACGCCGTCTACATCGGCAGTCCCAACGCGCTCCATCACGACCAGGCGATGGCATGCATCGCCGGAGGGAAGCACGTCATCGTGGAAAAGCCCTTCTGCGCCAATCGCCGGGAGGCGGCGGAGGTGTTCGATGCGGCGCGCGAGGCAGGGGTGGTCGCGCTCGAGGCGATGCGGCCCCTGCACGACCCCGCATTCCACGCGCTCAAGGAGGCGCTGCCCCGTCTCGGCGCCGTTCGCCGTGCCACACTGCGGTTCGGCAAGTACTCATCCCGCTACGACGAGATCCTGGCAGGACGCCGCACCAACATCTTCGACTGCGCCATGGCGTCGGGTTCCCTCATGGACATCGGCGTCTACTGCGTCGAACCCCTCATCGAGCTGTTCGGCGAACCCTCGCGCGTGCTCGCCGCGGGAACCCTGTTGGATGAAGGGACCCGGGGGCTCACGAACGGCCCGATCGACGGGTCGGGATTCATCCTCGCCTCCTATCCCCACATGACCGCGATGCTCGCCCATTCCAAGGTGACCAACGACCTTTCGGACAGCCAGATCGAGGGCGAGCTGGGAACACTCACCGTCACGGGCATCTCCGCCCCCACGGGCGCCCGTCTCGACCTGCGGTCAGACGCCGCGAAGAAGGCGGACGCCGTCGGCTACTCATCAGCCCAGACCGTCGAGCAGGATATCGAGCTGTCATCATTCGAGAACAGCATGCAACATGAGCTCTCCGACTTTCTCGATGCCGTCCGGAACGTCCGGATGGGCGCCGATGCCGCCGAAGCCCCCTGCGGCCCGTTCGGCCCGGTATCGCATTTCCGCGACGTGACCCTCGCCTCCCTCAACCTCATGGACGAGGCCCGCAGGCAGATGGGCGTGCGCTTCCCCGCCGACCTCGTATCTGACAAATAGCGCGCCGGCGCGCATCGGGAGCCGCATCCGACTCGAATCCGCGAGCGCCATCCATGTGCCGGGGGGAAGGCGACCGTGAAATGAGGCCCTCACCGCAGGGCCTCTTCATACGGCATTCATACGGGAGCATTTTCTGAATTCGGGCTCCATGCCTTGCCAGCCGCCCAGCCTTCTGTTCAAATGTTACTTATCTAGTAACGTACGGAGGAACGATGAACACGACGGCAACAGGACAGCCGGTCACACGCCGCAACACGCGCCAGCGACAGCTGGTCCTCGACGCCGTGTGCGCGCGATGCGACCACCCCACCGCGGAGGACATCTACCTCGACGTCCACGCGATCGACGGGAAGATCAGCCGCGGCACGGTCTACCGCAACCTCAACCTCCTGACCGAGACGGGTGCCATCACCACGGTCAAAGCGCCAGGCACCACGCGCTTCGACCGGCGCTGCGACGGGCACGGACATGCGGTCTGCCGCTCTTGCGGGGCCGTTGCCGACATCATGCTGCCCTACGACGGCGGGCTCGACGAGCGTGCCGGCGAGGAGTCCGGATTCGCCGTCGACGCGCACAGCCTCGTGTTCGATGGGCTCTGCCCCGCCTGCCAAAATGGGCGGGCGTCGGCCGATTAGACGATCCCGAGCTCCCTGCAGGCGTTCCAGATGCCGTCGTCGTCCACGTCGGTGGTGACGAAGTCGGCACGCTCCTTCACGCCATCCCAGGCGTTGCCCATGGCGATGCTCGTTCCCACGACCTGGAACATGCCGAGGTCGTTCTCGCCGTCGCCGAATGCGACGGCCTCCTCGGGCGCGATGCCAAAGCGCTCGAGAGCGGCGCGCACACCGTAGTCCTTACCGCCTTTCGCAGGGACCACGTCGCAGAACAGGTCGTTCCAGCGCGTTGCCACGACATGCTCGGTTTTGGAAAGGAACACCTGCTCGACATCGGGTCCGCCGAACACGTTGAACTGATAGACCGGAAGCTCGTAGGCCCAATCGAGGTCGCCAAGCGAATAATCGAGCCCCACCTGGCGACCGAGCTCGATCACGCGGTCGCCGAGATTGTTCACAAACGAGCGGCTCCCCTGCATCACGTACAGGTCATAGAGCCCTTCGCACGCATGAGCTCGATGGCGCGCCATGCGCTCTCGGGCACACGATGCGTCTTGAAGCCGACAAGCGTGCCGTCGATATCGAAAAACGCCGCCTTGATCATCAGATCCTCCCATGCGGTTCGGGGCGCACGGGCGCCATTACAAGATCTCGAGGGCCCCGTCCTTGACGGTGAGGCCGATATTGCCCTGAAGCAGGTCGTCCATGAGGGTGCCGACCAACTCGAAGCGCCAACCTTCGCGCAGGGGGCTGCGCTCGGGATGCTCGATGTAGTCGAGCAGGCCGTCACGCGAGACAATCAGAGAAGTTGCGACGCCGGAGCGCTCGGAAACGAGGCGGATCAGCGCGTACATGAGGTCGATGACGCTCTCGAGCTCGGGCGCCGGCGCGCGATGGGCGCGACCGATCGAGGGCAGGTTCTCCTGCGGGCAGCGGCGACCGCGAGCGATTGCGTCGAGAGCGACCTCGACATCGCGGGCACTCAGCTGCTCGGTCCCGCGCACCGCGCGGAAGTCCTCGACGGTCTGCGGCGCGCGTTTGCACAGCGCCAGCAGGACTTCGTCGGACATGACCCACTTGCGCGGGATATCGCGCGTCTCCGCCCGCTGCTCGCGCCAAGAGGCGAGCTCACGGGCAACAGCGAGCTGACGGCGCGTGCAGGCGTTCACGCGCTTCACGCGCTTGAACGCGGCGCGGGGATCGCTGCGATAATGGGCGGGGTCGGCAAGGGGGCGAATCTCGTCGCGCACCCAGGCCGTGCGACCGAGCGAATGCAGCTTGGACTCGATGACGCGATACGCATCGATGAGATAGCGCACGTCGTCAAGGGCGTACTCGATCTGCTTGGGGCTCAGCGGACGCCGCGACCAGTCCGTCAACGATTCGGTCTTGGGCAGGGAGACGCCGCAGAACGTGCTCACGAGGTTGTGGTAGGAGCACTGCGCACGCTCACCGAGGAACCCCGCCGCCACCTGTGTATCGAAGATCGGCGCGGGCACGGAACCGAGCGCGTGGCAGAGCACCTCCATATCTTGCGAGCAGGCATGGAACACCTTGAGCGTGTCGACGTCGGCCATGAGCTCGGCGAGCGGCCCCAGGTCGTCGATCGCGAGGGGGTCGATGACCACGCACTCGTCCGGCGTGGCGACCTGCACCAAGCACAGCTTGGCGTGATAGGTCTTCTCCCGCAGGAACTCCGTGTCGATGGCGATGGCCGAAAAAGCACGGGCGCGATTGCAGAAGGCGGTCAGGTCCTCATTTGTGGAGATGTACATTCGTCTCCCCGGTACGGGAAAACCCGCGTGCGACACGGGTAGGATTACGTCATCTTGTAACTATACCCGCCTTTTCATGAACAGGGAACTCGCCATGCGTTGCCTCATCATCCACAACCCCGCCTCCGGCCCCCGCTCAGACGAGATTTTCGACTTCGCGCGCGCTCTGTCCGAGGCCGGCGACGAGGTGTGCCTGCGCTTCATCGGCGACGGCATGGAGCCCCATCAGGCCGCGGAGGACGTGAACGCGTTCGACCGCGTCGTGGTCTCCGGTGGGGACGGCACCGTATCCAACGTGCTCGACCATATCCGCGATAGCCACGTCCCCACGCTCGTCTTCCCCTCCGGAACCGCGAACCTGTTCTTCAACAACATCGGCAACGCACCCGAACCCGCCGCGCTGGCCAAGGCCTGCCGCGAGGGCCGAACCAAGACGGCCGACATGGGCGAGCTGTTCTGGAAGGCTGAGGACGGCAGCGTCTGCCGTCACGGCTTCATCATCATCGCGGGCACCGGCTTCGACGCCGACATCATGCACAAGGCCGAGCCCGCCAAGGGCGACATGGGCGAAATAGCCTACTTCCTCTCGGCGCTCGCCAACCCCGCCCCCACCGTCGCGCACTTCACCATCGAGCACGACGGGAAGGTCGACGAGCTCGACGGCATCGGCTGCATGGTGGGCAACACCGCGCTCATCCAAAACGATATCAACTTGTTCCCCGATTGCCGTATGGACGACGGGTTCATCGATATCGCCGTGATCCAGCCCGCTAAAACCGTCGAGCTGCTCCCCACCCTGCTCGCCGGCGTCCTCGATCCCGCGGGCAAGGGCCTGGGCCGGCCGCAGTTTACCCTCTTCCAGGCCAAGGAGGCGCGCATCACCTGCACACCCTCCCTCGGCATGGAATTCGACGGGGAGCTCATCCACAACAACACCGGAGAATTCGGCGCTCGCGTCCTTCCCGCCTGCCTCGACCTCATCGTCGACGACTTCGCAAAGCTGTAACGGCGCGGAAACCTTTGCGCGGCGCCCACCGACCGGATGCCGCGCTATGGTATAGTGCGTAGCCATCGCAAAGACCCTTGACTGTCGAAAGGAGCCATCATCATGAAGCAGATCATCTCCATCTCCCTCAACAACTGGTGGTGGCATGACGCGTCTTCGGCCGGTCGACGGTGAGTCCTCACACGTATATGCCATCCAGGTAACACGAGGCCTCCGGTTTGACCGGGGGCCTTTTTTCATACCGAGGCCACGTCCACCGCCTCTGCCCCCCTTGAACGCATGCGCCCCAGTTCGCGAAAGGAACCTCCCATGACCGCCCCATTCCAACCCAGTGGCCGACCCCGCACCGTCGCTATCGACGAGCGGCACGGTCTCGACATCCAAAGCCTCGTCTTGCTCGCCGTCCTGCTCGCCGCCGGCTTCATCCTCAACTTCACGGCGGGCAAGGCCATCTCCGCGGTCTCCGGCGGAGCCATCGCCCCCGAATTCATCGTCTCCGCCTTTTGCCTCGCGATCTTGGTCATTCGCCCCACCATCCCACAGGCCCTCGTGATCGGACTCATCTCGGCCGCGGTCATCCAGATCACCACCAGCTCCCCCGGCATCGACTTCGTCGCCGAAGGCATCGCCGCCGTCGCCATGGCGTCGATCGTGAACGTCGGCGCGCGCACGCCCGCGCGCAGTCTGGTACCCGTGGTCGGCACCTTCATCACCACATTCCTCTCCGGAATGATCTTCATGGTGATCAAGATGGCGCTCATGGGCTTTGCCGGCGAGCTGGCCGCCGTGATGACTCCGGTCGTGACGGTCACGGCGGTCTTCAACGCGATTCTCGTCGGCGCGCTCTATCAGCCCGTCAAACAATCGCTCGGCCTGAACGAGTAACGCAGCCGCATCCGTCCCGCTCGGCATCTCCAGGTGCCGAGCACCGAGAAAGGAGCCCCATGAGCGCGATCATCGAAATGGAGTGCGTCTCGTTCTCCTACGACACCGCCGCAGACGGCGCCTACGCTCTCAAGGACATCGACCTCTCCGTCGAAGAGGGTACCTTCGTCGGCCTGATCGGCCCCTCGGGCGCCGGCAAGTCGACCTTGGCGAGCGCCATCACCGGCGCCATCCCCCACCATTATCGGGGCCGCCTGTTTGGCTCCACGCTTGTGGCGGGACTCGACACCTGCGAGGCGTCCCTCACCGATATAGCCAAGGTCGTCGGCTCGGTCCTCCAAGACATCGATGCGCAGATGGTGGCCTCCGTCGTGGAGGACGAGCTTTTGTTCGGCCTCGAGAACTTCGGTATCGACCACCGCGAGATCGAGGGGCGCATCGCATCAGCCCTCGACGCCGTGGGCATCGCCGACCTGCGCCATCGCGAAATCGCAACGCTTTCCGGCGGTCAGAAGCAAAAGGTCGCCATCGCCGCCATCCTCGCCATGGCGCCCCGTGTCATCGTCATGGACGAACCCACCTCCGCGCTCGACCCCGCGAGCGCGCGCGATGTGTTCGAGGCGCTCCGACGCGCCAAGGAGCTGACGGGGATGACCGTCGTCCTCATCGAGCAGACGGTCGCGTTGCTCGCCGAGTATTGCGACCGCGTCGTCGTGATCGATCAGGGCCGCATCGCACTCGACGGTACGCCGACCGACGTTTTCTCCCACGGGGAGACCCTGCGAGCCATCGGCGTCGACACCCCGAGAACCGTCCGTATCTCCAACAGCCTCGCCGAAGCCGGGCTCGCGCCAAACGACTCCCCCGCACTCACGCTCGACGGCGCCGAGGCCCTCGTCGCGGGCATCCTCGCCCCCGGGCTATCCAAGAGTTCGCCCATCGTGCCCTGCGCCCTGGGCGATGGACCGGATGCGCGCAATACAGTCGATGAGCGTCCGATCATCGTCGACGTCGCCGGAGCAGCGTATTCCTACGGAACGGGACAGGCGTGCATCGAGGGAATCGACCTCACCGTGCGCGCCGGCGAGATTCTCGCCGTCGTCGGCCAGAACGGCGCCGGCAAGACGACCTTCACCAAATTGCTGAACGGTCTGATCAAGCCAAGCGCCGGCGTGGTGCGCATCGCCGGGCTCGACACTCGCACGACACCGGTGAGCGTGCTCGCGTCACACGCCGCGACCCTCTTCCAAAATCCGGACCGCCAACTATGCCGAAATACCGTCGTCGAGGAGATCTCCTTCGGCCTCGAGCTCCAAGGCGCGCCCGCCGAAGCCGCACGGGAGAGGGCACGTCACGTCGCCTCCACCTTCGGCCTGCCCGAAAACGCCTCCCCCTTCAACCTCTCCCGCGGCCAGCGCCAGATGGTCGCACTCGCAAGCGTCGTGGCCCTCGAACCCGAACTCATCATCCTTGATGAGCCCACGAACGGGCTTGACTACCGCGAATGCATGACCGTCATGGAGACGGTCCGCCAGCGCGCCCTCGACGGCGCCGCCGTCGTCATGGTCTGCCACGACATGGAGGTCGTGAGCGATTTCGCCGACACCCTCGCCGTCATGACGGAGGGCAGGCTGATCGAAGTCGGCCCCTCCCGCGAGGTGTTCGCAAACGACGCGTTGCTCGCCCATGCGCGCATCGCAGCGCCGTGCGTGCCCGCGCTCGGCAAGCGCCTGGCAGCCCGTTTCCACCCCTCGTTCGCCCGCATAACCGAAGTCACCGACCTCGTCGGCCTCGTCAAGGAGCTGAAGGCCCATGCTTGATGTCATCGATTACACTCCCGGAGAGAGCCTGCTGCACCGTCTCAACCCCGTGACGAAACTCGCGATCGCAGCGGCGATCATCACCGCGACCTTTCTCACGCAAAGCCCCTTCGCCCTCATGGCCCTGCTCGCACTCACCCTGGGAATCGGTGCCTATGCCGGCGTGGCAAGACGCCTGACGGGCTTGCTCAAAGTGCTCTTGCCCATCGTGGCCGTCATGTTCACCCTGCAGGTCGCATTCACCCCCACGGGCGAGCATATCGTCGCATTCGCGACCGTCGACGGCGTGATCGGCGGGCTGCGCGCATGCCTGCGCCTGGTCGGCGTCGCCTTACCACTCGTGCTCATGCTCAGCGTGACGAGACTCACGGACCTGGCCAATGCCTGCGTGGAGGTCCTCCACGTCCCCTATCGCTACGCGTTCACATTCACCACGGCCCTACGGTTCGTCCCGGTGTTCACGCGCGAGATGAACGCCATCATGGAGGCTCAAACCGCGCGCGGCGTGCACTTTGACACCGGCAACCCGTTCAAGAAACTCGCCCTCATGATTCCCGTGTGCATCCCTCTGCTCGTGACCTCGGTGCAAAAGACCGACGCGACGGCGCTCGCGGCCGAGCAGCGCGGCTTTTACCTGCGCACACGTGCCAGCTCCTATCGCCGCTATCCGATGACCGCCACAGACATCGCCGTCCTCGGCTGCTGTCTCGCGCTCGTGGCGATCGGGTTCACCCTGTAGGCGCACCTGCACCGAGGCGCTAAGATAGCGATGCACAACGAATGAACCCGCCCGCGATGGGCGACGGCCCGATTTTGCCAGGAGGAACCATGCAGTTGACCGACCGTCTCGACGAGCGCACGCGCGAGCTTCTCGCCGACGGCTTCGATGCCGCGTGTGAGCGCCCCGTGACCCTGCGCGCCAACACGCTCAAGGCAACTTCCGACCATATTTCCGCGGCGCTCGACGCTGCCGGCATCGATTATGCCCGCGTGCCCTGGTACGAAGACGCCTTCGTACTCGATGCCGCGCGAGAGCGCGAGGTGTGGGACCTCGACATCTACCGCGACGGTCTCGTGTACCTGCAGAGCCTCTCCTCCATGCTCCCACCCCTCATCCTCGATCCGCTCACGGGCGCCGACATCCTCGACATGTGTTCGGCCCCTGGCGGCAAAACCTCCCAGATCGCCGCCCTCACGGCCAACGGCGCGCACCTCACCGCTTGCGAGATGAGCGCACCGCGCGCCGAGAAACTCGCGTACAACCTCGACAAGCTCGGCGCTCAAAACGTGAACATCATGCGCACGGACGCACGTCGCCTCGACGAGTTCTTCAGCTTCGATCAGATCCTGCTCGACGCGCCCTGCACGGGAACCGGCACATATCGCACGGGCGACGAACGAGCGGAAAAACGCATGACGCCCCAACTGCTCGACAAGGTGGTCAAGTCCCAACGCGCACTGCTGGACCGAGCGCTCACGGTCTTGAAGCCCGGCGGCACCCTCGTCTACTCCACCTGTTCGGTTCTCCCCGAGGAAAACGACGAGCAGGTGCGCACGGCCCTCAAGCGCCATCGCGACTGCAAGGTCATACCGATCCTTGCGGGCAGCATCGGCGACGGGCAGTCCGATCCGGAAGAGCGCTTCATCACGATCGCGCACGCCGACGAGGGCGAGCTCGCATGGCCGATCATGAATCTCCCGCACTCGCTTGAGGGAACGCTGACCCTCGCCCCGACCCGACTGTACGAGGGGTTCTACGTCGCCGCCATACAAAAACAGGCCCCTCGCACCAGGCGATAAGACCACACCGGACAGACATGAAACGGGACCCCCGCGTCAATGGCGCGGGGGTCCCGGCGTTTACACGGATGCGAGCGTCCGATCGACGGCTATCGCTCGCGCTCCTCATCACCCTTGCGGGCGTTGCGGTCCTTAAGGGTGGCGAACAGCAGGTATACCAGGGCCACCACGGCGATGGCGCCGGCGATCATGAGCACCGGGGCCAAAATGTCGAACATCTCCACGGCGGCACCATCCCTTCTCGCGCGCAGACGCGCACTCTCAAATTGCTCTCGCCGCCCCAGCATACCAGATTCGACTCCGATGGCCGCCATGGCGTAGGAACCACAGAGGCATGGAGACCGCGTGAGTGACGCCCCTTCGTCCTCTGAAGCATGCGGGCGGGTACAATGAATCGACATTCGTCCTTCCCTCAAGGGGGCATTATGACCAACACCACTCCCGACGCCGCGCGCGCCTCTGTACCCGACCCGCGGCCCGACGCCGTTGAACCGCAGATGGGCACCGGCACCGCCGCCGCGTCCAGCCCCATACCGGCCATCGAGCGCAGCGTCGACCATGCCGAGCTCGAACCCGGCGACACCGATACCGACCCCATCTCGGTGAGCGCCGAGGTTCCTGAGTCGATCGAGGCGACCATCGATTTCTCCGAAGTCGAGCTTGCCGACGAATTCGCCGAACCCGAGCTCGCCGTGACACCGGGTGGGCTGCTGCCCATGGAGCCCTCGCCCATCGAGGGCCGCCTGCGCAAGGCCCCGCTCCGCGTCCCCGATGAGCTTGAGGAGTGCGGCGGCTTCACGCTGTTCGGGCGTCGCATCAAGTCGCTGCTCTACACCACCGACGTCGCCGTCATTCGCAACTCCAACGCCGATGCGATCTTCGCCGTGTATCCCTTCACCGCGCAGCCCGCCATCACGCAGGCCCTGCTCACCGCCTCCGAGGCCCCCGTCTTCGTGGGCGTTGGCGGCGGCACCACAACCGGCAAGCGCTCCGTGCAGCTGGCGGCCGTATCCGAGATGCAGGGTGCCGCGGGCGTTGTCGTCAACTCACCCGCTCCGCCCGAGATGATCGAGCAGATCTGCGCCGTCATCGATATCCCCGTCATCGCCACGGTGGTGCGCTGCGACGCCATCGCACACGCCAAGGTGAAGGCCGGCGCCAAGATCCTGAACGTCGCCGCCGGTAAGGACACCCCCGCCGTCCTGCGTGAGCTGCGCGAGATCTACCCGAATCTCCCGCTCATCGCATCCGGCGGTCGCAGCTCGCTGTCCGTTCGCGAGACCGTCCAGGCGGGCGCCAACGCCGTCATCTGGACGCCGCCCTCGGCGCAGCAGCTCCAGGCAGACATGATGCGCCGTTATCGCGAGGCCGAAGTCAAACCCGAGGTGCCGATCATGGACCCGGTCGCCGCGGCAGACGTCAACCCCCTTGAGAGCGCACGAGCCGACGTGCCCATCCCCGACGAGCTGATCGCCAAGGCAACCACCGGCGGCCCCAAGCGCCAGCGCCCCTTCCCCCAGCTCTTCTTCAAGGGCAGGCGCCACTGACGCTTGCCCGGCACCCCGATCTCTTGAACAGGTCCCACCAGAGCCTGTCCGATATCCCGACCCCACAAAGCCCCGGCCAGCTTGACCCGTTGGGTCGGCAGGCCGGGGCTTCTTCATGCCCAAATGCTATACTCCGCACCATGGGCACACGCCTGGATAATCTCACGAAAGGACCAGCCATGCTCGTCACCACGCTCGCCAACTCCGCATCTCACGATTACCTGGCAGAGCGCTTCCGCGCTGCCTACGACTTCCTCACCTCCTCCGATCTCATGTCCCTGCCGCTTGGCCGCAATGAGATTCAAGGCGACGACGTCTATGCGAACGTGCTCGAGTACGATACGGTCCCCGCTTGCGAGAAGGAGCTCGAAGCGCATCGCGACTACTTCGACGTCCAGTTCGTGGCAAGCGGCGAAGAGCTTCTGCAGTTCGCGGACTGCGAGGGCCTCGAAACCGTCCAGGCCTACGACGAGGCGGACGATTACTGCCTGCTCAAGACCCCCGAGCCCGTCACCTCCATCGTGCTGCGAGCAGGCGAGCTCGCCGTCTTCGCACCCGAGGACGCCCACAAACCCGGTTGCGCCCTGGGCGAGCCGTGCCATGTCCGCAAGATCGTCGTGAAGGTCCGCGCCTAGCACCACACGCCAAAACGACCTATCAACTAGATTCGAATCGAAATATGAAAACGCTCCTCTCACAACTTGCGAAGTTTGGCGTTGTCGGTATTGTTGCCACCATCATTGACTTCGGAATCATGAACCTGCTCCATTACGGAGCCCACCTCGATATCCTTTTCGCCAATACGGCGGGATTCGTCGTCTCGCTCATCTTCAACTACGCAGCGAGCATGAAGTTCGTCTTCGAACACAAGGACGGGATGAGCCGGCGCCGCGAGTTCGTCATCTTCGTTGTACTCTCGGTCATTGGTCTCATCCTGAACGATGGCATAGTCCTGGCCCTCAACAAGGGGCTGGCAATCGAGGCCAACGTTGCAAAAATTGCCGCCACGGCACTTGTAATGATTTACAACTTCGTGACGCGCAAAATCTTCCTCGACGGCACGAGTAGCCAGTAGCCCACATGCCAACTGTCCGTTCACCGGAGTTGAAATGCCGCCCGCCGACACGTCATGTCGTCGGGCGGATTCATATGCTTCTTGTGCTTGACCTTACAATTCATTTACCCAAGACGTATAGTTTCCTGCATTGAAACAGGACGGCCATCATGGCCCTCGTGAGCGGAAGTGATGGTTTGCGCAGCGCACTCGCACATCCCAATACTCGTCAGTTTTTGAAATTCGCCGCCGTGGGACTCGCCTCCCTGGCGGTCGAGTACGCATTTCTCGTCTATCTGCTGCAGTCGCTCAATATGAACTACCTCATGGCGACCACGATCTCCTTCATCATCTCCATCGTGTTCAACTACATCCTGTCCATGAAGTACGTCTTTGTGCATAAAGAGGACATGAGCCGCCGCCGCGAGTTCATCATCTTCTCAGTGCTCTCCGCCATCGGCCTGGGGTTGAACGACCTGTACATGTTCATCGGCGTCGGTCTGCTGAACATCGGCACCATGTCCATGAAGCTCATCTCGACGTTTTTCGTCACCTGGTACAACTACTTCAGCCGCCGTAAGTTCCTTGACGCCGGCCACGCGTGAGAGGCCTCGGGATCCATACCCGTCGATTGGTTAGAACTTGATAGAAGCGCAGCGAAAGGGGCCGCATCGCGGTCCTTTTTCATATGCTCACGCGAAGATGCCGAGACCCTGGCGGCACCTCGGTTCACCCCATCAGACATTCAAGCTTCAACTCAAAGTTGAAAGTCGTGACGGAGCTCAAATCTTTTCAGTTTCGTAGACATCTGTGCGTCTTACCAGGTAGATGAGGTGTTTTTGGTCAGCTGATCCTCGGTTAAACTCTCACCTTAAAGGTGAACTTGAAACTACAAAACTGCTTCATATTTCACCATCGCCGCAGGTAATCGAAGCTTAAACCTTCAAGTTGAACCTTAAAGAATGTCTAACGTTCAAGTTGAACTCGAAGCCGATGATATGATGCATCTCGTCAAATGGTAGGCAACAGACGAGGATGTACATGGACGCAAATCCAAGCATGCACACCACGCCGCATGATCGCGGGCGCCGGCGTGACGGCGGCGCTGTTCGCGAGCGTGCTCTTCCCCGTCCCGGCACGAGCAATCACAACCGAAACCGCAGCCACGCTCACCGAGACACAGAAAAAGGTCGAGGAGACCGCAGCGGCGTTCGACGCCGCGAGCAAGAACCTCGATTCCCTGCAGGGGCAGGTCGCCGAGAACGAGGCGCGCATAGCCGAACTCGAGGCCAAGCTCCCCGCCGCGCAGGAGCGCGCCAGCCGCGCCATGCGCGAGCTCTACAAGCACCACAAGGGCTCCAACACCCTCATGAGCTTCGTCCTCGGCACCAAGAGCATGGACGAGCTAATCTCTGGCATGAAGTACCTCGACCAGGTCAAGGACGCAAACGTCGGGGCGCTCACGGAGCTCAACGAGCTCGAGGCGGAGCTTGAGGCGGAGAAGACCGAACTCAAGACCGCCAAGGCACAGGCCGAGAGCGAGCGCGACGCAGCCGCCGATGCCCTCGCCCAGGCCCAGAAGCTCCGCGAGGCGGCTCAGGCCCAGGCAGATGCCGAGGCGGCGGCCGAGCTCGCCATCCTTCAGCAGACTTCCCAGAGCGCGGGCGGCGGCCCCGTCGCCACCCCCGACAACGGTGCGGTCAGCTGGGATACCGACCAGGCCTCCTTCGTGGCCGAGTGGGCGCCGCGCATCGACGCGTATCTCGCTGGCTCGCCGCTCGCGGGTCAGGGCACCACGTTCGCCAACGCCGCTTGGAAGTACGGTGTCGACCCCCGCTTCTCCCCCGCCATCTCCAACACGGAGAGCTCCAAGGGCCGTCACTGCTTCCGCCCCCACAACGCCTGGGGCTGGGGTAACGCCAGCTGGGGAAGCTGGGAGGAGGCCATCGACGCGCATGTCTCCGGCCTTGCGCGCGGCTACGGCTACACCATCAGCGTCGCGGGCGCAAAGAAGTACTGCCCGCCCAATTGGTACAACTGGTACAACAACACGCTGAGCGAGATGAACAGGATTTAGCGCCTCAGATGAACAGGAGCCCGATTGGGCTCCTTTTTTTAATATCTGCCAACACATCCTCCCGCGTGCTGAATCCCCCGTAAACGGGGTACGATGGAGAACGTGCTGAAAATCCGTTCCAAAACGATAGGAGTCCCATCATGGAGCGACCGAACGCCTGGAAGAAGTACGACGACGCCACCCTGGCCGAGCTCGACCAGCTCTGCGAGGATTACCGCCGCTATATCAGCGAGAACAAGACCGAGCGCGAGTGCGTCAAGTCCAGCATCAAGCTCGCCGAGGAAGCCGGCTACGTGAGCCTCGAGACCGCAATCGCCGAGGGCCGCGCGCTCAAGGCTGGCGACAAGGTCTACGCCGCCAGCCACAACAAAACCCTCATGCTCGTGAACCTCGGTTCCCGCCCGATGGAGCAGGGCATGAACATCCTGGGCGCTCACATCGACTCCCCGCGCCTCGACCTCAAGCAGAACCCGCTCTACGAGGCCGGCGACATGGCCTACCTCGACACCCACTACTACGGCGGCGTGAAGGCCTATCACTGGGTCGCCACCCCGCTGGCGCTGCACGGCGTCATCTGCAAAAAGGATGGCACCACCGTGGACATCGCCGTGGGCGAGGACCCGGCCGATCCGGTCTTCTGCATCTCCGACCTGCTGATCCACCTCGCAAGCGATCAGATGGAGAAGCCCGCCGGCAAGGCCGTTGACCATGAGAACCTCGACGTCATCGTCGCCGGCCGCCCCGTCGTCATCGAGGGCGACGAGGAGGTCAAGGAGCCCGTCAAGCAGATGTTCCTCGATCTCATCAAGGAGAAGTACGACGTCGAGGAGGAGGACTTCCTCTCTGCTGAGATCGAGGTCGTACCCGCAGGCCCCGCCCGCGACATGGGCCTCGACCGCTCCATGATCTTGGGTCATGGCCAGGACGACCGTGTCTGCGCTTATCCGTCCCTGCGCGCCCAGCTCGACACTCCCGAGGTCGAGACCACGAGCGTGACCCTGCTCGTCGATAAGGAGGAGATCGGCTCCGTGGGCGCCTCCGGCATGACCAGCCGCTTCTTTGAGAACACCATCGCCGAGATCATGGCACTCGCCGGCGAGGACTCCCCGCTCGCCCTGCGCCGCGCACTCGCCAATTCCCGCATGCTCAGCTCCGACGTCTCGGCCGGTTTCGACCATCTCTACGCCGACCGCTTCGAGAAGAAGAACGCCGCCATCATGGGCCACGGCCTGTGCTTCAACAAGTACACGGGCTCCCGCGGTAAGGGCGGCTCCAACGACGCAGACGCCGAGTACTTCGCCCAGATCCGCGACATCATGGACGAGGCCGGCGTGGATTACCAGACTTGCGAGCTCGGCCGCATCGGCGCGGGCGGCGGCGGCACCATCGCCTACATCCTCGCCGAGTACGGCATGGACGTCATCGACTCCGGCGTAGCCGTCATCTCCATGCACGCGCTGTGGGAGGTCACCAACAAGGCCGACATCTACGAGGCCTACAAGGGCTACAAGGCCTTCATCGAGCGCCCGTAGCGCCTGAGCGCCGCATATCGCGCTCGGAACGCGCACAAGCACCGAAACGAAAACAGCCGCAGGTCGCCATCGGTCTGCGGCTGTTCTCATACTCATCGATACGCGAGGGTCGTCCCGCCGACACGGTCGTGCGGGCACTTCACCCCCCTACGGAAGCGGGTCGTCCACGCCTAGCACCCCGCAGCGGCGCGAATCACCTCGGGGTCGGCATGCGCGCCGGAAATGCCCACGATAGCGGCGGCCACACGGTTCGCACGGGCGATCGCGGACTCGGGCGTCTCGCCCCGGTGCAAACCGACCATGAGCGCGCCGATGTGCGAATCCCCGGCGCCGATGGTATCCACCACACGAGCAGGCGAACCGGCGACGACATCCGAACGGCCACCGTCGCAATACAGGCAACCGTCCCCGCCCAGCGTGGCGAACACGGTGTTGCCGACATGGCGCGCAAGGGCCGCGGCGGCGCGTTCGATATCCGCGCGGTCCCCCTCCGCCTTCGCATCGTCAACGGATTCCCCGTTACACAAACGGCCTGCGAGCACCATCGCCTCATCTCCGTTCATATGCAAGACGGGATGAAGCGCGCATACACGCTTGAGCAAATCGAGGGGCACGGCATCGGGTCTCGGGCCCGGCGTGAAAAAGATCGCCTTATCCCGGCACGCGCGCTCCAAAAACTCAACGACCACCGACCCCGTGGGATCTTCGACCTCGAGTCCGCACACGTACACCGCGTCGACTTCGTCCATATCGATCGTATCGAACCAAGCGGGCTCGTAGTGATAGTCTGCGCCGTGGTACGACACGAACGTGCGCTCACCGCCGGGTTCGACAAAGCAATAGCAGCAGCCATTCTCCATCGCATCGTTCTCAACCAGGACCTCGACGCCCTCGGACCGCAAGCCGCGTCGCACGAAATCGCCGAACGCGCCCGTACCCACGGGGCTGAACAACATCGCGGGCTCTCCAAGCGCATGGGCGATGGAGAATGCGTTGAATGCGCACCCGCCGAGCGTCATCTTCTGTCCATACACGACAACGTCCTGCGCCGTTTGCGGCAGCTTATCGACATTAATCACCACATCGGCGCATGTCACTCCAACGAACAGCAGCTTTCCCACGGCGGGCCCTCCTCGATACGAACTGGTTCAGGGCCTATAATAGCCAATATCAGTTTGAACGAAGGGTTTGATCGCCCCATCCGCCCCGCAGAAAGGCGAGCACGTGACCGAGCAACCGCAAACCGGCAACACCATATCGAACGGCTCCTCAACCGCCCCGAACCGCATCGACAAGCTGGCGATCGTAGTCGTGACCTTCAAACGTCAGGAGCTGCTCGCCAAGCTCTTCGACTCCTTTTGCGGGCTGACGCGCGCCCCATGGCGCATCGTCATCGTCGATAACGAGCATTCCGAGCAAACCCGCCAGATGGTCGAGGACCTCGGCCGCCGCACAGACGAGCTGTGGGGCGCGGAGAGCGACGCCGCGGACGCCGAGGGCGGTACGGCGCGCGTTGTGTACGCTCCGCAAAGCGACAACCTGGGCGGCGCGGGCGGTTTCTCCGCCGGCGTCAAGCGCGCATACGAGCTGGGCGCCCAGTGGTTCTGGGTCATGGACGACGACGTCATGGTGGCGCCCGAGGCAATCGAGCGCCTCGAGCCCTGGACGCACACGCATCGCGTCGTGCAGGGCTCCCGCTACGACTACGACGGCGGCCCATTCTACTGGCAGTATCACTTCATCGTCCCGCTGGGCATCCCCAACCCCATCGCACCGGCGGCGTTCGACGCGTCGGGCTGCCGCACGATGAACACCATGTGCTTCGAGGGCGGCCTGTTCGCCCGCAGCGTGGTCGACGAAATCGGCTTCCCCGACCCGCGTTTCTTCATCTACTGGGACGACACGGTCTACGGCTACCTGGCCTCCAAGGTCACCGAGTCGATCGTCGTGTCCGACATCATCCTCCAGCGCACCCGAGACATCCCAAACTGGGACATCGCCGGCGTGCGCCAGCTCAACGGCACGTCCGACATGAACCGCTACCACATCATGCGCAACCGCGGCTACATGATGCAGTACTTCCGCCTGCACGGCGACTACAACCGATTCCTGTTCGGCCTGGGGACCGCCGCGACCTTCGCCAAGGAGGTCATCCGCCTGATCGCCGTCGACCACAAGTTCAAGACCGGCATGCCAGCGCTCTTCCGCGGCATGCGCGACGCGCGCAAGATCTATCGCGACAAGACCTGGAAGCCCATGCCCCCGCTCAAATAGCAAGCGCGCCACCGTCGCACGCACCCATAAGCGCAGATGCGCCCGGAAGCTCACGCGGCCCGGGCGCATCTTTTTTCGGACTCCACAAGACCCACGCGTCTGTTGGGACTTTGCGTTCCCGACCGCCAGGGGGTGGAATCCCGCGGCTTCGGGTATCACAATCTCGTGAGCAATCACGATATCGAATGAGGGCGCATATGGCAGACGACATCCGCATGGACAATGAGAAGCGCATATACGGGGGCGGCGACTCTCCCGATACGCATATCGGCGGCACGCAACCCATCCCCATCAAAAAGGGGCTGTTCGACGGCATCTCTGTGGCCCAGGTCATCGCGGCGTCAGCAGCCGCTGCGACTTCCATGCTCCTCGCCTCGCGTATCGGCATCGCGGGATCGGTCATCGGCGCGGCGGTGAGCTCCATGGTCACGGTGATTTGCTCCCAGCTCTATCGCAATGCCCTCGACGCGAGCGCGCGCAAGCTCAAGGCCAAGCAGATGAGCCACGCATACGAACAGGATGCGCTGAGGGGCTACGCGAGCACCGAAGGCCCATCCGCGACAGACGAGGCCACCGCGGGGGCGCCGCGGATCCGCATCGCCCCCACCAAGCTCCAGGCTCGGGCGGCAGCCGAGCGCAGCGCCTCAAAACGCAAGGTCGCCGTCGTCTCGGCACTCATTGCCGTCGTTGCGGTGGCGGCAAGCGCCGGGATCATCATGCTGACGACCTCCGGCCAGGGCCTGGGCACCAAAGCGCCGAACGTCTTCGGAAGCCGTCCGACAGCCAGCCAGTCCGCGCCAGAAACGGATCTGACCGTCGACGACCCCGCCGAGACTCCGACTGCGCAGGCAAGTCCCGATACTCCCAGCGCTGAACCCGTAAAGCCCGAAAATGGCGCAAGCCCCGACGGAACCACGGGAACGGGCGCCGAGGGCACCACGGGCGGCACGACAGATGGAGCACCCGGCGAGGGCGACACTTCCCAGCAAAACGGATCAGACGCCGGATCGGGCGAGTCCGCCCCGGGCCAGACCGACGCCGCCGGGGAGGACACAGGCGCCACCTCCGCACCCGCAAACAAGAAACCCGCAGCTGGAACCAGTGGGGCAACTGGATCCATCAATGCCGCCGCCCTCGTCCTCACGGGGAGCGGCACCGACATCGCGTAGATGGCGGGCACCGCGCGCCGGAGCGCCGTAAGGCCGCTCTCCCGCACATGCGATGCGAACCGCGATTCATCGAACCCGCCAGGCATGCTCGTCGTTGGCGGACGAGCCAACCGCGCGGGATGCTACCATGGGTAGCGAACAACTACGAAAGAGACACCCATGGCAACCAAAGTCCAAGCACCACAACTCACCCCCAACAACCGCATCTACCTCTACCAGCTGCTTTCACGAGAGCTGGGCTGCGGCAAGCAGACCTTCATGCCCGCCGTCGAGGAAGCGCTCGCACGCGACCGCATGACCGCCGATGACCTCGGATTCGAATCGACCCGCGCCCTGCTCGAAGCGCTTGAGGAGTTCGTCAGGCTGACCGTCTTCAAGGGCGGTCGCATCTACGCCACCGTTATGGCCCTGCCCGCCTGGGACGAAGCCCTCGCGGCGCTCGAATCCGGCAAAGCCAAAGACGCGGGCGGTCCGTCAAACAAGCCCTGGAAACGCAAGAAGGCCGACAAGACCCTCAAGCCGGTGAGGCCCAAGCGCGTGAAGCGACCCGAGCCCGCACCGGAGCCGGAGCCGATTGCGAAAAGTGAGGCTGCCGAGTCGTCCGCCCTCCATGGCGCAGCCGCGCAGGCCCGCACCGAGAAAACAGAGGCCGCTTCTGAGAACACGAACGCAGATGCCGTAAACATCCCAGAGGACGCTCCGACAACCGAGACCGCCGAGGCTGCCGAGACCGTCGAAACGACCGACATACATGAAGAGGCGCCCCGCACGGAGCACAACGATGCACACACCTGCGTTGAGGGAGACCCTCAACCCTCCCCCGCTATCTCTCTCACGGTCACCTACGACCCGTACAGCGGCATTGATCGCGAGAGGAAGCTCGAGTCCCATCCCATCTCGCCCAAGCCCGATCAGGCGCCTCTGGAGCCCGCATGCGCCCCATCGCAGCTCACCTCGAACCCGGCGCCCCTCTCCGAGGCGCCCGCATCCCTGTCGCCCGCAGTTCTCGCCACGTATCCCACCGACTTCTCAACCGAGATCTACCTCGCCAGCGAACTCATCGCCGACCTGTGCGAGCTGCTCCCCTACGGCACGGACGTCTTCACCCTCCTCGCCGAGGACTACGCACGCGCCCGCACGCTCGAACTCATCTCCGGCACACGGGCCCGTGCGACCTTCCCCCTGCGCATCCAGCATGCCGACTCGATCGAGCCGATCCGCGTCACCCTCAAGAAGCGCGGGGGCACCGGCCTCCAATGGGAGCTGTCCGCAATCGAATAGACGCGACTCCCCCAAGGGCACACATCGCCCGACCGCCCATCAACGAAAAAGCGCCTCGCACCCGAACTGACGTCGGATGCGGGGCGCTTCTCATGCGGGGAACCCAGTGCGTGACAGCGCTCTGACTAGTCGCGCGTGAGCTTGCGGTGGACGCGATGCGGCTTGGCGGCGTCCTCGCCCAGGCGGGCGACGCGGTTCTCCTGATACTGCTCAAAGTTGCCCTCGAACCAATACCAGTTGCCGGGGTTCTCGTCGGTGCCCTCCCACGCCAGGATGTGGGTGGCCACGCGGTCGAGGAACATGCGGTCGTGGGAGATGACCACGGAGCAGCCGGGGAACTCCAACAGCGCGGACTCGAGCGCAGAGAGGGTCTCGACGTCGAGGTCGTTGGTGGGCTCGTCAAGCAGCAACAGGTTGCCGCCCTGCTTCAGGGTGAGCGCGAGGTTCAGGCGGTTGCGCTCGCCGCCAGACAGCACGCCGGCACGCTTCTGCTGGTCCCGACCCTTAAAGCCGAAGCTCGCCACGTAGGCGCGGCTCGGGACCTCGTTCTCGGCGACCTGCATGATGTCCAGGCCGTCGGACACGACCTCCCACAGGGTCTTGTCGGGGTCGATGCCGCCACGCATCTGGTCCACGTAGGAGATCTTGACGGTCTCACCGATCTCCAGGTTGCCGCTGGTGAGCGGCTCCAGGCCCACGATGGTCTTGAACAGGGTGGTCTTACCCACACCGTTGGGGCCGATCACGCCCACGATGCCGTTGCGCGGCAGGGTGAAGGAGAGGTCGTCGATGAGCACGCGGCCGTCGAACTCCTTGTGCAGGTGCTCGGCCACCAGGACCTTGGAGCCCAAGCGCGGGCCAACGGGGATGCGGATGTCGGTGTAGTCGACCTTCTGGCTGGCGCGAGCCTCGGCCTCCATCTCCTCGTAACGGGCCAGACGCGCCTTGTTTTTGGCCTGACGCGCCTTCGGGGAGGAACGCACCCAGTCGAGCTCGGCGGCGATGCGCTTGGCCAGGCGCTCCTCGCGCTGGCCCTGAGCGGCGGCGCGGGCGGCTTTGGTCTCGAGGTAGGTGGAGTAATTGCCCTTGTAGGGGTAGAGGTGACCGCGGTCGACCTCGCAAATCCACTCGGCCACGTGGTCGAGGAAGTAGCGGTCGTGCGTGACGGCGAGCACGGCGCCGGGGTAGCTCTTGAGGAAGTGCTCGAGCCACAGGATGGACTCGGCGTCCAGGTGGTTGGTGGGCTCGTCGAGCAGCAGCAGGTCGGGGGCCTCGAGCAGCAGCTTGCACAAGGCCACGCGGCGACGCTCGCCACCGGAGAGCACGTTCACCGGCATGTCGGAATCAGGCAGCTGGAGGGCGTCCATGGCCTGGCCGAGCTTGGAGTCGATATCCCAGCCGTCAGCGGCGTCGATCTCGTCCTGCAGACGGCCCATCTCGGCCATGAGGGCGTCCATGTCGCAATCGGGGTCGCACATCTCGACCGAGATCTGGTTGAAGCGCTCGACCTTGGCGATCATGTCGGCAAAAGCGAGTCGGACGTTCTCGATGACGGTCTTGTCCTCATCCAGCGGCGGCTCCTGCTGCAGGATGCCGACCGTGAAGCCCGGGGTCAGGCTGGC
>URWW01000022.1 GCA_900551665.1 uncultured Collinsella sp. | reverse complement strand
CCCGCCACAGCCACGCTGTACGCCGCTTTCCACGGCGCGCCCAGCGTCTGTGCATGGCTCGCCGCGCCATCCCGGCAGTAAGCCGACACCTTGAGGATATCCTCCGGGATGTCCTGCGCCCGCTTCACCCGCGTAATGTGATTGCCCACAAAATAGCGGATATGGTCCACATAATCCGGATGCTTGGGGATCAGATAGCTGGTGTCCGCGCCGGAGATGAGCACCTCGCATTGCTCCTGCGCCTGAATTTGGCCAATGAGCGCCAGCGCATCGGCGCGCTCCATGGCCAGCTTAGACACCACGCTCCCGCCCCGGTACACAATGGCCCCGTTTTCGCAAAGGTAAGCGATATCATCCTCCGCCTGTGCAAACAGCGCCCGCATGCTGCGGTACTGCCGCCCGCTGGCCGCGCAGAACAGAATCCCGCGCTTCTTCAACACCCGGATAAGGCCGAACAGCTCGTCCGAAAGCGCTCGCGCGCCGCCCTGCAGCAGCGTGCCGTCGATGTCGCTCGCCACCAAACGTATCATATAAAAATTCCCTTTCTTGATACCGGACGCGCAGAAGCACATCGCTGTGTTATGCACTGCGGATGAGCAGGACGCCCATACAATTGGGGCCGCAGTGGCAGGAGATCACGCCGCCGACCTTGGTCCAGGTGATCTCCTGGAAACCGAGCTCGCGGGCGTACGCCTCCATCTCCGCGCGAAGCTCGTCGGACAGGCCCACGGAATAGGCGAGACCGATGTAGGAATAGTCGATATCACCCTTCTCAATCATGTGATCGATGAAGGAATGCGCGCACTTGAGCATGGACCCGCGGAACTTCTTGGTGGCGAGGAACTTGCCGCCGAGCACCTCGATGCAGGGCTTGATCTTAAGCAGGTGCGCACCAAGGAACGCGACGTTGGAGAGTCGACCGCCGGCCTTGAGGAAGCCGAGGTCGGTGGGGACGAAGCCGAGCAGGATGCGATCCATCACGCTCTCGGTGTAGGAGAAGATCTCCTCGACCGTAGCCTCGGGATGGGCCTTGATGTACTTGGCGGTCTCGATGGCCACGAGCCCCTGGCCCACGGAGGCGAAACGCGTGTCCATGGAGTAGACGTAGTCGCGGCCCTGGGCGGCGATCTTGGAAGACTGGTGCGAACAGGTGGTCACCTCGGAATACGCGAGGTGGAGGATGGTCGCATCGGGCTGCTCGGCATGAATGCGGTCGAAGACCTTCTCAAAGTCGCCGGGAGTGCAGCCGCTCGTCTTGGGCATCTCGCCGAGCTCGTTGCAGCGAGAGTAGATCTCGAGCGGGTCGATGGAGCCGTCGTCCATCGTCTCGTCGCCGATCGTCACGTGCATCGGGACGACCACGATGCCATAACGCTCGCTCTGCTCCGGTGAAACGTCCGCGCCAGACTCGACCACGATGACGTACTTACCCACAAGATCACGACCAATCTAATCGACATTGCATATGGCGAAGGCGCCGGGCGCATCCCTCGTCGCCGGCGCCTTCCCCGTTCTGTGCGTGCCACCAGATTGTACACACTGGAACTTGGTATGTAGATTAATTACCGACCACCGGCCGTGTATCTCCGACCAAATGACACAGGGCCATCAAGACCGCGCAAGACATCCGTATCCTACGGCGACGCATGTCCCTATTCGCACAGGAGCTTGGCGATCTGGACGGCATTGGTGGCAGCGCCCTTGCGGATCTGGTCGCCACAACACCAGAAGGTGATGCCGCGTAGGGCGTCGGGATTGGAGATGTCGCGGCGCACACGGCCGACCCAGATGAGGTCCTGGTCGGTGGTATCCAGCGGCATGGGCCAGCGGTCGTGCGCGGACTCGGCGGCCAGGTCGTCCACAAGCTTCACGCCGGGAGCGGACGCGAGGGCCTCACGCGCCTGCTCCAGGGTGATATCGCGTTCGAACTCCAAGGTCACGCTCTCGGAATGGGAGCGCAGGACCGGAACGCGCACGCAGGTGCAGTTCACGCGCAGCTCGGGCAGGTGCATGATCTTGCGGCCCTCGTTTTGCATCTTCATCTCCTCGGAGGTGAAGCCCTCGAACTTCTCGCCGCCGATCTGCGGGATGAGGTTGCTGGCCAGCTGCGCCGCGAAGGCGGACGGCGCCGGGATCTCCTCGCCGCGGCCCATGCAGCCGATCTGCTCCTCGAGCTCGCGCATGCCGGGCACGCCCGCGCCGGACGCGGCCTGGCAGGTGGATACGATCATGCGCGTCACGCCCGCGATTCGATGCAGCGGCCAGGTGGGCACCAAGCCGATGATGGTGGCGCAGTTGGGATTGGCGATGATGCCCTTGTGCTGCAGGGCGTCGGCGGCGTTGATCTCGGGGATGACCAGCGGCACGTCCTCGTCCAGACGGAAGGCGTGCGAGTTATCCACCACCACGGCGCCGCGGCGCACGGCTTCCGGGTACAGCGCCTTTGCCACGTCGTCCTCGGCGGCGCCCAGCACGATGTCCACGCCGTCGAACGCCTCGGGTGCGGCCGTCTCGACCGTGACCTCGCCCCACGGGGTCGACACGACCTTGCCTGCCGAGCGCGGACTCGCCAAGAGCTTGAGCGCGCCGACCGGGAACTGCTGCTCCTCCAGGCACGCGAGCATCTGCGTGCCGACGGCCCCCGTGGCCCCCACGATAGCGACGACGTACTTCTTCATCTTGCCCCACTCCTCACAGTTCGCATCGGGCATGCATGGTTCCGGCAAACCTTTGCCTCGCGCCTAGAGCGCGCGCGGCGCGGGCTCCAACTCGGCGGTGGTCACGATGCCGTCCTCGTCGGAGAACGCCTCGTAGATGGTCTTGATGGCGAGGTCGAAATCGCGCTCCTCGACGCCGATGATGATGTTGATCTCGTCGCACCCCTGTGTGATCATACGGACGCTCACGCCGGCCTCGCCGAGCTTGCCGAACAGATGGCCCGAGATGCCAGCGCGCCCGCGCAGGTTACGGCCCACGGTGGCGATGAGCGCCAGGTCCTCCACGACCTCGATCTCCAGCGGCTCGACCTCCTCCTGGATATCGGAGATGAGCGAGTACAGCGAATCCTTGACGTCGGCGGCCTGAACGACCGCGGCGAACTGATCGACGCCCGTGGGCATATGCTCGACGGACACGCCGTAGCGCTCGAACACGGACAGGGCGCGGCGCATGAAGCCGATGCGGCTCTTGGTGCGGTCGCGCGAGACGTTGATGGCCAGGAAGTTGCGCTTGCCAGCGATACCGGTGATGATCGGCTCGGTATCGCCTTCCTTGGCGGTTTCGGAGATGATCGTGCCCGGATCCTCGGGGGCGTTCGTGTTCTTGATGACGAGTGGGATGCCGGCATCGCGGACGGGGAAGACCGCCTCCTCGTGCAAGACGCTCGCGCCCATGTAAGACAGCTCGCGCAGCTCCTCGTAGGTGATGCGCGGGATGGGCTGGGCGCCCGGGACGACGCGCGGGTCGGCGGAAAGGAAGCCCGAAACGTCCGTCCAGTTCTCGTACAGATCAGCCTCGAGGCACTGGGCGAGAATCGAGCCGGAGATGTCGCCGCCGCCGCGATCGAGCAGCTTGACCTTGCCCTCCTTGGTGGCGCCGTAAAATCCCGGCATCACGAACCCGCCCTCGCGGGCGTTCTGCTTGACGAGCTTGGCCGTGCGCGACATCGACAGCGTGCCGTCATGGTGAAAGGCCACCATATCGGCCGCGTCGATGAACGGAAGGTCCAGGTACTCGGCCATGAGGCGGGCGGTGAAGTACTCGCCGCGGCTCACGAGCTCCTCGGTGGTGTAGCCACCGGAACGGGCACGCTCGGCAAAGGCGGCAAACTCTTCGCGGATGGGATAGGAGAGCCCCAACTCATCGGCGATATCGAAATAGCGCTGACCGATGTCGGCGAGCAGATCCTCGCAAGAGACATGGTAGTTCACGTGCGCATCGACGAGATACAGCAAGTCGGTGACCTTCGTATCGGCCTTATGACGGCGGCCGCAGGCGCTCACCACGACGAATCGACGGGCCGGATCGGCGTCGATGATCGCCTTGATCTTTCTGAAGTGCTCGGCATCGGCGACGGACGAGCCGCCGAACTTGGTGATTTTGATCATGGTGGACGAATCCTCCCCTTGCGCGCGGACACAGGGCGCATACGGTCATATGGCTGTCACTTTACCATGAGCGAGCCCGCTCGACGGTGCCGCGGGCCTCGGCGATACATGTTTGCAATCTCGCATCCGCATTGGGTATGAAATGCAATTGAAAAGCCGTGGACCTGCAACGCTTTATCTGAGCGGAGTGTTCGACTCTGATACCATGGCAGCATTCACGACGCATCGAGCTCGAGGAGAAACCGGCATGAGAACCTACCACAGCACCCGTTCGAACGAGGCGCCCCTCACCGCAAAAGAGGCCATCCGCCGTGGCATCGCCCCCGACGGAGGCCTGTATGTGAGCGACGCACTCGGCACCGTCCAGATCCCCCTCGTCGACCTCTCGGAAATGGGCTATCTCGACCTTGCCCGTGAGGTGCTCCGCGCCCTGCTGCCCGACTTCTCCCCCGCCGAAATAGACGCGTGCGTGTCCGAAGCCTACGAGAAGACGTTCGCCAGCGCCGAGGTCACGCCCGTCGTGGACATCTCGCCGATGGGAGGCGACGGCACGCCCGCAAGCGTCCTCGAGCTGTGGCACGGCCCCACGAGCGCCTTCAAAGACGTCGCCCTCCAGATGCTGCCCCGCCTCATGGCCCGCACGGGCACGGACGACGGCGCCGGGGACGAGAAGATCATGATCGTCACCGCCACCTCCGGCGACACCGGCAAGGCGGCGCTCGCCGGATTCGCCGATGCCCCGGGCGTCGGCATCACCGTCTTCTACCCCGAGGGCAAGGTCAGCCGTGTGCAAGAGTTGCAGATGAGCACCCAGGAAGGCGCCAACGTGGCCGTCTGCGGCGTGCGCGGCAACTTCGACGATGCGCAAACCGCCGTCAAGCAGATCTTCGCCGATCGCGAGCTCGCCGAGCGCCTCGGCGCGCAGGGCGTCATGCTCTCCAGCGCGAATTCCATCAACGTCGGGCGGCTGGTGCCCCAGGTCGTCTATTACTTCGCGGCATACGCGCAGCTGCTGCACGCCGGCACCATCGCGTGCGGGGACGAAGTCGAGTTCTGCGTGCCGACCGGCAACTTCGGCGACATTCTCGCCGGCTATTACGCCAAGCGTCTCGGTCTTCCCGTGGCACGTCTCATCGTGGCGAGCGACGCGAACAACGTGCTGTTCGACTTTCTCACCACGGGTACGTACGACCGCAAGCGCCCCTTCTTCACCACGACTTCGCCGTCCATGGACATCCTCGTTTCCTCGAACCTCGAGCGCATGCTCTACTACCTGTCCGACGGCGACGTCGAGCTTGTCTCCCAACTCATGGGCGAACTGGCCGATGAGGGCTCCTACACCCTTCCCGACGAGCTGCTCTCCAAGATCCAGGAGGTGTTCGCCTGCGGCTGGGCCGATGAGGATGAGGTTGCCCGTGCCATCAAGGCCTGTTGGGATGAAAACGGCTATCTGATCGACCCGCACACCGCCTGCGGCTACCACGTGCTGAGCCAGATGCCCGCCGCCCCCGGCTCAAAGGCCCGCATCCTGCTTTCCACCGCGAACCCGTACAAGTTCCCGCGTGCGGTCGCCGGCGCGCTCGGCCTGTTCTGCCCACCCGACGACTTCGCTTGCATGCAGGTCCTGGAGAAGGCCACGGGCACCTGCGCGCCCACTCAACTCGCCGAACTGCAGGACAAGCCCGTGCTGCACACCGATGTCGTGAACATCGACGGCATGGCGTCCTTCGTGGAGCAGGCGGCCGGAGGTCTCAAATGATCAAGATCACCGTACCCGCCACCAGCGCGAACCTCGGCATCGGATACGACACGCTCGGAATGGCGGTTTCGCTCTACTCGCATTTCACGTTTGAACGCGCCGATGAGCTGCAGATCACCGGATGCCCCGAGGAGTTCCAAAATGAGAACAACCTCGTATACGCATCGCTCGTAGACGCTTTGCGCGAGTGGGGCGAAGAGCCCTTCCCCGTGAAAATCGACATCCAGACGGAGGTGCCCGTCGCTCGTGGCCTGGGCTCGAGCTCGACCTGCGTCGTCGCGGGCATCATGGCGGCCGCCGCGCTGACCGGGCACACCGTCGACCGTGCCGAGCTCGTGCGCATCGCCACGGCGGTCGAAGGGCATCCCGACAACGTCGCCCCCGCCATCCTCGGTGGGGCCGTGTGCTCGTTCACGCCCGAGGGTGGACTTCCCCGCTGCCTTCGTTACGAGGTGAGCGACCGCCTGAGATTCATCACGATCATCCCGCCCTACGAGGTCCACACGAGCGAGGCGCGGCAGGTCGTAGCGCAGCAGGTCGCGCTCGCAGACGCCGTATGGCAGATGGGTCGCATCGCCGGCATGACACGCGGCCTGGAGACGGGCGACCTTGCGCTCATCGCGGCCGCAAACGACGACCGCTTGCAGGAGCCCTTCCGCCGCGCGCTCATCCCCGATTACGACGACATCCGCGCAACCTGTCTGGAAGGCGGTGCCGGAACGCTGTGGATCTCGGGTTCTGGCTCGACCCTCATGGCGGTGACCGACGACACCATCGTCGCCAAATTCCTGCAGGTGCGCCTGCGCGAGGCCTTCCCCACCTGCGAGACGCACATTCTCACCTGCGACACGCAAGGCGCTCAGATCGAGTATCTGTGACATTGGCCCCGAACACGCCCCATACAGCGCAGCAAAAAAGCGGCGGGAGCCCTCCCGCCGCTTTCGCTTAACCCTGGCAGTTGTGTTCCGCCGCGCGGCCCGCGCGCAACCCGCGCATAACCGCCTCGCGAAGGACGGGCATACGGCCCTTGTCCATCGCGGGCACGCCCTTGAGCGGGTATTCCAAGCCAAGCTGCTCATATTTGACGATGCCCATCGTGTGATAAGGCAGCATCTCGAGACCCACCACGTTGTGCCACGGGGCGATGAGACGTCCGAGCGCCTCGCATTCCTCCTCCGTGTCCGTGATTCCAGGGACCACCACGTGACGGATCACGACCTTGATCTTGCGCCTGGCAAGCTCGTCGCCGAACGCGATGATGCGGTCGGGCTCGCATCCGGTCAAGGCCTTATGCCCCTCGGGGTCGCTGTGCTTGATGTCGAGCAGAACCATGTCGGTCTCGCTCAGAAGCTTCTCAAAACGCTCGGGCTTCTTGGGGTTATACGCGTATCCACAGCTGTCCAGGCATGTGTGGATACGGCCCGCAGGCGCCGCATGGGCGGCCGCGAACAGATCGCCCACGAACTCGGGTTGGAGCAACGGCTCGCCGCCCGTGACGGTCAGGCCGCCGGTGCGGTAAAACGGCCTGTTGCTCTCATACTCCCCCAGCAGGCGCTCGACCGATACGCACGTACCGGCCCCCTCACCCACGGTCCATGTGTCCGGGTTGTGGCAATACGCGCAGCGCATCGGGCACCCCTGGGTGAATACCACGAAGCGCACGCCCGGACCATCCACGGTGCCCATGCTCTCGATGGAGTGGATGCGCCCGAGCGCATAGTTGGACTCGACGTCCCTATCCTCATCCAGCTGAACACGTGCCATAATCGCATCTCCCCCTTTACCTGCAGACACGGCTGCAGACGCATTATTTCGCAAGTTATAATACCCCGTTGGCCAAATTCATCTCGGTCATTTTCGCCCGTCACCCGAACCTGAGGACCAGCATGCATCCATCCCCCGTCGACCGGATTCGCTCCTTCATACAGGCCGAGGCGGTGCTCGTCATCGCAGCTCTCGCCGCGCTTCTCTCGGCCGCCCTGTTCCCACCCACACCTCAAAACTGGAACACATACGTCGAAGCGATCGACTGGCGCACCATCGGACTCCTTTTCTGCCTGATGACCGTCGTCGCCGGCTTCACGCGCGCCGGCCTACTGGCGCGCGTGCGGTCCCTTCTCACCCGCACCGAGGGCACGCAGCGACACCTCTCGCTCCTGCTCGTCACGCTCTCCTTCTTCACCGCCATGGTCGTCACAAACGACGTGGCCCTCATCTCGTTCGCACCCCTCACCCTGCTGCTCTTCCAGGGGTCCGAACCGCGCTCGACGATCATCACGCTCGTCGCGCAGACCGTCGCTGCAAATCTCGGCTCGATGATGACGCCCATCGGCAACCCGCAAAACATCTACCTCTACTCGGCGTTCGAGCTCGAACTCGGTGAATTCCTCACCGCGATCGCTCCTTACGGCCTCATCGGCTTCCTCGTCTCCATCGCCCCGTGCATGCTCGTCCCCAAAACGGCGGCGACGCTCGTCGAAGCCGCCGATTCAAAGGTCGACACACGGCTCGTCCTCGTATACGGCGCCCTGTTCCTCCTCGCGCTCGCCTGCGTCGGACGGGCGGTGAACTGGGAGCTCTGCGTCCTCATCACCGTTATCGGTTGTCTCACATTCGACCGCGGTGTCCTCAGGCACATCGATTACAGCCTGCTCGTCACCTTCGTCTGCTTCTTCATCTTCGTGGGCAACATCAAGCACGTTCAAGTTGTCGCCAGCACCCTGCAATCCATCGTCGTCGGGCGTGAGGTCCTCGTCTCTGCTCTAGCCAGCCAGGTGATCAGCAATGTGCCCGCCGCGATCATGCTCTCCGGCTTCACCGGCAATGGCATCGGCCTTCTTATCGGGGCCAACATCGGAGGCCTGGGAACGCCGGTCGCCTCACTCGCCAGTCTGATCACGCTGCGCGCTTACGGACGTTCGCACGGTGCGCAAACGGGGCGTTACCTGCTCTGGTTCACTCTCATCAACATCGCCCTCCTCGTTCTGTTCCTGGCACTCGCAGCCGTTCTCAACCCGTAAACCCGACCATCGACGCAAAAAGGGACGCCGGCAATGCCGACGTCCCTCGCCAGAGCGGTGCCCGTGTGGGTGATCGCTTAGAAGCTATCGTGGAAGGTACGGGAGATAACCTCGTCCTGCTGAGCCTTGGTCAGGTTGTGGAAGTTCACAGCGTAACCGGAAACGCGAACGGTGAGCTGGGGATACTTCTCCGGGTGAGCCTGGGCGTCGAGCAGCGTGTCACGGTTGAACACGTTGACGTTCAGGTGGTGGCCACCCTTCTCGGCGTAAGCGTCGATCATGCTCACGAGATTGTCGGCCTGAGCCTGCGGGATGTCAGCGACCTTCATTGGTGCACTCCTTTTCATCTTCGGCGCCCTCTCGCGCCGGAATAGGAATTGTTACTGAAATTATATCAGCATTGACCGCGCCAGTGAATAAGAATTACCACCGGCGCGGAAACATTACAGACGGACCGAATGTCCGATGGCCTTAGCGGTCCTCGGAGCCCTCGGGAGCGGAGGAATCGGTGCAGTCGCAGCAGGCAACCGGGTTCTCGAAGGAGACGTCACCGAGATCCAGATCGCCGAACATAACCTGGTCCTCCTTGCCGAGCGCGCCCGGGATGATGGAGAAGGTGTTGGAGATGCCGTCCTGAGCGTCGCGGAAGGGAAGCTTCGAGACGGAGGACAGGGAGGCGATGGCACCGTGGGTGTCGCGCTGGTGCATGGGGTTGGCGCCAGGAGCGAACGGCACGCCGGCCTTACGGCCGTCGGGGGTGGCACCGGTCTTCTGGCCGTACACCACGTTGGAGGTGATGGTCAGGACGGAAGTGGTGGGCACCGAGTTGCGGTACGTGTCGTTCATGCGGATGTACTCCATGAACTGGTGCACGATGTCGTGGGCGAGAACGTCGACGCGGTCGTCGTCGTTGCCGTACTTGGGGAAGTCGCCCTCGATGTTGAAGTCGACGATGACGCCGTTCTCGTCGCGGACCGGGTGGACCTTGGCGTACTTGATGGCGGACAGGGAGTCGGCCACGACGGACAGGCCGGCGATACCGGTGGCGAACCAGCGGTGGACATCCTTGTCGTGCAGGGCCATCTGGATGGACTCGTAGCAGTACTTGTCATGCATGTAGTGGATAACGTTCAGCGTGTTCACGTACACGCCGGCGAGCCACTTCATCATGTCGTTGTACTTGGCCATGACGTCGTCGAAATCAAGGGTGTCGCCCTCGACCGGACGGAACTTCGGGCCGACCTGCTTCTTGGAGACCTCGTCGACACCGCCGTTGAGTGCGTACAGGAGGCACTTGGCGAGGTTGGCGCGGGCGCCGAAGAACTGCATCTCCTTGCCGACGCGCATGGAGGACACGCAGCAGGCGATGGCGTAGTCGTCGCCGTGGTAGACGCGCATGACGTCGTCGTTCTCATACTGGATGGAAGAGGACGCGATGGAGGTCTTGGCGCAGAACTCCTTGAAGGCCTGGGGCAGGTGAGTGGACCACAGGACGGTCAGGTTCGGCTCCGGGGAGGTGCCCATGTTCTCCAGGGTGTGGAGGTAGCGGTAGCTCATCTTGGTGACGAGGGTGCGGCCGTCGACGCCCATGCCGCCGATGGACTCGGTGACCCACTGCGGGTCGCCGGAGAACAGGTTCTGGTACTCGGGGGTACGGGCGAACTTGACCATACGCAGCTTCATGATGAAGTGGTCGACGAACTCCTGGATCTGCTCCTCGGTGAAGGTGCCGTTCTTGAGGTCGCGCTCAGCGTAGATGTCGATGAAGGTGGAGGTGCGGCCGATGGACATGGCGGCGCCGTTCTGATCCTTCACGGAAGCCAGGTAGGCGAGGTACATCCACTGGATGGCCTCCTGGGTGTTGGCGGCCGGGCGGGCGATGTCGAAGCCGTACAGCTTGCCGAGCTCGATGAGCTGCTTGAGGGAGCGGATCTGCTCGGACAGCTCCTCGCGATCGCGGATGGTCTCCTCGGTCATGACGGAGGGCGTGGAGGCCTTCTGGGCCTCCTTGTCGGCGATCAGGGCGTCGACGCCGTAGAGGGCGACGCGGCGGTAGTCGCCGATGATGCGGCCGCGGCCATAGCCGTCAGGCAGACCGGTGATGATGTGAGCGGAGCGGCAGGCGCGCATCTCAGGGGTGTAGGCGTCGAACACGCCGGCGTTGTGCGTCTTGCGCTTGTTGGTGTAGAAGTCGACGATCTCGGGATCGACCTCGTAGCCGTGCTGGGCAGCGGCCTGGCAGGCGATGCGGATGCCGCCGTTGACGTGCAGGGCGCGCTTGAGCGGGGCGTCGGTCTGCAGGCCGACGATGGTCTCGCGCTCGGGGTGCTCGGCGTCGATGTAACCGGCCTTGTGGGACAGAATACCCGTCACGACCTTGGTGTCCATGTCCAGGACGCCGCCCTGCTCGCGCTCCTTGAGAAGCAGCGACATGACGTCATCCCACAGCTTGACGGTGCGCTCGGTGGGACCCACCAGGAACGACTCGTCGCCCTCGTACGGGGTGTAGTTCTTCTGGATGAAGTCGCGGACGTCAATCTCGTTGAGCCAATTGCCGCCCTCGAAGCCTTCCCATGCCTCCTGCATTGCGTGACCACGCTCCTCGTCGTGCTCGCGGGGCGTCCCCGCCCCAAATTTGGCATCCCCGGCAACAATCCCCGGACATTCGCACGTGCCACTCGCCGAAAAAACGCTCGCGCCCATGTGAAAAAAGAGACCGTTGGCCGAAGATTTATTCACATTTGCAAGGATACCATATGCACAGGTCCCAAAGGGTATCGCAAATGGGACTTTTTCTCATTCATTTATGGGAGTGTTTTTTCCTTGAGGTGATTGGCGCGGTTGGTGATCCGCTTTAGCAGGATAGACCCTCTGACCTGGGCAACCGCTCGCTGGGCGCAGCGTCCTCCCACCGAATTCCAATAGCCAACCTCACGCGTAGGTGAGAAAGTGTACTCTGTTATACCTACGACGCAAGGAGGCCTCGTCCCATTATGGAAAGCACCCCTACGCCCCACAACGGGGCTCATTACGGCGATATCGCCAAAACGGTCCTGATGCCCGGAGACCCGCTCCGCGCCAAGTACATCGCGGACCACTACCTCGAGGATGTCCGCACCTTCAACGAGGTGCGCAACATGCTCGGCTTCACCGGCACGTACCAGGGCCAGCCCGTCTCGGTCATGGGCGGCGGCATGGGAATGCCCTCGATCGGCATCTACTCCCACGAGCTCTATGAGTTCTACGGCGTTGAGTCCATCATCCGCGTGGGCTCCGCCGGCGGCATCGACCCGTCCATCAAGGTCCGCGACGTCGTGGCTGGCATGGGCGCCTGCACCGACTCCAACTACGCCGCCCAGTACAACCTCCCCGGCTCCTACGCCCCCATCGCAAGCTATGAGCTGCTCGAGCGCGCCGTTGCCGCGGGCCGTGCGCAGGGTGTCGACGTCAAGGTCGGCAACATCCTGTCCTCCGACCATTTCTACCTCGACGACCCCTCCTCCACCGCCACCTGGCAGAAGATGGGCGTCCTCGCCGTCGAGATGGAGGCCGCCGCGCTCTACATGAACGCCGCGCGCCTGGGCAAGAAGGCCCTGTGCCTGCTCACCGTCTCCGACCTGCCCCTCACCGGAGAGTCCCTCCCGGCCGACGAGCGTCAGACGAGCTTCACCCAGATGATGGAGATCGCCCTCTCCCTCGCCCTGCCCGCATAAATCCCCTCGTCCGCCCGGCCCCGCGCATCGCGAAGGCCGGGCGGACGCCTTTCGGTCCGGAGCGCGCGGCGCATCGAGCGCCGTCGCCCCGCATCCCCCCATGGTCTTTCGCCATGCCCTTGCTCAGGCACGGCAGAAGATACGGCGCAGCGATGCGCCCATTTTGCAAGCGACAACCGTACGCAAGAAAGGAAGAACATGAAGAAGAATCGTCTCATGGGTCTCGCCCTTGCCGGCGTCCTCGCCCTTTCCGTCGCAGGCTGCGGCGGTGGCGACGAGGCCAAGCCCGCGGGCTCCGCTCCCGCCGACGCCTCTGCCGACTACAAGGTCCAGATGGTCACCGATATGGGCGGCGTGAACGACCAGTCCTTCAACCAGCTCGCCTGGGAGGGCCTGCAGCAGCTCAACAAGGACACCGGCATCGAGGTCGGCTACACCGAGTCCAAGCAGGAGTCCGACTACGCCACGAACCTGGACAAGGCCGTCGACGACGGTGCCCAGACCGTGTGGGGCATCGGCTTCGCCATGGCCGAGGCGATCCAGAACGCCGCCAAGACCAACCCTGACGTGCACTTCGCCATCATCGACAACGCCTACCCCGAGGCCGACCTGCTCGATAACCTCACCGGCGTGACCTTCAAGACGCAGGAGCCTTCCTTCGTGGCCGGCTACATCGCCGCCATGACCACCCAGACCGGTAAGGTCGGCTTCGTCGGCGGTATGAAGTCCGACGTCCTCGAGACCTTCAACTGGGGCTACCAGGCCGGCGTCGCCTATGCCAACGCCACCGAGGGCACCAACGTCGAGGTCGTCTCCCAGTACATCGAGACCTTCACCGACGCCGCCAAGGGCAAGGCCGCTGGTCAGAAGATGTACTCCGACGGCTGCGACATCGTGTTCGCCTGCGCCGGCAACGCCGGTAACGGCGTCATCGAGGCCGCCCAGGATGCCGGCAAGCTCGTCATCGGCGTCGACAAGGACCAGCACGATCTCGCCCCCGAGAACATGCTGACCTCCGTCATGAAGAACGTCGACAAGGCCGTCATCGAGGTCTCTACCATGGCTTCCAACGGTGAGAAGGTCGGCGGCAAGAACATCGAGCTCTCCGCCAAGGACGGCGCCGTGGCCGTTTCCACCCACCACGATCTCATGGAGCCCGGCGTGTACGACACCGCCGTCGAGCTGTTCGACAAGATCAAGAACGGCGAGATCGAGCCCCCCGCGACCGAGGATGCGTTCAACGACTACGTCGCTTCGCTCTAACGTCCAACGTTTTGCCAGGCCGGCGATGCGCCCTGCGGCGCCATCGCCGGCCCGCGTCGTTCACGGCTCGTGCGAGCAGACGAGCCGTCCCGCGCCGGGAGCGCCCGCAAGGACGCCCTCGGCGCGGGACGAAGAGGGGCCGGAGGGCCCCGAACCCGAAGGAGAAATGGAAGGAGCGAACGGCCTATGAAGCCAGATGCGCGCTACGCGGTGCAGATGAGCGGCATCGTAAAGACGTTCGGCACGTTCACCGCACTCGACCATGTGGACCTCACCGTGCAGAAGGGCACGATCCACGCGGTCCTGGGCGAGAACGGCGCCGGCAAGAGCACGCTCATGAACGTGCTCTACGGTCTGTACCAAGCCGACGAGGGCCAGATCTGCCTCAACGGCGAGCCCGTCGTCATCAACACCCCCAACGACGCCATCGCCCATGGCATCGGCATGGTCCACCAGCACTTCATGCTCGTGGACAATTTCACCGTGACCCAAAACATCGTGCTCGGCAGCGAGGTGTGCGGCGCAGCGGGCATCCTCGACATGAAGAAGGCCCGCGAGAAGGTCTGCCAGATCATCGAGCAGTACGGCCTCGAGGTCGACCCCGATGCCAAGATCGAGGACATCTCGGTCGGCATGCAGCAGCGCGTCGAGATCTTGAAGGCGCTCTACCGTGGCGCCGACATCCTGATCCTGGACGAGCCCACCGCGGTTCTCACGCCCCAGGAGATCGACCGCCTCATCCAGATCATGCACGACCTCACCAGCGCGGGTAAGACCATCATCGTCATCACCCACAAGCTCAAGGAGATCAAGGCGTCCTCCAACACCTGCACGATCATCCGCCGCGGCCAGTACGTCGACGAAGTCACCGTCGCGGACGTCACGGAGGAGGACCTCGCCGACATGATGGTCGGACACCACGTGAACCTCCAGGTCGAGAAGCAGCCCGCCACGCCCGGCAAGACCGTCTTTGAGATTCGCGACCTGCACGTGAACGACGAGCGCGGCATCGAGACCGTCAAGGGCCTCGACCTCGCGGTCCGCTCCGGCGAGATCGTCGGCATCGCAGGCATCGATGGCAACGGCCAGAAGGAGCTCGTCGAGGCCATCACCTCCCTGACCAAGGCCACCTCCGGAAAGATCCTCGTGAACGGCGAAGAGATCCAAAACACCACGCCGCGCAACGTCATCGACCACAAGGTCTCGACCATCCATGAGGACCGCCAGAAGCGCGGCCTGGTGCTGCCCTTCACCGTTGCCGAGAACGCCGTGCTCGAGAAGTACCGCACGCCCGAGTTCGGCAAGCACGGTATGCTCGACGGCGCCAAGATGCACGAATACACCGAGCAGCTCATCGCCGACTACGATGTCCGCCCCACCGACTGCGCCGACAAAACCGCCGGCGGCCTGTCCGGCGGCAACCAGCAGAAGGTCATCATCGCCCGCGAGGTCTCCAACGATCCCGACGTGCTCATCGCCGTGCAGCCCACGCGCGGCCTGGACGTGGGAGCCATCGAATATGTTCACAAGGCGCTCGTCGCCGAGCGCGACCGCGGCACGGCCATCTTGCTCATCTCGCTCGAGCTCGACGAGGTCATGAGCGTGTCCGACACCATCGACGTCATCTACGACGGCCGCATCACCGGTACATTCAAGCAGGGCGAGGTCGACGAAAACAAGATCGGCCTGCTCATGGCAGGAGGTGAATAGCATGGCATCCACTGCAACCGCAGGCGCGGCGCATACCGCCAAACCCCAGGAGAGCCTGCTCCAGCGCATCCTCAAGCGCCCCATCACCGCTACGTTCATCGCCATCGCGCTCGGATTCGCCGTGGCGGCGGTCCTGCTCGCGGTGGCTGGCTACGACCCCGTCGCGTCCTTCGCGGCGCTGTTCGAGGGTGTGTTCTCCAAGCCCAAGTACATCTCCAACACCATCATCAAGGCGTCCCCCATCATCCTCACCGGAATCTCGGTGGCGTTCGCCTTCAAGACGGGCATGTTCAACATCGGCGCAGAGGGCCAGTACGTGGCCGGCGCGGTGTGTGCCGTGCTCGTGGGCTCCACGCTCGACCTGCCCATGGTGCTGCAGGTGCCCGTCGTCATCCTCGCCGGCATCGCCGGCGGCGCCGCCATCGGCGCCATCACGGGCTTCCTCAAGGCGCGCTTCGGCATCCATGAGGTCATCACCGCCATCATGCTCAACTGGACGATGCTGTACCTCAACAACTTCGTCGTGAACTCCGAGATGTTCCATCGCCCGAGCTCCACCTCGTCGATCCCGGTGAATCCCTCCAGCTACACCATGATCCTGCCCGAGTGGAAGCTCTCCGACCAGGGCCTTGAGACCCTGCAGAACGTGCCGTGGCTCTACGACTTCCTCGTCAAGACCGACGTCAACATCGCCTTCATCGTGGCCGTCCTCGTCGCCGTCGCGATCTGGTTCGTCCTCTACCGTTCCAAGCTCGGCTTTGAACTGCGTGCCGTGGGCTTCAACCGCGACGCCGCCGAGTTCGCCGGCATGCCCGTCGAGCGCAACACCGTGCTCGCCATGGTCATCGCGGGCGGCATCTCCGGCCTGGCCGGCGCCCTCATGATCACCGGCATCCAGCCGCACTGCATCTCGACGCTCGCCGCATTCGAGAACTACGGCTTCAACGGCTTCTCCGTCGCGCTTATCGCCGGCTCCTCCCCCATCGGGTGCATCTTCGCCGGCCTGCTGTTCGGCGGCCTGCTCTACGGCGGCACCTCCGTGCAGATGGCCGTGGGCGCCCCCACCGACATCATCAACATCATGATCGGCACGATCGTGTTCTTCGTCGCGCTCGCCCGCGTGGTCACCCTCATCGCCGAGCGCCTGGAGAAGCGCTCTGCCGAGAGGGCCCAAATCGCAGCGGCCACTCCCGACGCGCAGGAGGCCAACCATGCTTAACAACATCATGCTGCTCATCGGCATCACCCTCATGTATGCGACCCCGCTCGTCTTCGGCGCCCTGGGCGGCGTCATCTCCGAGCGCTCCGGCGTCGTCAACATCGGCATCGAGGGCATGATGACCATCGGCGCCCTCGCCGGCGCCGCCGTCTCGTTCTACACCGGCAACCCCTGGATCGCGTTCCTGTGCGCAGGCATCGCAGGCGGCGTTTTCGCACTGCTGCACGCCGTCGCCGCGGTGACCTTCCGCGCCGACCAGAACGTCTCGGGCATCGCCCTCAACATGCTGGGACCCGGCCTCGCGCTCTTCCTCGCCCGCCTCATGTGGGACGGCGGCACGCAGAGCCCCTCCATCGAGACGCTGCCCAAGATCTTCGGGCGCGGCGCCTTTGCCGGTACCCCGTGGGCGAACCTCAACGTCGACGTCACCGTCGTGTTCGGCATCATCGCCGCCGCCGTGGTGTGGTTCGTGCTCTACAAGACCAAGTGGGGTCTGCGCGTCCGCGCCGTGGGCGAGCACCCCGCCGCCGCCGACACCCTCGGCATCAACGTGAGCCGCACGCGCTTCATCTGCGTCGTGCTCTCCGGCGTCATGGCGGGATTCGGCGGCGCCTCCATCACACTGGCAATCATCTCCCAGTTCACGCAGACCGCCGTCGCCGGACAGGGCTTCATCGCGCTGGCAGCGGTGATCTTTGGCAAGTGGACCCCGCACGGCGCGTTCGGCGCGTGCCTGCTGTTCGGCATGGCGCAGGCCCTCGTGATCATCCTGGGCGGCGGCGTTGTGCCCATCCCCAGCGAGATCCTCGCCATCATGCCCTACATCCTCACCCTCGTCGTGCTGGTGCTGTTCGTGGGCCGCTCCGTGGCGCCCAAGGCGGACGGCGTGCCCTACGAGAAGGGCTCGCGCGGGTAATCCGGTCCCAACGGGAGGCCCGTCCTTTTTATCCTGCGCCCGGCAGTCCTGCTCGCACCGGGCCACGTAGCCCTCCGGGTGCCCGGGGTGCATATCATCCGCTGCTCGGGCAGTCCTGCTCGCACGGAGGGCCCACTGGACCCTCCGGCTCGTGCGGAACTCGCATCGGACGATATGCGCCCCGGGCACCCTGCGTTTACCAAAGGCCAGCCATCCAATATCGAAGAGGAGCGAAATGATAAGCGACCTTGAACTTGTGCGGGCTGCCATCGCAGCTCGGGAGAACTCGTATTCCCCGTATTCGAACTTCGCCGTCGGTGCGGCGCTGCTGTGCGCCGATGGGACTGTGTACGGCGGGTGCAATATCGAGAACGCGGCTTATTCGCCGGGCAATTGCGCTGAGCGCACGGCGTTCTTCCGCGCCGTCTTCGACGGGCATCGGGACTTCACGGCCATCGCCGTGGTCGGAGGCCCCGCAGGTGAGCCCATCAGCGAGCTGTGCGCGCCATGCGGCGTGTGCCGGCAGGTGATGCGCGAGTTCTGCGACCCGGCAACCTTCCGCATCCTCATGGGGACGAGCCCCGACGCATTCGTCGAGGCCACCCTCGAAGACCTTCTCCCCTACGGCTTTGGCCCGGAGAACCTCGGGCACTAACCCCCATCTCGCCAATGGCTCCGGCGGCGCCCCCTTGCCGCCACATGGAAATGAGGCAACCCTATGCGCATGTACGACATCATCGAGAAGAAGCGCGATGGCGGCGCGCTCAGCGACGCCGAGATCGGCTTCTTCGTGGATGGCTACACCTCCGGGCGCATCCCCGACTATCAGGCGAGCGCCCTGCTCATGGCCATCTACCTACGCGGCATGACGCCCGAGGAAACCCGCTTGCTCACCATGCACATGATGAACTCGGGCGATGTCATGGACCTCTCGAGCATCCCGGGCGCCACCGTGGACAAGCACTCCACCGGAGGCGTGGGGGATAAGACCTCGCTCGCCGTCGTGCCCATGCTTGCGGCCATGGACCCCGGGCATACGTTCGTCGCCAAGATGACCGGGCGCGGTCTTGGCCACACGGGCGGCACCGTGGACAAGCTCGAGAGCATCCCGGGATTCGACACCGCCCTCACAGATGGCGCGTTCCTCTCCTGCGTGCGGGAGCACGGCGCCTCCATCATCGGCCAGACGGGCAACCTCGTCCCGGCCGACAAGCTCATCTATGCCCTGCGCGACGTTACCGCAACCGTGAGCTGCATACCGCTCATCGCCAGCTCGATCATGAGCAAGAAGCTCGCCGCAGGTTCGGGCTGCATCCTGCTCGACGTCAAGGTCGGATCCGGCGCATTCATGAAGACCGTGCCCGAGGCCATCGAACTCGCGCAGGCCATGGTCGAGATCGGCGAGGGCATGGGACGCCGCGTGAAGGCGCTCATCACCAATATGGACCGCCCGCTGGGGCGCAACATCGGCAATGCCCTCGAGGTCGCAGAAGTCATCGAGACCCTGCAGGGACAGGGACCCTCCGACCTCACACACGAGGCGATCATGCTCGCGAGCGACCTGCTCGAGCTCACGGGACGCTTTGACCACGACGAAGCCGAGGCGCGGGCGCGTCGCGTGCTCGAGGACGGCTCGGCGCTCGCCAAGCTCAAGGAGATCGTCGCCGCCCAGGGCGGAGACGTGCGCGTCATAGACGACCCCTCGCTGCTCCCGCAGGCGGCCCTGCACGAGACGCTGTGCGCACCGTGCGCGGGCTTCGTTGCGCATATCGATACCGAACGCGTGGGCGTGGCGTCGGCCGAACTCGGAGGCGGGCGCCTCACCCTCGACGACGAGATCGACCACAGCTGCGGCATCACCCTGCTCAAGAATTACGGCGATCCCGTCGAGTGCGGCGAGCCGATCGCCGTCGCGCACGCCAACGACGCGGGGAAGCTCGCCACCGGCCTGGCCACGCTCGCCGGCGCCTACACGTACGGACCACAAGAGCCGCACGTCGAGCCCCTGCTCTACGCGAGCGTCACGGCTGCGGGCGTTGCGTACGCGTAGCCAGACACTCCTCGGGGTATACGCCCCACATACGCATCTGCAACCACCGTCCCACCCGGGGCTTCAAATGAAAGGAACCGCCATGTCCCTCACCAAATCCGAACTCGCCAAGTACATGGACCACACCCTGCTCAAGGCGGACGCCACCGCCGAGCAAATCGACCGCGTCGCCGCCGAGGCACGCGAGCTGAACACCGCCTCCGTGTGCGTGAACGGCTATTGGGTCCCGCGCGTCGCCGCCTCCCTCGAGGGCACCGATGTCATGACCTGCGCCGTCATCGGCTTCCCGCTGGGCGCCATGTCCACCGCCGCCAAGGCCGCCGAGACCGCCGAAGTGGTGGCCGCCGGTGCGCGCGAGGTCGACATGGTCATCAACATCGGCGAGCTCAAGGCCGGCAACGACGACGTAGTGCGCGCCGACATCGCCGCCGTGGCCGAGGCCGCTCACGCCGGCGGTGCCCACCTCAAGGTGATCATCGAGTGCTGCCTGCTCACCGAGGAGGAGAAGGTCCGCGCGAGCCGTCTCACCGTCGAGGGGGGCGCGGACTTTGTGAAGACCTCCACCGGCTTCTCCACCGGCGGCGCCACCGTCGAGGACGTCCGCCTCATGCGCGAGACCGTCGGGCCCGACTTTGGCGTGAAGGCCGCCGGCGGCATCCGCACCCTGGCCGACGCCGAGGCCATGATCGAGGCCGGCGCCAACCGCCTGGGCGTCTCCGCGAGCATCGCCATCCTGAGCGAGCTCGACGCCTAAGCACCGCACATGCACCGTCGCCCCGAGCACCGCAATCGCGCGCTCGGGGCTTTCGTCGTTCGCAAAGGACCTTTCATGGCAACTCAGAAGTATCGCCGCATCCTGACCATCGTCATCGACTCGATCGGCGTGGGCGACGCGCCCGACGCCGACAAGTACAACTCAGACGGCGCCGACACCCTCGGCCATATGGCCCAATGGTGGGTCGACAACCAGGGGCGCCCGCTCGCGCTCCCCAACATGGAGCGTCTCGGCCTGGGCCGCGTGCGCCCCGGCAAACCGTTTGCCGGCGTGAGCACGGACACCGAGCCCGCCGGTGGCTTCGGCCGCATGCGCATCGTCAGCCTGGGCAACGACTCGCTCGACGGCCACTGGGAGATGATGTGCCTGCCCACGCGCTTTGAGGTGGATTACTTCCCGCAGGGCTTCCCCGACGAGCTGCTCGACAAGCTCCGTGCGTTCAGCGGTCGCGACATCGTGTGCAATAAGCCCTACTCGGGCACCGAAGTTCTCAAGGATTACGGCGAGCACCAACTGGCCACGGGCGACCTGATCGTGTACACGTCGGGCGACTCGGTCTTGCAGATCGCCGCGCACGAAGACGTGATTCCGCTTGAGGAGCTCTACCGCATCTGCGAGTACGCGCGCACCCTCATCAACGGACCCGAGATCACCATGGGACGCGTGATCGCGCGCCCGTATGTGGGCACCTGCGCCGCGGACTTCACCCGCACCGCCAACCGCCATGACTACGGCCTGACCCCCACCGGCCCCACGGTCGTCGACTTCCTGCGCGACGCGGGCCTCGACACCATCGCCGTGGGCAAGACCTACGACCTGCTGTGCGGCAACGGCTTTTCCGAGAGCTACCACAACGAGAGCAACTCCGACGGCATGGACCACGTGGACGAGGTCATGGCGCGCGATTGGCACGGCCTGTGCTTCACCAACCTGGTTGATTTCGACGCCGTGTACGGGCACCGCCGCGACCCGCTGGGCGACGGCCTGGCGCTCGAGGACTTCGACCGGCGCCTCGGCGGCGTGATGGACGCCATGCGCGACGACGACCTGCTGATCATCACCGCCGACCACGGTAACGACCCCACCTATCGCGGCACCGACCACACCCGCGAACTCGTACCGCTGCTCGCCTGGAGCCCCTCCATGCGCGGCGGTGTGGATCTGGGCCTGCGCCCGACTGCCTCGGATATCGGTGCCACGATCTTGGAGAACTTCGGCGTCCCCGGCAACGGCGAGGGCACGAGCTTCCTCAACGAGCTCCAATAGCACGCCAAGCACCCGCCGCCAGATCAACTTGGCGCTATCAACACTGCCGCCGCCTACCGCATGCATCACCCATTCGGTAGGCGGCGTTTTTATGCGCCTGGGAAGCGCCGCCGATTCTGCGATTGTCAAATTCTCCAGATGTGTGACCAATGAGCACATGCGGACCGCTACCAAACGAGATTTCAGCGAGAAATAGCCACGAATCACCCCTGCCATGCGTCGCGCGGGCGCTCTTTTTTTCTTTTTCTCATCCCCATTCAGCAAAAAGGCGCCCCTAGCAAGGGGCGCCGGTCACACTTCTTTCGAATTTGGCAAAATCACTCTCGCGCAGATGCGCCGACAGGCCTACTCCCAGCCCTTCCAGGTGTCGGGGCAATACCCCACGGTGGCCTTGGCGCCGTTGCGCACGATGGGCTCGCGCAGGACCTGCTGGTTCTCGAGCAGCTTGTCGAACTTCTGGCTCTCGGCGAGATAGGTGATGAGCGCCACGGTATCCTGATCCTTCGCATCCGGGTCAATCACGGCGTCGATGCCGCCGACGGCGCGCATCACGCTCTGCAACTCGCCCTTGCTCATCTCCTTCTCCTTGAGGTCGATGAACTGGAACTTGATGCGACGCTCCTTGAAATAGCGCTGGGCCTTCTTGGTGTCGAAGCTCTTCTTGGTTCCGAAGATCTGGATGTTCATGTCAGCTCCGTGGGGGGTTCGGGGTCGATACGTCTTAGTACAGCGCCGGAGCCGCGGACATCGCGAGCTCGTCGACGAGCGCGTAGAAGCGCTCGGGGTCGGCATGCGTCACGAGCGTCACCTCGCGCCCCTCCTCGCAGCGATACGTACGCCCCGCGGCCGCACCGTCAACGCGGACATCGCAACGGACGCGCTCCACCTCGGCGATCTCGGGGTGCAGGCAGTAGACGGTCGTGAGCACATCCCACAGGTAGTACACGTTGTTGGCGGCCACGTTGAGCACCAGCGCATATCCCTGGCCGATCAGGTCGATGGCCGGATACCGACGCAGCTCGGCCCAGTGCTGGCACAGATCACGCGTGAGCGGCAGCTCCTCGGTACTCTCCAGGCCCACCATGTGAATCTCGAGCGACGAGTCCCACACGCGCTTGACCGCCTCGGGGTCCCAAAACGCGTTCCACTCGGCGGTGCCGTCAAAGCACGGGTCCACCACGTTGCCGTGGCCGTCAAGCGAGCCGCCCATCCAAAAGAGCGTCTCGATCTTCTCCTCGATGGCGGGCTCGGCGTCCAGCGCGCGGGCGAGGTCGGTCAAGGGGCCGGTGAACAGCAGGGTCGTCTTGCCCTCTTCGGCCATGACCTTATCCACCAGGTCGAGATGGGCCGGGCGCGCGGCGATCGGCGTGCGAGGCGCGCCGTGCTCGTTCAGCATGGGCAGCGCATCAAAGGTGAAGGCGGAACCCCTCCACTCCGAGGGGAATTGATGATGCGGGCGAGAGTCCGACGCCGCAACCTCGAGGGCCGCCTGCTTGCCCCCAAAGAGGTCGATGATCTTGCGGGACGCCTCGAGCGCCGCCTCGATCTGGCAATCGCCGTCCACCACCGAGACGCCCGTCACACGGGCCTCGGGCATCTGCAGCAACAGCAGCAGGCTCACCAGGTCGTCTACACCGCCGTCATGGTTGAAATACACGTTCGTCATACGAAACCTTTCAAAAGAAAATGGCACGTACCCAGTATGCCAGAGTACGTGCCATGTACATGCAAAGGATACGCACAATGCGTATCGCACCGTGCTGCAAGTCGCTTAGACCAGCATGAAGTACGCGAGAACCGCGACGCCGAGCACGATGCGGTAGATGCCGAACGCCGTGAAGTCGTGACGGCGGACGAAGCCCATGAGCCACTTGATCGCGACGAGCGAGACGATGAACGCGACGATGCAACCGACCGCGAGGATGGCGATACCACTCGGGTCGAACACGCCGCCCTTGAGGAAGAACTTCACAAGCTTGAGGAAGCTCGCGCCGAACATGACGGGAATCGCCAGGAAGAAGGTGAACTTGGCCGCCACGGAGCGCGTGGTGCCCAGCAGCAAGCCGCCGATGATGGTGGATCCGGAACGCGAGGTACCGGGGATGAGCGAGAGCACCTGGAAGCAGCCGATGCCGAAGGCGGTCTTATAAGAGAGGTCGTCAAGCGTGGTGATGGAGCCGAAATCGCCACCCTCAGTGGGCTCGACAGCGGGGGCGGGAGCGGCGAAATGCGAGCCCGTGGGCCTACCGCCCGGCGTCACACCCTCGGCACCCACGCGCGCGGCGAGCTTATTGGCGCGCCAACGCTCGATCACGATGAAGGCGATGCCGTAGACGATGAGCGCGGTGGCCACGACCCCGGCGCTGTAGAGGTGCTCCTCCATGAAGTCGTCGAGCGGGATGCCGATGATGGCCGCGGGCAGGCAACCGACGATGATCTTGCCCCACAGGCTCCAGGTGGAACGGCACTCCTGTCGCGTCTTGCCAAAGCCGAACGGCAACAGGTCGCGTATGAACAGCACGCATACGGCGAGAATGGCGCCGAGCTGAATGACGACGAGGAACATGTTCCAGAATTCCTCGGTGACGTTCAGCTTGATGAACTCATCCACCAAGATCATGTGGCCCGTCGACGAGATGGGCAGCCACTCCGTGATGCCCTCGACCAGGCCAAGGAAGGCGGATTTGAGCAGCTCGATAATATCCACGTGTCCTCCTCAGGGGCGTGACGGTGCGCGCCGAGCATGTCGATACAAAAAGCGCCGCCCTGCGGCGCGATATCCCATTATCACCCGACACGATGCGCTGCACCGAAAATGCGCGCCGTTTGCGATATATCGAACGCAAATGTAAGCCGAATGGGTATAACTGTGGCATGGTAAAGCACCATGAGACGGGCGCGTGAAAGCCCGCATAGACCAAGGAGGTCACCATGCACGAGGGTTATTCCAAGGTATTCGTCGCCCTTGACGGCACCGAGCAGCAGGACTTCGTCCTCGCCCGCGCGATCAAGGTCGCCGCGAACAACGGCGCCGCGCTCGTCATCGGCCATGTCATCGACTCCACGGCGCTTGAATCCGCCGGATCCTATCCCGCCGACCTGGTCCAGGGGCTTCAGGACGCCTTCACCAACTCCATCGCCGCCCAGGTCGAGGAGGCCAAGGCCAACCCCGCCATCCCCTCCGTCGACGTTGTGATTCGCGCCGGTCGCATCCGCGAGACCCTGAAGGACGAGATGCTCGACGTCATCGAGCCCGACCTGGTCCTCTGCGGTGCTCGCGGCCTGTCCTCCATCAAGTACGCGCTGCTCGGCTCCATCTCGACGTTCCTGCTGCGCAACACCGACTGCGATATCCTGGTCGTCAAGTAGCGCCAAGCGGAACACGCCGCGCACCCACAGCCCCCAACTTAGAAGGCCGCCCCTTTCGGGCGGCCTTCTTCATGTCTCAATTAGGGACAGGCACAAATTGAGAGGTTTCGCGGTTCTGGCAGGTTACCAGTCGAACCGATGACGAGAGCCTCAATTTGCGCCTGTCCCCAATTGGAACGTTAGGGACGGGAGACGCTGGCGTTGTGGACCAAGCGCGGCGGAAGCACTCGCTCCTCGAACGGGCCCAGGGTGCCGTCCTTAGCCTCGACACGGGCGAGCAGCAGCTCAAGCGCGTGATCGGCCAGCTCCTCGACGTCCTGCTCGATAGCGGTGAGCGCGGGCTCGAACAGCGCATCGGCGGCGGAGTTGTCGTAACTCACAAGCGAGTAGTCGCGCGGCACGCGCTTGCCATGCGCGTACAGGCACTTGAGCACGCCGAGGGCAATGTTGTCGGAACTCGCGAAAATCGCCGTGGCGTCGGAGGCCACAATGCGCTCAGCGGCACGGCATCCGTCGGCGATGTAATAGTCGCTCTCGAACACCAGGTCCTCGCCAAAGGGTGCACCGGCCTCGGCAAACGCACGCCGGCAGCCAGCCAGGCGATCGCGGCCGGTGTGCGATGCGGTGTTCACCACGCACGCGATACGGCGATGGCCCTCGTCGAGCAGGTGCTTGGTTGCCAGATATCCGCCGAGCTCGCTGTCAAATCGGACCTTGTCGCCAAGCGCGTTCTCAATCGAACGGTCGACCATCACCACGGGCACGATACCGGCCTCGAGCTGCTCCATGAGCAGGGGGTCGGGCGAGACCTCCTCGGCGGCGACGAGGAAGATGCCGTCGGCGCCGCGGTTGATCAGCAGGCGAACCAGGTCGGCGTCGTTCTCGGTCTTGCCGTCGGAGTTCATGATGAACAGGGCGTATCCGCGCTCGCGGCAGCGCACCTCGAGGTTGCGGGCAAACGAGGAGAAGAAGCGGCTCATGATGTTCGGCACGATGAGGCCGAGGGTCCTCGACTGCTGCATCACAAGGCTGCGCGCGATCTGATTGGGCACATAGCGCTTCTGCGCGGCGACTTCCTTGATGCGCCGGCGATTCTCATCCGAGATGCGGCAGGGACGGTCGTTGAGAACGAGCGACACCGCCGACGGTGACAGCCCGACTTCCTGCGCGATTTCCTTGAGCGTGACCTTTGTCGCCATGCTACACCCCCATAAACGAACGAAGGACGTACGTTCCCATACGTCCGACGCTTCATTTTCCTCTTTTGCGGGTGATGGTCAACGCCTTTATCACTGAGCGGCGCCCCCTGCACGACGGGCGGTCGGCTCGTCTTGGCCCCTCACAAAGCAATCATTCGAAGTAGTGCATCTTGTTCGTTGGAAACGCGATGGTCACCGCGAAGTACTCCCCCGGCGCCGATTGCGCGCGCACCGCGAGCCCCATCTTGTCGCACAAGCGCTTGACCAGGTACAGGCCTATACCCGTGGCACGCTTGCCCGTGCGCCCGTTCTCGCCGGTGAAACCGCGGTCGAATACGCGCGCCAGATCGGCCTGCTCGACGCCGCAGCCGTTATCGCGCACCTCCAACTCGATGCGTTCGCTCGACAGCCCCTCATCGCACAGGCGACTTGAGAACACCAGCTCGGCACCCTCGCCCGCAGCGTATTTCGCGCTGTTCTGGATGAGCTGCCCCAAGATGAAGTTCATCCATTTCTCGTCCGTGAACACCGTCTGCTCCAAATCGATACGATACGGAGCCACATGCGCCCCCATCAGCACGCGCGCATTCGCGCGCACCGCATCGCCCACGAGCTTTTGCAAGCTATAGGGGCGAATCAGGTAGTCGCGGTCGAGCGACTCGGACCGGGCGAAGAACAGCGCCTGCTCGATAAAGCCCTCGACACGGTCGAGCTCCTCGCCGAGCGCCTCGGTCTTCTCGAGCAGCACCTCGCCCGTCTCATCGGCGGGCAGGCTCTCCATGAGGTTCTCGAGCATGAGGTGGGCGGCGGCGAGGGGCGACTTCGCCTCGTGGACCCAGGTCTCGACGTATTCGCGATAGTCCTGAGCCTGACGGCGGTACTCCGAGACGTCGTCGTTGGCGGCCTTCGACACGGCGCTCAGGGCCTCGTAGGCAAGCCTGCCCTCCGGGTAGTCGGGCTCGTCCACCATCTCGAAAATCCACAGCGGATGCTCGAGGTCGTCGGTGCAGGCGGCAAGATCCCCATAGAACGGGCGTTTGCGACGATAGTCGATAGCGATTGAGATGATCGCGGAGCCAACGACCACGCTCGCCACGAGCAGGGAGAGACCCGCACCCGCACCCGAGACCAGCAAAACGAACGCACTGAGGGCCGCGGCCGCGACCGACAGGGCGAGCGTGGGCCAATGCGACCCCATGAATTTCACGAAGCTCATAGCGTGCGCTCCCCTACACCGAGTACCCGCGTCCGCGGTGCGTGGTGAGATATCCCGTGATGCCGATCTTCTCGAGCGTCGCGCGCAGGCGGTTGATGTTCACCGTGAGGGTGTTGTCGTCCACGAACGCATCGGAGTCCCATAGGTCGCGCATGATGGCCTCGCGGCTCACGATCGTGCCCGCGTGGCCGATGAGCAGGGAGAGGATGCGCATCTCGTTTTTGGTGAGCTCGATGCTTCGACCGGTGTCGACGGCGGTGGCCGTGGATCGAGACAGATCGAGCGACAACCCGTTATGCGCGAGCTCGTGAGAAGCCTCGCCAGAGCCCTGCACACGACGGAGCAGCGCCTGCACGCGCGCAACAAGCACGCGGGCGCTGTACGGCTTGGAAATGAAATCGTCCGCGCCCATGGTCATGCTCATGACCTCGTCGACCTCGGTCACACGCGAGGTGAGCACGATGACGGGAATATCGGACTGCTGGCGCAACTCGCGGCAGATGAGCTGGCCGTCCGTACCGGGCAGGGTGAGGTCGAGCAGCACGAGGTTGGGTCGGGCGGCGAGGATATCGTCGACCACGCGATCGAACGTGAGGCAGTAGGACACCTCGAAGCCCTGGCGCTCGAGCACCTCGATGACCTCGTTGCGAATGGGTGCGTCGTCCTCGACCACGAATATGCGCGCCATTCCCCTGTCGCCTTCCTCTTCATCACCTTGGCGGCCGTTGAGAAACGCCCGCTCTACGTTACTTTGCTCCATTATGACGCGACCCGCCGCATGCGAAGGCGGCGGGTCGGTGAGGTTTCAGCAATGTAAGCCTCATGGGCGCGAGCGCACGATCGAGAGGCGCCGGGGCAACAGCGGCAGCGCGACCGGCGCATCGGGAAACGCGGGGATAAGCCCGCAGCGCAAACCGAACTACTTGAAGAGCTTTGCCAGCCCATCTGCGAAGGCACGGGCCGTCTCCAGGGCCTCGGCGGAAACGGGCACGGGAGTCGCCCGCTCGTCTTCGACCACCACACCGTGCTCGTCGGAGATGAGGAAGACGACGCTCTCCTCTTCGACGGCATCGAGGGCGTCAGCAAGACGGGCGCCGTCCCCCAAGGCACGCACGGCCTCACGGCCCTGCGTGGCAGCAAGCTGCTCCACAAGGGTCGCGGCACCGCAGAGATGCTCATCGGGCGCGGCGAAAACCAGCATGCGCCCCTCGGGCGTCACCGAGGCCAGCAGCTCGGGGGCGACGCCGGTCTTGGCCTGCTCGCGGCGGGCCTCCTCCGCACGGGCAACCAGGGCATCGCGGGACCGGTCGGCGAGCGGCTCATAGGGCCCCACACTCATGAGCGCGTCGCCGTTGACGTCGATCACCGTCATGAGCACGCCATTCGGATCTTGATAGTCGCCGGCGGCAAGAGACCATTCGACGTGCTGCTTGGCCCAGGAAAGCATGTTGGTGGTGAGCGGA
>URWW01000021.1 GCA_900551665.1 uncultured Collinsella sp. | reverse complement strand
ACGGCTGCATCCTTGCGGACAGTGTTGGCCTTGGCAAGACCTTTACCGCACTGGCTGTCGTAAAGTATTATGAGAACCGAAACAAGTCGGTTCTTGTGCTGTGCCCCAAAAAACTGGCGGAAAACTGGAACACCTACAAGGACAACTATGTGAACAACCCGATTGCATCGGATCGGTTGAATTATGATGTCCTGTTCCACACAGACCTGTCCAGAAGCAGCGGAAAGTCGAATGGCCTCGACCTGGATCGCCTGAACTGGGGCAACTATGATCTGGTCGTCATTGATGAATCCCACAACTTCCGCAACGGCGCCGACAGCTCGCGTGCGGCGCGCGATGGCGAGGAGGCGAGTGAGAACCGCTACGAGCGCCTGCTCAACCGCGTGGTCAAGGACGGTGTGCCCACCAAGGTGCTCATGCTCTCGGCCACGCCGGTCAACAACCGCTTCCGCGATCTGCGTAACCAACTCGCCCTCGCGTACCAGGGCGACCCCGAACAGTGGTCCGAGCGCCTTGGGCTCGAGTCCAACGTGGAGGACGTGTTTCGCCGCGCGCAGGGCGCGTTCACGCGTTGGTCGGAGCTGCCGGCGGAGGAGCGTACCACCGAGGCGCTCACGCGCTCGCTGGACTTCGACTTCTTCCGCATCCTCGACCAGGTTACGGTCGCGCGCTCGCGCAGCCACATCCAGCGCTACTACGATGCTGCGGCCATCGGCCCGTTCCCGCGACGCAACAAGCCGGTAAGCCTGCGCCCGGATCTTTGCACGGAGGACGGCCCCGCCACCTACGATGCAATCGCCGAGCGTCTCTACGAGCTCGAGCTGGCCATCTACGTACCCATGAAGTACGTGCAGCCCAGCCGCAAGCCTAAGTACGAGGACGGCGACGGCAAGATTTCGGTCGAGGGCCGCGAGAAAGGCGTGCAGCGCCTCATGGCGGCGAATCTCCTCAAGCGCCTGGAGAGTTCGGTGGCGTCGTTCCGCCTCACGCTCGAGCGCGTGCTGTCGCATATGGAACACACGCTCGACGCGATCGATCGCTTCCGCACGAGCGGCACATCCGTCCCCGGCGACCTGCTGGAGGACGCCAACGGCTTCGACTATGACGTGGACGACGAGGAGACCTCGGAGTTCATGGTGGGCAAGAAGGCCCGCTATGACCTACGCGACATGGACTGGGTCAGCTGGGAGCGCGACATCATGGCGGATGCGCAGATCGTGCGCGACCTGTTGGACCTCGTCGCCCCGATCGACCCCGAGCACGACGCCAAGCTCGCCGCGCTCAAGCAGGTCATCGCGAACAAGGTCGCCCGTCCCATCAACGCTGGTAACCGCAAGGTCATCGTCTTTACCGCGTTCGCGGACACCGCGCACTACCTCTACGATCAGCTGCGCCCGCTGGTGGTGGAGGAGTTGGGCCTGGGTATGGCCGAGGTCACGGGTGCTGCGGGCGGCAAGACCACGGTGGACGGCGTGCGCGCCGACCTCTCGGAGATCCTCACGTGCTTCAGCCCCGTCTCCAAGGAGCGCGACCAGGTGTACCCGCGCCTGGCGGGCAAGGACATCGACGTCCTCATCGCCACGGATTGCATCTCCGAGGGCCAAAACCTGCAGGATTGCGACTTCCTGGTCAACTTCGACATCCACTGGAACCCCGTGCGCGTGGTGCAGCGCTTTGGCCGCGTGGACCGCATCGGCTCCAAGAACGATTGCATCCAGCTGGTCAACTTCTGGCCCAATGTCGAACTCGACAAGTACATACAGCTCAAGGAGCGCGTCGAGAACCGCATGCACGTCACCGTCATGGCGTCGACGGGCGACGACGATTACCTCAACGAGAACGAGAAGGGCGATCTTGAGTACCGCCGTGCGCAGCTGGAGCAGATGCAAAGCGAGGTGGTCGACCTCGAGGACGTGAGCGGCGGCGTGTCCATCACGGACCTGGGCCTCAACGACTTTCGCATGGACCTCGTGGCGTACCACGAGGCAAACCCGGATATCGAGCGCGTGCCGGCGGGTATCAACGCCGTGGTGGCGGGCGAGGACCCCGGCATCATCTTCGTGCTGCGTAACGTCAACCAGCAGCTGGATGCCGCCGTGCAAAATCCTGTGCACCCGTTCTACCTGGTGTACGTGAACGACGACGGCGAGGTGCTTCACGGGTACCTGAGCCCCAAGGACACACTGGACGCCATGCGCGGCCTGTGCCGCGGCAAGTCCGAGCCGGATGCGGAGCTCTGCCGCGCCTATAACCGCGTCACGCACGACGGTCGCGACATGGGCCACGCCTCCGAGCTGCTTGACGCCGCCGTGCTGTCCATTGTGGATGAGAAGCGCGAGGCGGATATCGATAGCTTCTTCAGCTCCGGCACCACGAGCTTTTTGGAGAACGACGTGGCGGGGCTCGACGACTTTGAGCTCGTATGCTTCTTGGTGGTGAGGTAGATGTTCGGACTGCCCAGCACGGTCGAGGTGCGCCAGCCGCTGCCCAAGAAGGCCTTCTACAGCCGCCTGTCGCTCGCGGCTCCCGTAAAGGACGAGTTCGTGAGCGGCATCGAGGCGCTCTGCGTGGTCGCCGCCATCAAGGAGGCGGCCTGCGGCATTCCCGCGGCGGACGGGATCGACGAGATCTCCGTCCTACGTGTGGACCTCAAGACGGACACGGTTCCCGAGCGCGCGCTTGCTGCCGTCACGCAGGCGGTGCCGCGCAAGCTCCTCATGGTGTGCTGCCATGAGGGCAGGGCGCGCCTTGCCGCCATGCGCCACGGCTTGCAAGTGGGTGCCCAATGGGTGCCCGAGGATCAATTGCATATTACGCTTTCCGGCGCCTCGCTTGCCGAGGTGTGGGAGGGCTTATGTGCCCAGGTGCTGTTCGACGATGCTTCGGTCGAGGACGTCGATGCGCGCCTGGCGAAGGAAAAACGGATACAGGAGCTGGAGGCGCAGGCCGCTCAGCTCAAGCGGAAGTACGCAAAGGAGGTTCAGCCCTCCAAGCGCAACGCCGCGTTCAAGGCGTATAAGCAGGCAAAGGCCGAGCTCTCCTTGCTGAAAGGAGAGTAGGCAATGGAAAAGGTCGAGTTGCGCACGGCGGATATCGCCGCCGAGAACGCCGCCAAGCTGGCGGAGTTGTTCCCGGACATCGTGACCGAGGTGCTGGACGAGGACGGCAACGTGCGCCACAGCATCGATGTCGAGGCGCTCAAGGCCCATGTGGGCGATATCGCCGAGGACAAGCGCGAGCGCTACCAGTTCACCTGGCCCGGCAAGCAGAAGGCCCGCGCCGAGGCGATCCGCGCCATCGACAAGACCATGCGCCCCTGTCCCGAGGAGAGCGTTAACTGGGACAACACGGAGAACCTCTACATCGAGGGCGACAACCTCGATGCCCTGAAGATCCTGCGCAAGACCTACGCTGGCAAGATCAAGTGTATTTTTATTGACCCTCCATACAATACCGGCCACGATTTTTTGTACAACGATAGCTTTGCTCGCTCTATAGAAGATGAGAGAACGGATAGCGCTGCTTTCGATGAAAAGGGCAACGTTCTTGATTCTGCTTATAGGATTAATGGCGAGGCTAATGGACGATTCCATTCCGATTGGTGCTCAATGATGTACCCTCGCTTGCTTCTCGCAAGGGACTTGCTTGCTGAAGACGGATCGATATTCGTTTCGATTGATTTCAATGAAGTCGACTCTCTTCGGCGAATCATGAGTGAAATTTTTGGAGAGGGTAATTTTCAGCGTGAAATAATCTGGAGAATTGGATGGTTGTCAGGTTATAAAACAATGGCAAACAATTTCATTCGAAATCATGATTCGATTTTGTTTTACTCAAAGTCTTCAGATGCGCTCGATTTTCTCAAACTATATATCGAAAATAAAGATTTTAAGCCTCTGGTAAAAAAGACCCCGGCGTTATCCAAAAAACTGAAAGACCTTGGTCTTGGTAAAAGGGAGCAGGCTGATCTCCTCAATTACTTGAATCACGAAAGCAGACCCGACAGGTATCCGCTAGAAGATACCTGGAACTGCAATGAATATGATGACCTCAATTCGATTGCAATCGTTTCCTTCTCTGGAGAAAAAATATCAAAGCAGCTTGGAATTGAGCAGGACTTTACCGGGCAAAAGTCCATTGCAATGCTGCTGAGGTGTATAAAGTCTACCGTTCGTCAAAATGATAGGGTTTTAGATTTCTTTTCTGGAACTGGGTCAACCGCCCATGCCGTGATGCAGCTGAACGCCGAGGACGGCGGCAATCGCAAGTTCATCATGGTGCAGCTGCCCGAAGTGTGCGACGAGAAGTCCGAGGCTGCCAAAGCTGGCTACAAGAATATCTGCGAGATCGGCAAGGAGCGCATCCGCCGTGCGGGCGCCAAGATCGCAGCCGAGGTGGAGGAGTCCAACGCCCAGCTTAAGCTCGGTGAGGAGCCCAAGCGCATGCCCGATATCGGCTTCCGCGTACTAAAGATCGACTCGTCCAACTTCGAGGACGTCCAGCGCACGCCCGACACGCTGCTCCAGGACGCGCTCTTCAGCCTGGCGGACAACGTCAAGCCCGGTCGAACGCCCGAGGACATCCTCTTCCAGCTGTTCCCCAAGCTGGAGATCCCCTACACCGCGCGCATCGATACGTTCGACATCTGCGGCAAGACCGTCTACTCCGTGGACGACGACACGCTGGTTGCTTGCTTCGATCGCGAGGTTCCCGAGGACGTGGTCCGCGCCATGGCCGAGCGCGAGCCCGCGTGGGCGGTTCTGCGCGACGCGTCCTTCACGGGCGACGACGCGCTGGCCAACTTCGAGGAGATCTTCAAGACCGTGAGCCCCGAGACCGAGACCCGGGTGGTGTAATCGATGGAATTCAAGTTTACCGTCCTCGATTACCAGACGCGTGCGGCCGATGCCGTGGTGAAGGTTTTCGATGGTCAGCCAAAGATCGAGGCGCAGTCCTATCTGCGTGACGTGGGCACTGCCGCTGTCGACAAGCACGGCCAGGGCAAGCTCGGCATCATCGACTCCGCCGATGGCGCCGTGACCGACGATGGCTCGGGCTTCCGTAACGCCCCGCTGCGCCTGTCCGGCTCCGATTTGCTCGACAACGTGAAGAAGTCCCAGCGCAAGAACGGCGTCCCCGTCTCTGCCGAGCTGCACCACGACCTGGGTGCCGTGGAGCTCGACGTGGAGATGGAGACGGGTACCGGTAAGACTTACGTTTACACCGAGACTATGTTCGAGCTCAATGCGCGCTACGGCTGGTCCAAGTTCATCATCGTGGTGCCGAGCGTCGCCATCCGCGAGGGCGTGGCCAAGTCGCTCCAGATCACGGCCAAGCACTTCCATGAGCGCTACGGCAAGCAGCTGTGGGCCTTCGTGTATAGCTCGAGTCGCTTAAACGAGATCGACTCCTTCGCCAGTCGTGCGGATATTTCCGTCATGGTCATCAACATGCAAGCGTTCAACGCGTTCGACGAGTCCAAGAGCAAGGAGGGTCGCGGCGGCGACAAGACGGCGCGCATCATGTTCTCCGAGCGCGATGACTTTGGCAGCCGTCGTCCCATCGACGTGCTCTCCGCCACCAATCCCATCCTCATCATCGATGAGCCGCAGAAGATGGGTAAGAAGACGGGTGCCACGCGCAAGGCCATGCAGCAGTTCAATCCGCTGTTCAGCCTCAACTACTCCGCCACGCACAAGGAGCGCCACAACGCCGTGTTTGCGCTCGACCCGCTGGATGCCTACAACGAGCGCCTGGTCAAGCGCATCGAGGTCAAGGGCATCGAGATGGTGGGCATGCGCGGCACGGACGGCTACGTGTACCTGCAGGATATCAAGGTGAGCCCCAAACATCCGCCGCGCGCAGTGATCGAGTTCACCCAGCAGCTCAAAAGTGGCTCGCTCAAGCGCACCACGCGTACGTTTGACGAGCTGGACAACATCTACCAAGCTTCGGGCGAGCTAGAGACCTATGCGCATGGCTATCGCATCCTGCGCATCGTGCCCGACCAAAACGGTCAGACCGGCTACGTGGAGTTCGACAACCACGAGCGGCTCTACCGCGGCCAGGTGGCCAACGACTCCTCCGAAGAGGACCTGCGCCGCATCCAGATCCGCGAGACCATCGCCTCCCATCTGCAGAAGGAGGAGGTGCTGTTCCGCCAGGGCATCAAGTGCCTCTCGCTGTTCTTCATTGACGAGGTGGCCAAGTATCGCGTGTACGACGAGGACGGCTCCGAGGGCGTGGGAGAGTACGGCCGCATTTTCGAGGAGGAGTACGCGCGTGCCATCTCCGAGCGCACGTCCGTGCCCACGCTCGACGACGCGTACGACCCGGCGTACCTGCGCTACCTGCGGAGTTTTGACGCGCACGAGGTGCACAAGGGCTACTTCTCCATCGATAAGAAGGGGCGGGCCTGCAACAGCAAACTCAAGCGCGGCAGCGAGCTTGCCGAGGGCGAGGACGCCGTGGCCGCCTACGATCTCATTCTCAAGAACAAGGAGCGCTTGCTCTCCTTTGAGGAGCCGTGCCGGTTCATCTTCTCGCACTCCGCCTTGCGCGAGGGCTGGGACAACCCCAACGTGTTCCAGATCTGCACGCTCAAGAGCTCGGGCGACTCCGACATCTCCAAGCGCCAGGAGGTCGGCCGCGGCCTGCGCCTGTGTGTGGACCAAAACGGCACGCGTCAAGATGCGGCGCTGCTGGGGCGCGACGGCGTGCACGCCGTCAACCTACTCACGGTGATCGCCTCGGAGGGCTACGACAGCTTTGTGAAGTCCCTGCAGACCGAGACCGCTGACGAGCTGCGCGAGCGCCCGCGCCGAGTGGAGGAAGAGCTGTTCGCCGGATGCCACGTGGAGAACGCCGGGGTGGAGTACGTCCTCACGGGCGACGATGCTCGCCGTATCGTCGATGCGCTCAAGATGAACCGTCTCATCGACTTTGATGGCCAGCTCACGGAGAAGTTCCACGAGGAGGGGCTGCGCGGTGTGCCGGACGGGGACATCCCCGAGCATCTCGACGGGTTCCTGGATCAGATCGAGCGCATCGCCCGGAGCGCCGAGGACACGAGCATCAAGATCGAGAACGGTTTCGATACAAAGGTGTCCAGCAACAAGTTGAATGACAACTTCCATAAGAAGGAGTTCCAGGAGCTGTGGGCGCGCATCAACCACAAGCATGCCTATACCGTGGAGTTTGACAGCGATGAGCTGCGTCGCAAGGCTATCGAGGGCATCAATAAGAACCTGAATGTCTCCACGCCGCGCTACCGCCTTAAGCAGGGCGCGCAGCGCGCCGAGTCTACGCGCGAGCAGCTCGAGGCCTCCGAGGGTTTTGGCGGTGCCACGAGCGCCATGTTCGAGGTCAACAGCGGTGCCGTGTCCAATGTGGCATATGACCTGGTAGGGGAGGTCGCCGACAAGTCGCGCATCACACGCACGACTGCCGCGGCCATCCTGGCTGGCATCGCGCCCGACCGCTTCGCCAGGTTCCGTGTGAACCCGGAGGAGTTCATCGCCAAGGCCGCGGCTCTCATCGTGGATGAGAAGGCACGCATGGTGGTTGAGCACATTCGCTACAACCGCGTTGCCGGCACCTATGATGCGGCCGAGATTTTTGCCGAGGACATGCCCGAGAACCTGGGACGGGCGCTCTCCACTTCGCGCCACGGCGTACAGGATTGGACGGTGTTCGACAGCGACACCGAGCGCGAGTTTGCGCGCGAACTCGAAGAGTCGGCCGAGGTGTGCGCTTTCGCGCACCTGCCGCGCTCATTCAAGATTCCCACGCCCGTGGGCGACTATGCGCCCGACTGGGCCATCGCCTTCAACGAGGGCGCGGTGAAGCACATCTTCTTCGTGGCGGAGACCAAGGGGTCGTTGCAGTCTCTCAACCTCAAGGGCGTCGAGAAGGCCAAAATCAGCTGCGCTCGCAAGCTCTTCGAGCAGCTCGGCGAGGATGACGTGCGCTATGACTTCGTGAGCACGTACGAAGAACTGATGGATAAAGTGATGGTTTAGGCTGTTGCTCTCTGCCGCACCGCCTCAATTTAGGGACAGTCCCTAAATTGAGGCGGGACCGGCATCCTACCAACGTGCGATTGTCGCCACATGCAAGGGGGTCCGTGTGAGGTACTACATCGAGGACAACGGCATCAGAATCCATCGCATGGACGACGCGGTGTACCAAACGTACGACTTTGCCCAGGGGCGCTGGGTCCACAGCACGGAGATCATGGACATGTTCATCGGTGAGCTGTGGGCCGACGAGGTGAGTGAAGTCGAGGCGGATGCGTTCATTGCCAAAAAGGCCCGCGAATTCGGAAGCCATGGGAGTTCCGACGGGGCGGCGAGACGTGAAGACCCTCTCGCACACCCGCGTGCGCCCAGCCTGCTTTTCAGCGATGGTTTGTACGAGCGCACGCTATCGCCGTTTGGACGGCGGGTTTTCCTTAAACGCGAGCCAAAAGACCGAGGCAAATAGCGCCACAACAATCGCTACTGTGATTTTGATCAGGTTGATTGCGCCGTACCCCAAAGTGATGAGAAGCCTTTTGCGAATCACGCGCTGTTCGGCTGCGGGCTTCTTGCGATATTCGAGGTATGCGTAGACGATGAGGCCCAGTACGCCGAGCGCGAATACGATGAGCGATAAGATGATCTGAAGCCTCAATGTGTTCGTAGCCCCGTCCATCCGAGACCTCCTTTAGCGTCGCTCCGCGGGACGCAGCGGAATCCACTCCCTGCGATAATGGTATCGATTCGTCCGGACAAAAATCGATGCCGGCGGCTAAGGGCGAGCGTCAAAGCTCGCATGGGGCCTGCAGCGAGATGCATAACGGGTCCAGATGCCTCGCACTGCTGTCATAGGGCGTAGATTCGCATAATGCTGTCATTCGGTTTGGGCTGCCCTTGAAAGGTGGCGCCGCAATGAAAATCAAGGGCCTCATATTCTTCGACATCGATGGGACGCTCGCGCGCGGCGTCATTTCGGCCCGCTATCGCGCGTGCGCGGCTATCGCGTCTCGCAGCCAAGCGGCACAGCCGACGACGTTGCCATCGTAATAGACGGTGAAACGCTCATCTGCGACGTACATCTCCGCAAGGCCCTTGTGCGCCTCGGGTGTGTAGAAGTTCCAGGTGAATCCGAGCCACTCCCGGTGGAGGCGATAGATGCGTTCTCCCTCGTCGCCAGTGGGATCGGCTTTCGCGCTCACGGCCGCTTCGAGCGATTCGTTGATTGCGCGCCCCAGCTCCTGGAGGCGCTCGAACTCGCCCTCGCTCAGGTTGAGCATCTTGCGGTTTGCCTCGTCTGCGGCGGTGTCGCCCCACCGCTCGCGCACCTCGGTACCGTGCTCGCGCTCGTTTTGCTCCACGAGGTCGTGCTTCATGCCCTCGAACTTCGCCTTATCGTCCATGGGGACTCCCTTCTCGATGTGCTCGATTGTGTTCTCGACGGTGCGGATGAGGGTATCGAGTCGCTCTCGTTCGGTCCTGAGCGTTCCAAGGTGGCGCGTGAGCGTTCGCCGGCGCTCCTCTTCCGTTGCGCTCAAGGCGCGTGGAATCTCCGCCACGCTCATCCCCATGTGGCGCAAGAGCAGGATTTCCTGCAAGCGGTCGAGGTCCGCAGGGGTGTAGCGGCGATATCCGTTGGCTGTTCGCGCGGGTACGAGCAGTCCCGTCTCTTCGTAATATCTGAGCGTTCGGGTTGAGACCCCCACGATGTCGGAGACTTCTCCGATGCCATAGGCCTTGTTCGCGCTCACATGCCCCTCCCGTTCCGTTTCGCCCGTAGGATAAACCTTTACGTAGCGTGAAGGTCAAGGGGTCGTTTTTGTGGGTTCAGATAGACAAAACCGCCCAGGCCTTTTGCGGGGGCCCGGGCGGCGAGTATCGGTGTTGGGTTGCGGACGATGCGCAAACGGGGCGCGTCGCGAACGCCGTTAGCGTGAGATCTTTCCAAAGGTGAACGCGCGGACGAGCAACACGCCGCCCAGCACCGCGAGCGCGATGCCGGAGAAGACGATCATCAGGTCGACCGATTCGAGCGGGAACATGAACACGGCGATGCCCGCGACAATCGACAATACGCCGGAGAGAATGGAGAGACCGCGGTTGTGCACCATGCCCGTCTCGACGAGGGTTACCACGCCCTCGATAATCCAGCCGAATCCGATTGCGATGGCTGCGAGCGTCGCGAGGGCCGCAGCGGATGCGGTCTGGTTCTTGAGCATGATGATGCCGCAGAAGAGCAGCAAGAGGCTGGAGAGGATATTGAGTGCGCGCCAGCCCGCAGGCATGAAGGGCGTGCCCACGGCCACACCGATGCGCACAACGCTTGCGATAATGAAGTATGCTCCGAGGATGACAGCGAGCACCACGAGTGTCTTCACGGGCCAGATGAGCAGGGCGGCGCCGCCGATGAGTCCGACTACTCCGGTTACGCCGTATAGGAACCTGATCGCCTTGATACCACGGTCGATCATCCCAAACTCGTCAAAGCAGAAGGGATCGATGTGCCGTTCGCCCTCGTCGTCGATGAATTCTCTCATGGCCACTCCAATCGACAGAAGTTAGATAACGTACATATGTAATCCTACCCATGCGAAAGGAAAGGGATACCTTTGGACCCTGCGAGCGCTGTCAGCTCATCGATTGATACAATCGGAACACATTGATATGAGCAAATGCGACATCCGTAAACATGATGTCACATCGAGTGGGGGCTTCGATGAGCGGTGATTTGTATCTGGTTCGACACGGCCAGACCATGTTCAACGAAAAGCGCGTTATCCAGGGCTGGTGCGACGCCCCGCTCACGCCGGAGGGCGAGGAGCAGGCGGAGCGTATCGGGCGGTACTTTGCGCGCGAGGGGATCGCGTTCGACCATGCGTACACCTCAACGCTGACGCGTACTCAGCAGACGATTGAGCGCATCGTGGATATGCCTTACGAGCGCGTGGAGGAACTGCGCGAATGGGGCTTCGGGGCCTTCGAGGGCGAGCGGGTCGACCTTATGCCGCCGTTTCCCTGGGGCGACTTCTATGTTCCGTTTGGTGGGGAGGGGCAGATGGCCGTCCGCGCCCGCGTGAGCGATGCCCTGGCACGGATTATGGAGCAACCTGGGCATGAGCGCGTTTTGGTGGTGAGTCACGGGTCGGCGTGCCGTGAGTTTCTGACTAAGTGGGTGCCCGATGGCGGTTTTGGCTGCGGTAAGGTGCCGGGCAACTGCAGTGTTATGCATTTCGCGTTCGACAAGGGCGCGTTCGAGCTGGTTGAGATCATCGAGCAGGATAAGTTGCGGGATTTGCTCGGGGAGTAGGAATTTTACTCCTGGTGCGCTTCGAAGCTTGTTGTTGATTGGGCCGTGACTGGCGTTCCACTTGCCCAACTGGATTCAGGGTTTAGACGAAATGTATAATTCGCGTCTATTTGCTCTGCGGCATGCATAGGTTTTTGCATCTGAGGCGACGCGCATCGTACGTTTTTCGAAGTGTGGTCAAAATACCCTGATTGTGCGCTGAAGGGTTTTGTCGCGGGCGACAAAACCCCAGGATTGCCTAAGACGAATCTTTACGTGTGAGCGGCTCTGTCCTGCCGGGCTGGAGGCTTGCGGCAAAACCGCAGGATTGGTGAAGGCGGGAAAATATGCAAGGCAAAAACCGGAAGGATTTGAGCGCACAATCAGGGTATTTTGACCAAATGCTCGGTTTTACATGAAAATGGCCTCCCTTTTGAAGAAGGGAGGCCATGCGAATCACCGGTTTTGCCAGGTGAGCGCCTTGCGAAACGATTGCTATTTCGCGATGCGATGGATGAACAGGCCGCTGCGCAGCTTGGGCTCGAACCACGTGGATTTGGGCGGCATAACCTCGCCGGCGTCGGCTACGGCGAGCAACTGGTCGATGCTCGTCGCGCACATCGTGAACGCAACGCCCTCGACGCCCGCTTTGCACTCAAGCTCCTCGGTTCCGCGGATGCCGCCGACGAAGGAGATGCGCGGATCGGTGCGGGGGTCCTTGATTCCAAAAATAGGAGACAAGATGCAGCTCTGCAGGATTGAGCAATCAAGGGAGTTTGCTGGGTTGGAGGCCACTTCGTCATCTTGACTCGATCCACCGCTGCGGCGCTCGTCATCCTCGGCCGATCCCATCTCGGCGTTGAAATCGTTGCCGGCATTCTCCGCGGCATAGGCTATCGGGTTGGGGTCGTCCGCCCGCAGCTCGTACCAGGTGTCGTCGGTGTACATCCCGAACACGCCGTGTTCGCGCGGTTCCACCGGCCCCTCTGCCTCCACGATGCCGAATCCTGCGCCGCTCAGCACCTCGAGCAGCTCGTACGTATCGAGTCCGTTGCGGTCGGAAACCACGCGGTTGTACGGCAGGATGGTGAGCTGGCTGGCGGGGAACAGGACGGAGAGGACGTAGTTGAACGGCTCCTTTCCGGTGTAAGTGCCTGCCGCCCGCGCTTCTTCGCGTATGCGGCGTGCAACCTTCGCGGCGCTCGCAGCCCGATGATGCCCATCGGCGATATAGGCGCACGGAATCGTGCCGAGCATGGCGCGCAGCGCATCGACGGCATCGTGGCGCACGACCTCCCAGACGGTCTGGCGCACGCCCAACTCATCGGCGAAGTCGTACAACGGGGTGGAGGTCGTGGCCGCGCCGACGATCATGTCGAGCACGGGCTGGTCGCGGTAGGTGAGGAAGATCGGTCCCGTCTGGCAACCGAGCGCTTCGATGTGCTCGATGCGGTCGCGTTCCTTCTCTTCGCGCGTAAGCTCGTGGCGCTTGATGACGCCACCTTCGAATTCGTCGACGGCGCACACGCAGACGATGCCGGTCTGCACGTGTCCCTCCCAGGCAAGGCGGTAGATGTAATACGCCAGGTTGCGGTCCTCCACGAAGGTCCCGTCCGCGAGGCGCTCGTGCAGCAGCTCCGCTCCGCGCGCGTATACCTCTGGTGCATACATGTCCTGATCAGCGGGAAACTGTGTCTCGGGTCGGTCGATGTTCAAGAAGGAGAGCGGCCTGCCCTCGACGTACTCGGCCGCCTCGCCGCGGTCAAAGACGTCATAGGGAAGAGCTGCCACCTCGGCGGCATGCTCGGGGACAGGTCGAATGCAAGGGAAGGGAAGCGCTCTCATGGACGGTCCTCTCGCGCGGGTCGATCACATATGGCGTTATCGTACCCCGCCTGCGCCACAATGGATGAAAAAAGCGGGGCTCGGGCGTAAGCTCGAGCCCCGCTTTCGCGAGTGTCCGTCAGGCGCGGCCTGCGCTACTTCTTGTTCTGGCAATCGCCGAAGTGCCCCAGGCGCTCAAATTTCTCGAGGTCGGTTTCTGCCATACCCTGTTGCATGCCCTCGAGACGCTTGGTGTACATGGGATCGTTCTCGTCGTTCCAGATCTTCTCGGCCACGGGCGCCCACGCCGCTGCGCCGGCAACGGTCTTGCGGCGGAGGTCCTCCGGGGTCTCCGGCTCCACCAGGTCGGTTCCGTGCGCACCGGATTCGGCGACGAGCCGGCCGAGCTCGTAGGGGTTCTCGAGCATGGGGCAGGGCCGCAGGTGATTGTCGTTGAACGGTTGGTTCTCGTAGTATTTCATGAACAGCGGCGATTTGAGGGCCTCGAGCAGCGTGACGTCGTGGATGTTGACGTTGCTGTAGTGGATGAACACGCAGGGCTCGACGTCACCCGCGGCGTTGATGTGCAGGTAGCGGCGGCCGCCGGCGATGCAGCCTCCCACGAACTCGCCATCGTTTTGGAAGTCCATGGTGAACAGCTCCTTCTTGGAGCGCATGTCACGCACGAAGTGGTACATGCGCTCGCGCTGCTCGGGAGTGGGCATGAGCGAGGCGGGCGAGGAGGCTCCCACGGGCATGTAGTGGAAGTACCAGCAGAACAGCGCGCCCTTCTCGATCATCCAGTCCATGTTCGCCTCGGTGGCCACGGCGTCGGCGTTCTCGCGCGTCCAGCAGCAGGAGATGCCGAACGGCAGGCCGTTTTCGCGAAGCAGGTTCATGGCGCGCTCGATCTTGGCATACGTGCCCTTGCCACGGCGTGAGTCGGTCGTGCCCTCGTCACCCTCAGCGGAGATGGCGGGAACAAAGTTGCCCACGCGGATCATTTCCTGGCAGAACGCCTCGTCGATGAGGGTCGCGTTGGTGAAGCACAGAAATGCGCAATCCTGGTGCTTTTCGCACAGGCGGATGAGGTCGTCCTTGCGCACGAGCGGCTCGCCGCCGGTGTAGATGTAGATATGGCAGCCGAGCTCCTTGCCTTGGCAGATGATGGAGTCGATGTCCTCGAAGGAAAGGTTGAGCGCGTGTCCGTATTCAGCCGCCCAGCAGCCCGTGCAACGCAGGTTGCAGGCGCTCGTGGGGTCGAGCAGGATCGCATACGGGATGTTGCACTGATGTTTTTCGCGCATCCTTTCCTGCTGGGGCCATGCCAGGACGCTGCAGTCCACAATGAGCGTCTTGAGCAGCTTGGTGCGTACTTCGGGGTTGAGGTCGAAGATTCGCATCATGAGTCGGTACCAGTTATTGCGTTCGTGGATCGCGGTGTCGAAGGCTCGGCGTTGCGAGGGGAGCACATACTCGGGGACGAATTTGTCCACGAGCGTCATGATGGTGTCGATGTTCTTCTCGGGGTCCTCGTCGAGATAGTCGATGATTTTGTTGAGGGCCGCTCGTTCCGCCGCTTGTGTGAGTGCCATGCTGTTCCTTCTTTCGACGCACTGGAGGCGACGCGGGGCATGCCTACAGTTCGAGTCGCGAAGACGGAGGAACGACTCGCCGCGTCGCCTTGCCGTGAATAGTAACAGCTGTGGTATATTCTACAAATGTGGAATATAGAACTGTGTCTATTCAACGAAGTGCAGATAGATGTGGGTTTTGCCTCAAAGGATGCGAGCTGTGGAGGAGCAAAGGGTATGGATGGGTGCCGTTTGAGGATGGTCGAGGAGCGAGGCGCCTCAAAGGCGTCCGCGCCGTCCGCGTCACAGTGCGAGCGGGTCGACCGTCGCGTGCTCCGCTCACGTGCGGCAATGGTCGCGGCGTTCGAGGACCTGTTGGCGGAGAAGGCCTATGAGGACATCACAGTCACCGACATCGCGCGTAAGGCCGATGTGGACCGCAAGACCTTTTACAAACACTTCGGGTCGATCGACGGCCTGCTCGCTTATGTGCTCGATAGCCATATCGACGATATCGTGGAGAACACGCATGGGTTGCTGGCATGCACGGGGGAAAGCGAGCAAGGCGGCTTTGCCGTGCGCATCCAGGTGTTTTTCGAGATGGTGAACAGGGCCATCATGGAGAACATCTCGCTCAAGCGGCGCGTGTTCGAGTGCGTTCCCTTCGACCTGATGTTCACCTGCATCAAGCAGTCCATGTATGAGGAACTTGAGCGTTACTGCATGATCCCGGCGAGCGTGCGCTCCGATCAGCTCGACTATTACCTCTCGTTCGTGTTCGGCGGGATTTTGTCGGCGTACCGGCAATGGATCATGATGGGCGGCGATACCCCCATCGAGAACGTCTCGAGCGCGGCGAGCGCCTTGGTTGCCCGTGGCCTTTCCTCGCTCGAGGGGTTCGAGCCCGCCGAAAGCGGCCTCGCCCCGGGCGCTCCGTGCGCGGTGGATGAGCTCGGGGCGTAGGCGCTCTGCGCTTTATTTGATGACGCGCACGCGATACATGGACGGAATCGTTCTCAGTGCTGCGATGGTGGCTTCGTCGAGGTGCTCGTCGGTGTCGAACATCGTGTAGGCATTTTCGCCGGCGCTCTCGTTGACCATGCGTTGCACATTGGCGTTGTCTTTCGCGAGGACTGCGGTGATCTGACCGATCATGTTGGGCACGTTTGCGTGCAGGCATCCGATGCGGCTCGCGGCCCGGGCCTTGCCCATGGAGCAGGTCGGGTAGTTGACCGAATGGGCGATGTTGCCGTTCTCGAGATAGTCCTTGAGCTCGGAGATGGCCATGTCCGCGCAGTTCGCCTCGGCCTCCTTGGTACCTGCGCCCGAGTGCGTGGTGATGAAGGTCCGCGGCATGCGAACCGTCTTGGGCGTGGCGAAGTCGCAGGCGAACCAGGAGAGCTTGCCGGTGCGCAGGGCGGCGTCGACCGCGTCCTCGTCGATGATGGATTCGCGCGCGAAGTTGACGAGGACCGCATCGGGTGCGAGCAGCTCGAGCTGGTCGGTCGAGATCATCCCGACGGTATCTGCCTTTGCAGGCACGTGCAAGGTGAGGTAGTCGCATCCGCGGCAGAGGTCCTCGAGCGTGCCCACGCGCTGGACCTCGCGATTGAGTGACCAGGCGTTCTCGACCGAGATGAACGGGTCGTAGCCAAAGACGTCCATGCCGAGCTCCACGCAGGCGTTTGCCACGCGGGACCCCACGTTGCCGAGGCCCACCACGCCCACGCGTTTGCCACGGATCTCGCGCCCCACGAACGCCTTCTTGGCGCTCTCGGCATCCACGAGGATGTCGGGGTCGTCGGCGTTATCGCGCACCCATTGCATGGCTTGGACGATTCCGCGGCTCGACATGATCATCATGGCGATGACGATCTCCTTCACGGCGTTGGCGTTGGCGCCTGGGGAGTTGAACACCACGACGCCCCGTCGCGCGTACTCCTCGATGGGGATGTTGTTCACGCCCGCGCCGCAGCGTCCGATGGCGCGGATGCCCGCCGGGAGTTCGTAGCCGTGCAGGTCGGTGGATCGCATGAGGATGGCATCCGCATCCTCGGTACGTTCGACCAGCTCGTACCCCGCCCCGAAGTCGACCTGTCCGTCTTTGGTGATGTCATCGATGGTCTTGATATATCGCATGGTGAGTTCCTCCGTATCCCGGCGACCGGCACCCATGGGGTCCGGCGCTCAGACAGTCCTGCTCGCACGAAGAGCCCACTGGGCTCTTCGGCTCGTGCGGAAACTCGCGGCGGACCTCATGGGTGCCGTCCTTGCGTTCCGTAGCAGAAATAACAAATGGTGCTGACGAAGCAGAATGAATGGGGCGTCGAGCCCCTAGATAGATCGGCCGCCTCGGGAGGCCTCGAACTCGCGCATGCATGTTGCCAACGCGCCGACGGAGTCCATGGTCACGGCATTGTAGATGCTTGCTCGCAAGCCGCCCGCCATGCGATGGCCCTTGATACCTTCGATGCCGCGCTCCCGGGCATAGGCTATGAAGGCCTCGTCCGTCTCGGCGTCGCACGTGCGGAAGGTGACGTTGCTCATGGAGCGGCTTTTGGGATCTGCCGTGCCCTGGAAGAGGTCGCTATCGTCGATGGTGCGGTAGAGCAAGTCGGCCTTTGCTCGGTTGCGCTGCGCCATGGCGACGAGCCCGTCGGTCTGCTCGATCCAGCGGAAGACCTTTCCGCACAGGTAGATGCCAAAGGTGTTGGGCGTGTTGTACATGGAGCCCTTTTCGGCTTGGACGCGCAAATCCAGGTAGGTGGGGCATATGTCGGCGCGAGCCGGCCCGTTTGCGATGAGGTCCTCACGCACGATCACCACGGTCACGCCCGCGGGCCCCGCGTTTTTCTGCGCGCCGGCGAACAGCAGGCCGTAGCGCTCGATGTCGAGCGGACCGGATAGGAAGCAGCTTGACACGTCGGCGACGAGCGGTGTGTCCGCGCAGTCGGGGAGGGTGTGGAACTGCGTTCCGAAGATGGTGTTGTTCTGACAGATGTAAACGTAGTCGAGGTCACCCGATGCCGCGCGATTTTCGGCCGCGTCGAGCTCGGGGATGCGGTCGAAGTTCGTGGCCTCGCTACTCGCAAGCACCTCGGCGTCCCCGTATTTGCACCCTTCGCGCCAGGCGAGCTTGGCGAAATTGCCGCTCACCACGTATCCGGCTCGTCCCCGGCGCATGAGGTTCAACGGGATGCCCGCAAACTGCAGGGTCGCACCGCCTTGCAGGAACAGCACACGGTAGGAAGGCGGGATGTCGAGCAGGCGGCGCAAGGTGGCCTCCGCATCCTCGATGATGGCGCGATACGCCTCGGATCGATGGCTCATTTCCAGCACGGACATGCCGGTCCCGGCGTAGTCGAAAAGCTCGTCCTGTGCTTCGCGCAGGACGCATTGGGGCAGTGCGGCGGGGCCGGCTGAGAAGTTATGTACGCGTGCCATGGTGGGACCTCTCTCGGATGTCGTGCCATTGCCAAGACTTTAGCATCATAAAGTGCTTGTGGTGTCGGTATTGGTCAAAGCGTTCATTTGTTTACATGATGCGCCTTCGACTGGATGAGCGCGGCCTCGAGTGCGAAGCGCGGTACAATAACCCTAACGTTCAAGTTGACCTTTAAGGGGTACAGATGGCCATCTTCGTCGTCTCGGACATCCACGGGCATGCGCGCGCCTTCGACCGCGCCCTCGAGCTTGCGCAGCCCGGTTCGGACGACACCGTTTTCGTCCTCGGCGATATGGTCGATCGCGGCCCCGATCCGTTGGGCGTGATCGGCATGGTCCGCGCGCTCCCGAATGTGCGCGTGCTCATGGGCAACCATGAGGAGATGCTCTATGAGTCTCTCGAGAGCGGCGACGAGCACGACAAGATGGCCTGGCATATGAACGGCGGCTACACCACCTACGAGCAGCTCGAGCAATTGCCGCGCGATCGCTATGTGGACGTCATGGACTGGCTCGTGAACCTACCGACGTTCGCGGTGGTGGAGGTCGATGACCACAGGCCCTCCGCGGCGCGGGGCGATCGCAGGAGCTATCTGCTTGCCCATGCCGGTGTGGACGCACCGCGCCTTCGGGCCTCCCTGGATGCGCTCGGCGTCTCTCACAGTGAGGCGGCGGGGTATGCCGCGGCGACTCCGGACGAGCTGCTCGCAGCCATGATCGAGCAGGACGTGAACGACCTGCTGTGGATCAGGCGCGAGTTTTGGTCGATGCCGACGGGCCTGGTGGGAACGAGCGGCCTGGGGCCGGTGGTGGTTGCGGGGCACACCCCATCGATCTCGATGCCGCGTTTCGCCTCGCTCATGTGCGGGTCGGGGGTCGACGAAGACCTGCGCGGTGTGATGGTCGAGGTCGGCTGCTCGCGCGACACCGGCGGCGTCGCGGATCGCGTCTGCATCGATTGCTCCGCCGCAGCGGGCCATCCCAGCGGCCGCGTGGGCATCATGCGTCTCGAAGATCGCCGCGTATGGCTCGCCGACATCGAGGAGGGCGAGTAGGCCGCGCTGGGGCCGTCATGCACCGGAGCGCTCCTATGCATGGAACGGGGAGCGGTTTTTCTCGGATAGGTCCTGCCTGATGCGGTGGTACTCGATCGACAGCAGCACGAGAAGCAGGACCATAGAGGCGAGGTATCCCGCCACGGCGCCGGTAAGGCCCATGAGCCAGATGAGCGCGGTGGGGACCACTAGAGAGAACGCGAAGGTAATCGCGTAGGGCTTGGTAGCGGAGCTCTGCCGGCGCAGCACCGTGACGATGGCGTAGAGGAAATCGATCGCCGCACTCACGCCGCCCGCGACGATCATCAGGTAGGCGATTCCGCGATACGCCTCAAAATCCACACCGTACATGAAGCTCATGATCGGTATCCCCAACCAGCCCATGAACACGAGTGTGCCGGCGGTCATGAGCACGATGACGGCGATCATCGCCAGGACGATCAGATCGAATTTGCGGCGCCTGCGAGGGTTCGACCAGATGCCGGCGAGCCTCAGCAGTTGCGGCTTGTACAGGAACCCGGCGGCGAGCAGGATGCCTTGGGCGGGGAAGAACAGCGCGTTGAAGTACAGCTGGCTGTCGTAGGGGAGCATGCCCTCCATGGCGAACTTGGGCACGCTCTCGATGAGGTTGAACAGGAAGAGCGCGGAGAACAGCGGGAGGCAATGGCGGAACAGCCCGCCGACCTCCAGCGGATTCATATGCCTCGATGCCTCGGTCTCCAGCAGTGCGAGCGGGATCGTGACCAGGATGAGGGTGGCGATGGAGGCGACCGCCATGCCGACGCCCGCGATGGCGATGCTTCGGGTGAGGAACAGCAGGATGGAGAAGGCGATGATGACCGCGACCGATCTGAGCGCCTGACTGATGCCGGCGAGGTAGAGCTTGTCCGCCTGTTGCAACCGCCCTTCGTACACATCGGCGAGCCCGTCGACGATCTTGTAGATGTAGATGCCGATGGAGAGCATGAGCATGGTGGCATCGTATCCACGAACGGTGCAGTACAGCAGGCCCGTCGCAAGCGCCAGCAGGGAGGTGAGCCAGCGTTGCGCCTGATATGAGGCGAACGAGCACTTCTCGTCGATATCGGATACCTGATAGGTGCGCACGCCGAAGTTCGAGAGGAACATCAAGAGGGTTCCCGCGGCGAACGCCATGGAGAACATGCCCGCCTGTTCGATACCCGCAAGCTGGGTTGCCACGACGGTCAGCATCGGGAAGACCATGCCCCATGCGCCGGTGCCCACGGTGTTCCACAGGTAATCGCGTGCGGTCTCCCCGCTGCCGTACTCGGCTTCCTGCACGGCAAGGCCGCCGTCGTAAACGGCGGCGATCAGTCGTGTCCACCATGCGTCGACCAGCCGCGCGATCGGGCCGGGCTCGTGTTTGGAGGGGCCGTCGGCGGCTTTCCCCGCCTGCGCGACCGCGCTCGTGTGCGGGTTCCCGAATAACGTCACGCTGCGCTTGCGTTCTTGCCGCTCATGGAGTGAGCGGACCTTGTCGCGCAGGTTGTCGAGGGGATGCAGGGGCACGGTTCCTCCAATCGGTCGTCTCGGCGCGGGATGGGCCTTCGCGGCGGGGCTGGGTTGCAAGCAGGATGCGGGCGACGGAAATGTCAATGCCGAGCCTGCCGAGTGGTACGATGTTTCAGCGTGAACGGCGACGGGGGAAGTCGCCGTGAGCGTCGCGCGGCATTACCGCCGCCCGTGAGATCGGACATAGCACATCGGATATCGTTAGGAGTCGCCGTGTCAATCGCTGCCCTCGCTGTTCCATTCGTATTGGCATTGTTACCCATTATCTGGTTGGTCGTTGCGCTCATCGCGCTGCACCTTCCTGCGTGGAAGGCCGCCATCGGGTCCTTCGTCATCGCTTGCGGATTGGCGCTCACTTGGTGGGGCATGCCCGCCATCGAGGTCGCTACCGCGAGCCTCGAGGGTTTCGTCATGGCGCTGTGGCCTATCGTCCTCGTCATCATCGCTGCGGTGTTCACATACAACCTGTGCGTGCGCACGGGGGCCATGGACGTGATCGGTTCCATGATCACCTCTCTTTCTCGTGACCGTCGCGTGCTCGCGCTGCTTGTGGCCTGGTGCTTCGGTGGTTTCATGGAGGGCATGAGCGGCTTTGGCACCGCGGTCGCCATTCCCGCCGGCATGCTCGCCGCCCTCGGCTTCCCGCCGCTGCAGGCCGTTCTCGTCTGCCTGGTCGCCAACGGCGTCCCGACCTGCTTCGGTTCCGTCGGCGTTCCCACGGTGTCCCTCGCGGGCCTCACGGGTCTCGATCCCATTCAGCTCGCGTTCACCGAGATGCTGCAGATCGCCCCCTTCTTCGTTATCGTGCCTTTCATCATCGTCATGATTGCGGCGGAGCCTGCGGACGATGCCTCGGCAAAGCTCGGCCTGGCCGCCCGTCTGCGCGGCGCGGGTATGATCGCGCTGGCTTCGGGCGTCGCGTATGCGCTGCCGTCGCTGGCGGTCGCCGCCTTTGTCGGCCCCGAGCTCACGGTCGTGGTCGGCTCGCTGTGCTCCCTGCTCGTCACCGCCATGCTCGCCCGCCGTCAAAAGACGGTCGCGCCTGAGTTCGAGATGCACGTGGACGCCGCCGAGCGCGTCACGCCCCGCCGCGCCCTGCGTGCCTGGTCCTGCTTCATCTTGATTTTCGTGCTGCTGCTGTTGACGTCCAAGCTCGTGCCCGCGGTCAACGCCTGGCTCGCTCAGTTCTCGAGCGCCGTCACGATCTTTAGCGGCGCCGACCCCTCGACTGTCACGTTCATGTGGGTGAACACGCCGGGCGTGTGGATCTTCATCGCCGCGTTCGTGGGTGGGCTCATCCAGGGCGCGACGCCGCGCGTGATGGGCGAGGTGCTTGTGGCCACGGTCAAGCAGATGATGCCCACGGTCATCACGATGCTAGCCGTCCTCGGATGCGCCAAGGTCATGGGCTACGCCGGGATGATCGGCGCGGTCTCCTCCTTCTGCATCGCCGTCACCGGCTCCCTGTTCCCGCTCATGGCCCCGGTCATCGGCGCGGTCGGCGCGTTCGTCACGGGCTCCGGTACGAGCTCGGGGCTGCTGTTCGGATCGGTGCAGCTGCAGGCAGCCGAGGCCCTGGGTATGGACCCGTATTGGATCGTGGCTTTGAACTCCCTCGGTGTCGGCGCGGGCAAGATGATTTCGCCCCAGACGCTCGCCATCGGAATGGCCGCCGTCCAGGTCACCGGGGCCGAGGGCAAGCTGCTTTCCCGCGCGCTGCCCATCGCGGTCGTGTTCATGGTGCTGATGGCCGCACTCGGTCTGTGCGGTGCCGTGCTCTAGCGCCAGCCTGGCGCCCAGTCGCCCAGGCCCTTGCGCATAATCCCTTCGACCGTGGTTCCGCTTCGCTTCACAGAAACGGTCTGCGGGAATATGCTCCAGGGCCTGGGCTACGGTAGCGCAGCCGGAAGGCGCCGGAGGGTTTCCCCGCAGCGCGTTTTTGTGGAGCGCAGCGGAACCACGCGCGAAGGGGAAATCCCGCAGGGGCCTTCCGGCGGTGGGGATAGGTGTATGAAGAAGGAGCCCGTGCAGGTGGATGCACGGGCTCCTTTGCGTTGCTTTGGCGCGGGCGGGGCACTAGGCGCGCGGGCCGGCGTTTTTCACGTTCTCGGGCAGGTGGGCGTACTTCTTCTCGAAGTTCTCCTGGAACATGCCGGCGAGCTTCTTGGCCGTGGCGTCGTACTCCTCCTTGCTGGACCAGCACTTCCACGGGACCATGACCTCGTCGGGAACACCGGGGCAGCTGGTGGGGATGTCCAGATTGAAGACGTCGTCGTGAATGAACTGGGCCTGCTCGAGCGTACCGTCGAGCGCCGCGTTGACGTTGATGCGGTTGTAGTCGAGCGGGATGCGGTGGCCAACGCCGTAGGAGCCCTCGACCCAACCGGTGTTCACCAGGTAGACGCGGGTCTTGCCGGAGGCGATGCGCTCACCGAGCATGTCGGCGTAGACCATGGGGTCGAGCGGCATGAACGGCTCGCCGAACAGGGCCGAGAAGGTGGGGACGGGCTCCTTGATGCCCAGCTCGGTGCCGGCGACCTTGGAGGTGAAGCCACTCACGAAGTGGTACATGGCAGCGTCTGCGGACAGGCGGGAGATGGGGGGCAGCACGCCGAAGGCGTCGCAGGTGAGGAAGATGACCGCGGTGGGCTCGCCGCCAGCGCCTTCGAGGCAGCTGTTGGGGATGTGCTCGACGGGGTAGCCGACGCGCGTGTTCTGCGTGAGGGAGACGTCCGTATAATCGGGCTCGCGGTGCTCGTCCAGGATAACGTTCTCGCACAGGGCGCCGAACTTCACGGCACGGAAGATCTCGGGCTCGCGTTCCTCGGTGAGGCCGTCGCACTTGGCGTAGCAGCCGCCCTCGAGGTTGAAGATGCCCTCGCCCATGGCCCAGCCGTGCTCGTCGTCACCGATGAGCAGGCGCTTGGGGTCGGCGGAGAGGGTGGTCTTGCCGGTGCCGGACAGGCCGAAGAACACGGCGGTGTCGCGGGACTCGGGGTCCATGGAGGCCGAGCAGTGCATGGGCAGTACCTTGTCCTCGACGGGGAGCAGGTAGTTCATGACGGAGAAGACGGACTTCTTGATCTCGCCGGAGTACTCGGTGCCGGCCACGACTACGACGCGCTCGGCGAAGTTCACGAGCACGGCGGCCTCGGAGTTCAGACCCTCGATCGCGGGATCGCACTTGTAGCCGGGGGCGGCGAGGATGGTGAAATCGGGTTCGCCGTAGGCGGCGCGCTCATCATCGGTGGGACGGACGAGGAGCTGCGTGATGAACAGGGCCTGGCTGGCGCGCTCGCAGGCGACCATGAACTTGCGGGCGTGGGCGCGGTCGGCGCCGGCGAGGCCGCGCACGACGTAGAGGTCGCGCTCGCCGAGGTATGCCGCAACGCCGTCGCGGACCTTCTCGTAGCTTTCCTGGGAGATGGGAACGTTCACGTTGCCCCAGGCGATGGTGTCGTGCACGTCGGGGGTGTCCACCACGAAGCGGTCCTTGGGGCTGCGGCCGGTGTATTTGCCGGTTTCGACCACGAGGGAGCCGTTGGACGCGAGCTTGCCCTCATGATGAGCGAGCGCCTCCTCGACGAGCTCGGCGGGGACCATGTCGAGGTGGATGGAGTCTGCGCCGGCATGGACGCCGCAGCCCTCCAGAACCTTGGTGACGGAATCAGTAGCCATTGTGATCCTCCTCAGGATGGGGTTCGGTATCGATTTCTCGGTGCACTTGAGCGCTGCGGAGGGCCGCCGTGCCGCCCTGGAAGTCCGCGTGCATATCAAAGTGCGTCACGAAAAGCGTTTTACCATTGCATCGAGGTATTAGTACCGCATCCGCGAGGGGGTCCATGCGTGGTATTCGGCAAGGGCCACGCGTCATTCGGCAGGCGGTAGGTTTTCGACCGTCTGTGCGTCCTGGGTGCGGCCTGCGGCCCGTTCGGCGAAAACCGGGGCCGCGCATCGCCCTCGAGGGGTAGGGTGGACGCATATGAGCGTGAAAGATGCGAGAAGAGGAGAGGTCCATGCGCGTGCAAGATGCATTCGTGTTCAGGAACGCGACCGTTTTGGACGGCACGGAGGGCATGGCGCCCCGCGCCGGTCGGGCGGTGCTGGTCGAGGAGGGGCGCATCGCGGCCATCGGGCCGACGAACGAGGTCACGGCCCCCATCGGGGCCCGGGAGATCGACCTGGACGGCGCCTTCCTGCTTCCCGGCCTCATCAACATGCATGTGCATCTGTGCGGATCCGGGCGTCCCACAAGCGCCGGCGATGCGGGCGCCCTCATGAAGCGCCTGGACAACCCGGTGGGGCGTGCCATCGTGCGGGGCCTTCTGCGCAAGCGCGCCCAGCAGCAGCTGGCCAGCGGCGTCACCACGGTGCGCGGCGCGGGGGACCCGCTGTATGGCGATATCGCCGTGCGAGACGAGTTCAACGCGGGCAAGCACGTCGGGCCGCGCCTCATCGCCCCGGGCACGGGCGTGACGGTCCCGGGCGGTCATGGCGCGGGCCTGTTCGCCCAGATCGCCGAGAGCCCCGAGGATGCCGCGGAGTTGGTGCGCGAGATCGCGGCCCATGGTGCCGACGTGATCAAATTGTTCGTGACGGGAGGCGTGTTCGACGCCGAGAAGGTGGGCGAGCCCGGCGTCTTGCGCATGTCCGAGGAGGTCGCCCGCGCCGCCTGCGAGGCCGCCCATCGCCTCGGCCTGTCCGTGATGGCCCATGTGGAAAGCACGGAGGGTGTGCGTGTGGCGCTGCGTGCGGGCGTGGACACCATCGAGCACGGCGCTCCGATGACCCCCGAGATCGTGGATTTGTATCGCGGTGGCGCGGGAACGCAGCTCGAGGGCCGTGCTCCGAGTGTGACGTGCACGATTTCTCCCGCGCTGCCGTTTGTGAAGCTTCCGCCCGAGAAGACCCATTCCACCGAGGTTCAAAAGGCCAACGGCGATATTGTGTGCGAGGGAATCGTCCAGAGCGCCCGCGATGCCCTGGCCGCGGGCATTCCCGTGGGCCTGGGGACCGACTCGAGCTGCCCGTTCGTGACACAGTACGACATGTGGCGCGAGGTTGCCTATTTCGCCAAGTATGTGGGCGTAAGCAACGCTTTCGCCCTGCATACGGCGACGGCCGTGAACGCCCGGCTGCTGGGATTGGGCGACGAGACGGGCACCGTCGAGGTGGGCAAGTCCGCCGACCTGATCGTGGTCGACGCCAATCCGCTGGACGACCTTTCCGCCCTGCGGGATGTGCGCCATGTCATGTGCCGCGGCGCGTTCGTCGAGCACCCGCGCGTCAAACACATCGCCGAGCTGGACGAGGAGCTCGACTGGATCATGTCCCAGCCCGTTGCATAGAGCCCTCTGACGATAGGACGAAAGACGGCCCGCGACCCTTTTGGTGGGGTCGCGGGCCGTTGCGCGTCCATGGGAATGACGATGGCGAAGTGCCGTTGCGGCTTGTGAGGCTAGGACTTCGTTTCCATCTTGGCCCGGCAACGCGGGCAGGTCACGCGGAGCTTGCCCTTGCCCTTGGGCACGGACAAGATCTGCCCGCAGTTGGGGCACTTGAGGAAGCGCGAGGTCTTGCGCTCCTTCCACATCTTCTGGGCGGTGCGCTTCGCGCGCTCGTACTCGATGTTGGGAGCGGCGGAGGCAGTAGAGCCGCCGGAGGCGTTGCGACCGGCAGGGGTGATGGAACCGAGGCGTGCAACAAGATTTCCCAGTACGGGGACGCGCTCGGAGAAGGAGCGGAACGCGTTGTTCTCGTTGCAGCGGACGGTGATGTTCTTGGAGAACGCGCGTGCGAGCGCGAGCAGCACGATCGCGAGCGCGATCCACGTCAACGGGTCGAGGTTTGCGATGGTGCCGATGAGGGCGAGCAGCATGCCTGCGCCGCCGAGCACGCAGGTGAGCTCGTTGACTCCGTAGCGGTCTTTCATGAAATCGTTCATGGGTGCCTTTCCCTGTCTGCGCCCGCTGCGCGAACGCCGTCCATGTCATGGTCTCACGGTACCCGTATCCGGGCGCCGCGCTACCACGATACCCCTATTTTGCCAGCTTCTCCACGATGGCTTCGATTTCTGCGAGCTTGGCGTCACGCTCGGCCTGCGTTCCCTGGGCGACCGCCTGTTGCACGCAGCCTCCGATGTGGGCCTTGAGGACGTCGGCGTTGATGCGTCCGATGAGGGATTGCGTTGCCATGAGCTGCGTTGAGATGTCGATGCAGTAGCGGTCCTCATCGACCATCTTCATGATGCCCTTGATCTGTCCGCGGGCGGTCTTGAGCAGGCGCATGGTTTTATCGCGGTCGGCTATCATGGGCGCTTACGCCTCCTGCACGGACAGTGCACGGAATTTCTCGCCCGCGCCGTTCACGGCCTCGGCGAGCTGTTCGGGCGTGACGTCATCGGAGCACTCGACGGTCACGGTCTGCGCCTCGTGGTCGGCGTCGGCGTCGGTCACGCCCACGACGTTGAGCAGCGCCGTTTCGACGGTGGCGTCGCAGTGGCCGCACATGAGGCCCTCGGTCTTGATGATGTAGTTCATGGTTGTTCCTCTCTCTTCGTCTCAATTGGGGCAGGCACCGATTGAGACATTTTTCATACGATTGCGTTCCGACGTCTCAATCGGTGCCTGCCCCCAATTGAGACGATTGATCGATGTGCCTGGGCTGGAAGGTCCTCAGGCGCAGGGCGTTGCCCACCACGCACAGGCTCGACAGGCTCATGGCCGCGGCGCCGAACGCAGGCGAGAGCTGCCAGCCGAGCAGCGGGTAGAACACGCCGGCGGCGAGCGGGATGCCCAACGCGTTGTAGAACAGCGCCCAGAACAGGTCCTGCTTGATGTTGCGGATGACAGCGCGGGAGAGCTCGATCGCACGCGGGACGTCCATGAGGTCGCTCTTCATGAGGATCACGTCGGCGCCCTCTTTGGCCACGTCGGCGCCCGCGCCGATCGCCAGCCCCACGTCGGCGCGTGCCAGGGCGGGGGAGTCGTTGATGCCGTCTCCCACCATGGCGACCGTGTCGCCGTCGCCCTGTAGCTCGCGCACCACGCGCTCCTTATCGGCGGGCATGACGCCGGCGATGACCTCGCTCACGCCGACTTTCGCGGCGATGGCGCGCGCGGTGGTCTCGTTGTCGCCCGTGAGCATGATGGTGCGGATGCCGAGCTTGCCGAGGGCGGCTACGGCCGCCGCGCTCGTTGCCTTGACGTCGTCGGCGACTGCGATGATGCCCACGAGCTCGCCGTTCTTGGCGAAGAGAAGCGGCGTTTTGCCCGCGCGGGCGAGTTCGTCCAGGGCGGCGCGATCGACGGCAACGCCCAGCTCGTCCATGAGGGCGGCGTTGCCGGCGGCGATCGCGTTGGTGCCCTCGCGTGCCGTCACGCCTCGACCCGGGATGGCTGCGAAGTCCTGGACGGTGCGGGCCACGATTCCCAGCTCCTCGGCCCGCGCCATGATGGCCTCCGCGAGCGGGTGCTCGCTACCGCGCTCGAGGGCGGCGGCGAGCTTCATGAGCGCCTTTTCGCTCATGATGGGCGAGCCGTCTGCGCGGCGGGCGGGCATGACGTCTGTCACGGTCGGTTTGCCTGCGGTGATGGTCCCCGTCTTGTCGAGGACCACGGCGCGCACGCCGTGCAGCGTCTCGAGTGCCTCGGCGCTCTTGAACAAGATACCCATCTCGGCACCGCGCCCGGTTCCTACCATGATCGCGACGGGCGTGGCGAGGCCCAGGGCGCACGGGCAGCTGATGACCACGACGGCGACGGCCGAGGTGAGGGCTTCGTTCACGTTGCCGCCCGTGGCGATGAGCCACACGACGAAGGTGACGGCGGCGATGGCGAGCACGGCGGGCACGAACACGCCGGCGACCTTGTCGGCCAGGCGTGCGATGGGGGCCTTGGTGGCGTTGGCGTCCTCGACCAGGCGGATGATGCGCGCGAGGTCGGTGTCGGCGCCCACGCGCGTGGCGCGGAAGGTGAAGGAGCCGGTGCGGTTGACGGTGGCGGCGCTCACGGTATCGCCGATGCGCTTCTCCACCGGCATGGACTCGCCGGTCAGCGCGCTCTCGTCCACGGCCGAGGAGCCCTCCAGTACCACGCCGTCGACGGGGATCGCCTCGCCCGGGCGCACCAGGATGGTCTGGCCGAGCTGGATGTCGTCGGCGTTGACGGTGGTTTGCGCGCCGTCCGCGCCGACGACCGTGGCGGTCTTGGGGGCGAGATCGATGAGGCGCTCGATGGCGCCGCCCGTCTTGGACTTGCTGCGCGTCTCCATGTACTTGCCCACGGTGACGAGCGCCAGGATGGTGCCCGCGCTCTCGAGGTAGAGGTTGTCCATGCCGACCATGTGCGCGGCATGCGGGTCGCCCGCGGTGAGGGCTGCCGCGATGCGGTAGATGCCGACGATCGACCAGCCGATGCTGGCTGCCGAGCCGA
>URWW01000020.1 GCA_900551665.1 uncultured Collinsella sp. | reverse complement strand
CAGTGCATCGGCAAGCCCAAGGCCGTCATCAAGGCCCAGGTCCCCGAGGTGCTGCGCTTGGTCGGCCTGGCCGAGCAGATGGACTCCCTGCCCGATCAGCTCTCCGGTGGCGAGCAGCAGCGCGTCTCAGTGGCCCGTGCCATGGTCAACCGCCCGCCGCTGCTCATCTGCGACGAGCCCACGGGCAACCTCGACCCCGCGATCTCGCTGGGTATCATGAAGCTCCTCGAGCGCATCAACCGCACCGGCACGACCGTGATCGTGGCCACGCATGACCGCGCGATGGTCGATTCCATGCAGCGCCGCGTCATCGCCCTCGAGGGCGGCCGCGTGATCCGCGACCAGGAGAGGGGAGGCTACGGCAACTATGGCGCCTTCTAATTTCGGCTATTCCATCAAAGAGGCTTTCCGCCACTTCTTCCGCAATTGGACGACGTCCTTCGGCGCCGTCATCACCATCTTCCTGTCGCTGTTCATCATCGGCCTGTTCATCATCGGCTCCGTGCTGGTGAACTCCGCGATCGGCAACGTCGAGGACCAGGTGACCATCCAGGCTTACATCTCCGACAACGCCTCCGATGAGGACGTCGAGGATTACCAGGATGAGCTCGAGCGCATGGATAACGTCAAGAACGTCGAGTTCGTGAGCAAGGAGGACGCGCTGGAGGAGTACAGCTCCACCATCTCCGGCAACGCCGACGCGACGCTTTCCGCTCTGGATGGTCAGAACCCGCTGCCGCGTTCCTTCCGCATCGAGATGGAGGACCCGTCCCAGGTCGAGGCCATGGCCGAGAAGATCAAGGACGATTCGGGCTTCCGCAAGATCGTCGATGACGCCGACCCCGAGGTCGACGACAAGGACGCCGATGTGGCCGAGAACGTTCGTTACGGTCAGGAGGAGGTCGGTCGCCTCTTCCAGCTGACCGGCTACATCCGCGTGGCGGCCGTGGTGCTGGTGGCGTTGCTCACCTTCGTGGCGTTCATCTTCATCAACAACACTATCCGCCTTTCCATCACCGCTCGTCGTCGAGAGATCGCCATCATGCGACTCGTCGGCGCCTCCAACGGTTTCATCCGCGGGCCCTTCATCACCGAGGGCGTGTTGCAGGCGCTCATCGGCGCCCTGTTCTCCATCGGCGTCCTCGAGCTGTTCCGCAATCTCGTGATCCCCAAGATCTTCGCGAGCATCAGCTGGATGAGCGTCGCGGTGCCCATGAACATCTACTTCGCGACGTACGGCTCGCTCGTGCTGCTCGGCGTGATCATCGGCCTGTTCGGCTCGGCCATCGCCATGAGGCGCTACCTCAAGGTGTAGAGCGCGAGCGTTCGTCGTTTCCATCGGAGGCCCCCTGGGATATCCCACGTAAACGTCCTCGGCCGGCGAGCTTTGCTCGTCGGCCTGCGGAATGTTTACTTAGGGATATCCCAGGGGGTCTTCTGCTCTCGCGATGCTGCGCGCGTTGGGGCGTGGTTGTGGGGGGGGCGGCGTCGACCCTGGTGATGGCTTGGTCGCTGCGGCTTGGCTTTCGGTATGGACCAGGCGGAAGCCTGTTGGTTTGGGTACAAGGGGCACTAGCTTGGACTTCACCCTTTGATTGAAAGGAATGCATGGGTAGAGGTAGACATTCGAAGAACGGACGGCGCGGACCCGCTCGGTCACGGAGGCTTCCGGGGCTGACGGGGACGGTGCGGGTGTATGACGCCCGCGCTGAGGTTGAGACGGCCGAGGGCGTCTATCGCCTGGGGTCGCGCTCCATGCGTGAGGCCATGCCGGGAGATCGCGTGTATGTGAGCTTGCATCGCGGCAAGGGCGGAGCCCGTCGTGCCGTCGTGGAACACGTGATCGATCGTGCCGTCGCGGCGATTGTCGGCGTGTTCGAGCCTGCAGGGCCTCTGGGCGCCGTGCGTCCGCTTGACGCGCGCATCAAGCAGGATTTCTTCGTGCTGCCAGCCGACGATTCCCCGCGGCGTTTGGGTGTGGAGCCCGGCGACATCGTGTCCGCGCGCATCGTGGAGTATCCGTCTCGCACAGAGTCCGGCGTGGTGACGCTCGAGCGGCGCATCGGCGACGCCAACGAGCCGAGTCTGGGCATCGAGTGCATCATGGCCCGTTATGGGCTTGTGGACGGTTATCCGCAGGCAGCGGTCGACGAGGCGGCGTCGCTTACGGTCGATGTCGAGGGCGCCTTGGCCGACCCGCTGCGCCGTGACATCCGCGACCGCTTCGCCATAACCATCGACCCGGTGGATGCGCGCGATTTCGACGATGCCATCTCGGTCGCGCGCACGGTGCGTGGCGGTTGGATGCTCGGCGTGCACATCGCGGATGTGTCGCATTATGTCGAGTGGGAGAGCGTCATCGACCTCGAGGCGCGTCGCCGTTCGACATCGGTGTACCTCGCCGACCGCGTGCTGCCTATGTTGCCTGAGCGCCTGTGCAACGACCTCTGCTCCCTGCGGCCCGATGAGGACCGACTTGCCTTCACGGTCGACATCGAACTCGATGCCCAGGGTCGCGTGCGTGCATACGAGGCATATCCGAGTGCGATCCGTTCGCGCGTGCGCTTGGACTATGGCGCGGCCGATGCGCTGCTAAGGGAGGGCGAGCCGGATGGCACCGCACTCGACGCCGCGGCATGTGGGCGCGCCGAGGCAGCCGTGGAAGCCGCTCGGGCCAACGGTGTGGACCTGCGCGCGTTTCTTCGCAATGCCGACGCCCTCGCCCGCGCCCGCCGTGAGATCCGCCGTAAGCGGGGTTCGATCGACTTCGACGCGCCGGAGGTCCACGTGCTGCTCGATGAGACGGGCATGCCCGCCGATATCGTCACACGCGAGCGCACGGCCGCGACGAGTCTGGTCGAGGAGGCCATGCTGCTCGCAAACGAATGCGTGGCGGAGTTCCTGGCCGACCGCGACCTGGTTACCGCTTATCGAGTCCATGAGGATCCCTCTCCCGACAGTTTGGCCTCTGCGGCCAAAACGCTCACCGAGCTCGGGGCCGTGGAGGGCGGGCTCGCCGCGGGCATCATGCTCGGCGACCCCCGTGCCATCAACGCGGCGGTCGAGGATGCCGTGGGCACGCCGTTTGCCCAGCAGGTAAACGCGCTGCTCCTGCGTGCCCAGCAACGGGCTGTGTACAAGTCGCGCAACGAGGGGCATTACGCCCTCGGCGCCCGCGCGTACTGTCACTTCACCAGCCCGATTCGCCGGTACCCCGACCTGATTGCGCATCGCGTCCTCAAGGTCGCCCTCGCCAAGCGCGAGTTCGGGAAAAAGGAGGCGGCTGCGCGCGCTTTGCGACTCACGGGCAAGGGTCCGCAGGCGCTCGAGGCGATCTGCCCGCAGCTCTGCCGACAGGCGAGCGACAACGAGCGAGCGGCCGATGCGGCCGCGAACGCCTCGCAGAAGGTGAAGGTCGCCCAGTTCTATGCCGGTCGTATCGGAGAACGGGATACGGGAACCGTCTCCTGGATCTCCGACCTCGGCGCATTCGTCCGCCTCGATGCGACGGGTGCGGAGGGGCTGGTTCGCATGAACGCCCTGGGTAATGAGTGGTGGGATTTCGACGATGTGCGCCTCACGCTCACGGGCGAATCTACGGGGACGATGATCGGTCTCGGCTACCGTGTGGTGGCGGAGGTCGCGAGCGCGAACGTCCTGCGCGGGCATCTCGACCTCAAGATGATCCACGTGAGCGGGGCCGTGGCGTAATCCGGTTGCGATTGATCTCCTGGCGGGCGTCTATATTGGCGTAACCGCAGGCCCGCCCGCGCCGACGGAGTTGCTACGCCTCTCGTGTGCAAAATGCACCCGTCCCCAAATTGCACAAGCCCAGGGATGCCCCCCCTCCGTGGGTGTCGCGCCCGTTCGCTCCGTGCGCTACACTGAGATTTCGACTCTATCAAGGAGGACACCATGGAAATGCCCATTGCGGCGCATGACATCGACTATGCCGAGAACCTACTCGCCGAGGGCGAGCTTGAGACTGCGGCCGTGTTGTTGGAGGAACTCGCGTCTGAGGCTGGAGAGTACGCCGACACCGCGTGCATCGCCACGGACGCCCGTCAGTGGTTCAGCTTTTCGAGTCCATTCGAATACCTTGCCTATCGCCGTGTCGAGCGCGACCCTCGCGAGCTCACGCAGGTCGAGGCGCCTTTCGATCGCCTGTATGCCGATCTGGCCTACATCTACATCCAGCGTCATGAGTACGAATCCGCGCGCGACGCCCTCAAGCAGGCCGTGCGTTGGAACCCGATGAACTGCGCGCACCGTTTGAACCTCGCCGAGGTGTTCCGGGCTCTGGGTGACACACAGGAGTGGGCCGCGCTTTCCGCCTCCGTGTTGGACCGTGCGACCACGCCGCAGGCCCTTGCTCGCGCTTTCGCCAACCTCGGTCAGTATTTTCTTGCGGGGGAGAACCTGGCTGCTGCCGAGGGCTGCCGTCGCGCCGCGATTCGCGCCTGCGATTCCGATGCCGCTGCAACCGCTCTCGCCGCGCAGCTCGATAAGGAACATCCCGAGCTCGGCGAGCTTTCGGACGAGGTCGTGAACAAGCAGCTCGAGGAGCATGGCATTGGCACCGGTGCGAACGCCGAGATTGCCGTTTGCCTTCTCATGTGCGCGACGGATGCCGCTTCCGAGGGCGATCGCAATGAGGCGACGCGCTTGACCCTGCTCGCACGTGACTTGGTGGGCGCCCCCGCATGTGAGGCCCTCATCCGCCTGATTCGCGAGTCCGACGCCGAGCTCGCCCGCGAGCGCGAGGAAGCGGCCGCCGGCGCGGCCAGCGACGTCGACGCCGCGTCCGCAGTGTCCGACAACGACGTTGTGACCGATTCCACGCCCGCCGCGTCAGCCGGCTCTGCGTCTTCGGATTCCGTCGATTCCAAGGACGGTGAGTAGCCATGGCCGATGGATTCGCCCGTAAGCCGCGCCGGGAGAAGAAGCTGATCGCCAAGAACCGCTCCGCGCATCATGAGTACTTCATCGACGAGACGTTTGAGTGCGGTCTTGAGCTCGCCGGCACCGAGGTTCGCAGCCTGCGCGAGCGTGCGTGTCAGATCACCGACTCCTTCGCCCTCATTCGCAACGGTGAGTGTTGGTTGCACAACGTGCACATTCACCCGTATTCCAACGGCTCGATTTTCAATCGCGACCCCGATCGCCGTCGCAAGTTGCTGCTGCATCGCAAGCAGATCGACTACCTCGACGGCAAGTTGCGCGTGCGCGGTGTTGCGCTCGTCCCGCTCGAGCTCTACTTCAACGAGGACGGCCGCGTGAAACTGTTGCTGGGCCTTGGGCGCGGCAAGAAGCTCTACGACAAGCGCGAGGACATGGCAAAGCGCGACATGCAGCGCGAGATCGACCGCGCCCTCAAGCAGCGCAGCCGGTAGTTGGCCAGGGCCGTCGGGCGTCCGTCTGCGCCTATTTCGGCCGTCTTCGCCAAGTCCTATACTGGAGGCAAGTGCCTTCAGAAAGGGGAGTGCCATGGCAATCGATACAACTGCGATGTTCGCTATGAGTTACGGGTTGTACGTGGTGTCAGCCGAGGCCGATGGTCTCAAGGCGGGATGCGTGGTGAACACGGCCGTTCAGGTGACGGCCGAGCCCATCCGCATGAGCGTCGCCGTGCACAAAGACAACGTGACCGCGCGGGTGATCGCCCAAGCGGGTGCTTTCACGATTACCGCGATCGATCAGACGGCCGACATGCCCTATATCGGCAACTTTGGCTTCCGCACTAGCGACACGTATGACAAGTTCGCCAAATACGAGACTGCGGTCTCGGAGGTGGGGAGTCCGTATTGTCCCGAGCATGCATGCGCCGTGTACGGCTGTCGCTTGATCGACACGGTCGACGTGGGTACGCATTACTTGTTTGTCGGCGAGGTGGAGCAGGCCGAGCGCCTTTCGGATGAACCCCCGCTCACGTATGCGTACTATCACAGCACGCTCAAGGGCAAGACGCCTCCCAAGGCGAGTTCGTATCAGGCCGAGTAAAAAGCTCTTGCTAATAGGAAACAATTCCAGTAACATATTGGCAACGAGAGGTTTCCGAGGTTCATTCCGCCTGTGTGTGGCATTTGGAACTTGGGTATACTCTGCTTACGTTCATTCGCCTGTGAAAGGAGCCATCATGGCTGACAAGACTTACAAGTTCGTTTGCGTTGTTTGCGGCTTCGAGGTCGAGGTCGACACCCCCGAGCTGCCCGAGGATTACGTTTGCCCCGTGTGCGGCGTTGGCCCGGATGAGTTCGAGGCCGTCGAGGAGTAGCTCGCATTCGCCACTGCCAGATAACTGGATCAACAAAGGGACGTCTCTTCGGAGGCGTCCCTTTTTTGTGCCTGGCGAAAGTCTGGGGTCTTGGATTGCCGCGCTGGCGGGCCCTGGTGGAGGCTTGCCTACGGTGGGCGGCGCTTTTCCTATGGCGATGTGTGTTTGTCTACGGCGCCGCCCCTTTGCCTGCGGCGCGCCTCTTTGCCTACGGCGTCACCCCTTTGCCTACGGCGCCGCCTCTTCGTCTATGGGTTTTGCCACATTGAGTTATCGAAACGGAAGATATCCATAGGCAATTGCAGGAAGTCTACGCCGGGGTGCACTGAGAGGATGCTGGCGTGCCATGCGGGGCTGGCATGTGCGGCTGTTCTACGCTAACGGTACGCCAGCGGTCGAGAGCAAGGAAAAGAACTTCTCCGTATCCAGGGCATCCGCGTATGAAAAGCGCAGCACGGTAATGCCGGCAAGGTTGAGGCTTGTTTCCCTCATGCGCTCGCGTCTCATGGCTTTGATTGCGGAACGAAGATTCTCGTCAGGGGATTTGCGTGGGTTTCCGTGGGACTTTAGATACTTTTCGAATCCGTCTAGCTCTCCAACAATTGCGCGGCCGTCTTCGAGCAGCCAATAGTAATCAACGCGTTTGTATGTGCCGGGGTTGAGGGGGTCTTCGATTTCGACTTGTAAATCGGGCTCTGCAAATCCCAGCTCCAGAATAATTGCGCGCACGACAGATTCGCCACCGTTCTCGCTTCTGCCGTCTGCATGCATTAGGGTCATATGCGCCTGACGAGACCCGTGGCGATACCGTGCATGCTGCTCGAAATAGTCGATGAGCGTTTCTCGAGAAACGAGATGGTTGTGGAGCGCGGAATCGACGATGGCGAGGCCAAATCGAAAGTCTGTTGCGCACAGGCATTCAAATATGGTGGCCGAAATATTCGTGCACGGCACGCCATCCGATGTTGTCGTGATCGGGTCATGGAGGATGTGCGAATGTATAGTCGGCTCGGCCTTTCGCCAGTTCCGTCCTTTTGCGATTGCGATGTGTGTCGCATCGAGCAAGGTGTGGGGAACTTGGAGGCCATGCGCAACGGCCGCCGAGTACAGGCAGAACGTCCAGTCGGGGTGCAGCTTGTGAATCGCCCTGATACGGGCGCGTTCCCGAGCTCTAGGGTTCATGCGCTCATATTCTTTTTTGAGGGAGAAGGCGCCCGGAATCGGCTCAATGGCCGCCCCTCTTGCGACGAGGAGCTTCAAGCTTTTCCGCTCCGATGGTGTATGCGCGATGAGCAGGTGGTTTCGCTGTGAAGCACAGGACAGCCGCCGCCTGAGGTTCTCGTTGACGTTCATGGCTCTCCTCTCATGCCCCTCTCCCATTGGGGAGACCATAGAGGAATTTATATCTGCCATGTATTTCGACTTGTCTAACAGGAATCTGACCGCGCTGATGTATGCGGGTGGCGTTCTCCACATGCCTTCGTGAACGTTCGAAATAATCGGCGAGCGGTATGTCGATGGGGGTTCTGCAGGCGTTTTGACACAGTTTCTGCTTCTCGACGATCGGACGATTTGTCCGTAAGCCATGCGTCTCCGAATTTGGTTGCGCAGGGGGGGATGGGGTCGGCGTGCACTGGTGACTCAGCTGAAAATTGTCTATGGCATTCGGCTGTTAAATGGGCGCAAATGGAAGAATCTCATAGCTAATTTTCACTCTGAGATATGTAATTCGGCATACGCGTAGACAATTTGCGGTTTCATGCGGGCAATCCGGCACTAGGCATAGGCAATCTACGATTGGATGCGGGCATTATTCAGTCGCGCCTGGGCGGTAGACGTTCGAGTGGAGATGCGTATTGGCGCGCTAGTCCGAATCCGGGGCTTCCTTCAGGAGCTTTGCTAGATGGCGATTGTCCGGGCAGAATTCATCGAGCAGGGCGTGGAAGCGGGCGTTGTGGCTCGGTTCCAGAAGATGCACGAGTTCGTGCGCCACCACGAACTCCAGGCACTCGGGCGGATAGGCTGCCAGTCGGGCGTTGATGCGGATTGCGCCGGTTTTCGGCGTGCACGAACCCCAGCGAGTTTTCATCACTCGAACGCTCCAACGCGCCGCATGGACGCCGATGCGGGTCTCCATGCGCTTGACCACATTGGGCAGCGCGCGCAGCACTTCGGTGCGGTAGAGCTCGTCGATAACGGTTCGACCGGGGACGGCTTGACCGACGGCGTCCTGACCGGGTATGGCTGAGCTGCCAACGCCCTGACCGCCAGCGTCCCGGCCAGAGGCGGTCTGCCCGGGGTTTGCTTGAATGGAGTCACGTGGGACGAGCTTTCCCCAGAGCGGTATGCGGTCGGGCAGCTCGCCGGTGAAGTCTAGCGAGGGCCTACGCTCGATGTTGTGGCGGACGCGCTCGGCGATCCAGGTGCCCCTACGTTCGAGGAATTCCCGCGCGCGGGTGAGGGGCAGGTATTGCGGGATGCTGAGCGTGACGGTCCCGTCCGCGCGAACGCGCAAGTTGAGGTTTTTCACGCGCTTGCGGACGACGCTCACGGGAATCTCGAGCCCGTCAACGTTGAGGATGATGTCTGTGCTCATCGTTGCGGACTCCTTTTGCCGATCTGTGAGGCTACGGTCCCGCTCGTGAGGACCTGCTGACCAAGATGTGCTCCCATGGGGAATTGTTCACCCATGGGGCGTCCAACACGGTACCATAGACCGAATGTCACCAACCGAAAGGAGCGCCCATGAGTCACCATGAGCGCGAGGTCATCGGCGTCGATGACCGTGTCTCACCCGCGCGGGCCATCCCACTGGGTATCCAGCATGTAATGAGCATGTTCGGCTCGACGGTCCTCGTCCCGTTGCTGACCGGGCTTGATCCCAACGTGGCGATCATGTGCTCGGGTATCGGCACGATCTGCTACCTGTTGGTCACGGGCGGTAAGATTCCGAGCTATCTTGGCAGTTCATTCGCCTTCATCAGCCCCATCATCGCGGTCGGCGCTACACAGGGGCTCGATGCGGCCATGTCCGGCGTGATCGTCGCCGGCGCGGTGTTCCTAGTGGTGGCTGGCATCATCAAGTTCGTCGGCACCGGTTGGCTCGACCGCCTGCTGCCGCCCGTGCTCGTCGCCTCGGTCATGGTGGTCATCGGCGTGGGTCTCTCCGCAACCGCCGCGAACATGGCTTTCATGGGCACCGACGCCGCGGGCGCATCGGTTTTCAACCCGCAGGGCGCTATCGTGGCCGCCATTACCCTGCTCGCGGCCGTGATTTTCTCCGGACGCGGCGGCATTGTCGGTACGGTGCCGGTCCTGCTCGCCATCATCGTGGGGTACGCGGTCGCCATCGCCTTTGGCATGGTCGATTTCGCGCCCATCGCCGAGGCCGCATGGGTCGGCCTGCCCAACGTGAGCTTTCCCAAGTTCGACATGGGCGCTATCGCGCTGATCGCGCCGGTCGCCGTGGTGACGGTCATCGAGCACATCGGTCACCTGCTCGCCGTGGGTGAGATCGTCGACAAGGATTATCGCCCGCTGCTGCCGCGCTCGCTCGCCGGCGACGGTCTGTCCACCATGATCTCGGGTTTTCTCGGCGGTCCTCCCACCACCACGTATGCTGAGAACATCGGTGTCATGAGCGTCACGCGCGTGTATTCGACCCAGATCTTCTGGTATGCCGGCGGATTCGCGCTCATCGTCGGCGGCCTGTGCCCCAAGCTCGCCGCGCTCATCAACTCCATCCCCAGCCCGGTCATGGGCGGCGTGTGCCTGCTGCTGTTCGGTCTCATCGCCTCCAACGGCCTGCGCATGCTCGTGTCCAACGGCGTCGATTTCGATGTCAACCGCAACCTGATGATTGCTTCCGTCGTGATCATCCTGGGTGTGGGCATGGAGACCTCCGGCATCGCCATTCCGCTGGGCGACTACACCTTGCCCGGCATGGCCACCTCCACGCTCGTGGGCATCATCTTGAATTTGGTGCTCCCGCAGGAGAAGAAGGACGAGGCGCGGGCTTAAGCTTCCGCGCGCTCGGGTATAGTGGTTCCACGTGCCGGCGGGCAGAATCGCGCTCGCCTCGGCAATCTCAGAAGCTTTCCGCCTCCATCCAGGCGGGGGTCACAACGATAGAAAGAGGATGCACATGTCCAACCAGGGTAAGACGGTCAAGGCCCACTACCGCGGCACGCTCGACGACGGCACCCAGTTCGATTCCAGCTACGATCGCGGCGAGCCCATCGAGTTCGTGGCCGGCGCCGGCCAGATGATCAAGGGCTTCGACGCCGCCGTGCTCGACATGGAGGTCGGCGAGAAGAAGACCGTCCACATCCCGGCCGCCGAGGCGTACGGCGAGAGCTCCGAGGACATGATCCTCTTCTTCCCGGCAGATCAGGTGCCGGATTTCGAGAAGATCGAGGTCGGCATGAAGCTCTTCCTGCAGGGGCCTGGCGGTATGCCCGTGCCGGCGACGGTCGTCGAGGTCACGCCCGAGGGTGTCAAGCTCGACGCCAACCATGAGCTGGCCGGCTGCGACCTCAACTTCGACATCGAGCTCGTCGAGGTCGTGGAGTAACGCCGCGTTCGCACAGATGAAATATGGTGCCCGGGCCCTTGAGGCTCGGGCATTTTGTTTTCCGGTCGTGTTTGTGGCCGCTGTGGCTCGGGCATTTTGAGAGGCGGCGTGGTTTGGCCTGGTCCCGCGTTTATGCTCGGCGCGTTCTGGGCAGAAGAAAAACGTTACTCAGGATATGACATTACGGCTGCCGTGAGCCGTCTGCCATGTGCGGCGAATCCGGCCGGCGGCCGTGAGCATCACAAGAACGGAGACCCCCCATGTTTGAATCCCCGTCCCGCGTACTTTTCGACCGCGACCCCGCCATCGCGCAGGCGATCCAAGGGGAGCTCACCCGCGAGCGCCGAAGCATCGAGCTCATCGCCTCCGAGAATTTCACCAGTCCGGCCGTGCTCGAGGCGGTGGGCAGCGCGCTTACCAACAAGTATGCCGAAGGCTACCCCGCGCATCGTTACTACGGTGGATGCGAGCAGGTCGACGTGGTGGAGGACCTGGCCCGCGAGCGCGCTTGCAGGTTGTTCGGGTGCAAGCATGCCAATGTGCAGCCCCACTGCGGCGCAAACGCCAATCTGGCGGCCTACGCGGCCCTTGTGAAGCCCGGTGACACGATCCTCGGCATGAGCCTCGACCATGGCGGCCATCTCACCCACGGCAGCCCGGTGAACTTCTCGGGCAAGCTGTACAACTTCGTTCCCTACGGCTTGTCCCTCGAGACTGAGACCATCGACTATGACGAGCTCGAGCGCCTGGCCGAGGTTGAGCGCCCGGCGCTGATCGTGGCTGGTGCCTCCGCCTATGCGCGTGTCATCGACTTCGAGCGCATCGCCGCCATCGCGCATGGCGTGGGCGCCCGTCTCATGGTGGACATGGCGCACATCGCCGGCCTGGTCGCGACGGGAGCGCATCCCTCGCCCTTCCCGCACGCCGATGTCGTCACCTCAACGAGCCACAAGACCCTGCGCGGCCCGCGCGGCGGCTTTATCCTCACCAACGACGACGAGCTCGCCCGCGCTATTGACAAGGCGGTGTTCCCGGGTACGCAGGGCGGTCCGCTTATGCATGTGATCGCGGGCAAGGCGGTGGCATTCGGCGAGGCCCTGCGCCCTGAGTTCAAGACGTATATCGACCACGTGGTCGAGAATGCCGCGGCACTTGGCGAGGGGATGGCGGCGGTCGGCCTGCGACTCGTGTCCGGTGGGACTGACAACCACCTGTGCCTGGTCGATCTCACGCCCGCGGGCATCTCGGGCAAGGATGCCGAGACGCTGCTCGATGCGGTGGGGCTCACCGTCAACAAGAATTCGATTCCCGGTGAGACGCGATCCCCGTTTGTGACGAGCGGCATTCGCGTGGGGTCTGCCGCGGCCACTACGCGTGGCTTCACGGCCGAGGAGTTCCATGAGATCGGCGGCCTTATCGCGCACGTGGTGTTTGCCCCGCAAGACGCGAGGGAGCGCATGTGCGTGCGCAAGCGCGTGGAAACACTGCTTGAGGCGCATCCGCTGTATCCGGGGATGGCGTAGCCGGGTCTTCGCTGCTGCTGTGGAGGTTCCCTCTGCTGCCGTGACGTCCGCCGCGGCCGAGGTCCCGCCGCTGCTGGGACGCCTGCCGCAGCCGAGGCCCCTTCCGCAGCCGAGGCTCTTACCGTCGTTTGGTTGCGAGGCGCACGGTGAGTGCCGCGAGCGCCCACGCGACGAGCGAAAAAGCCGCGCCCACCAGGCCCACGTACGGCATGCCGGGCCCGGAGATGACCGCGCCGCCCACGGCGGTGCCGAAGGCGATGCCCACGTTGAACGCCGTGGGCTCCAACGAGCTCGCCAGCGTAAGTGCCTGCGGGTACTCCTCGGCGGCGGTGGTCATGAACAGCGAGATGCACGGCGTGCTTACCACGTACATGGTGAGGGCGATGCCGAGGATGATCGCGAGGGCCCAGGGCATGGCGGGGCCGACCGCCCAGAGGCCGAAGAGCAGGGCCGCCTGGATCGGGAAGCTCACGAGCATGGTCTTCACGCCGAAACGCGCGTCGCACCAGCCGCTGAGCAGGTTGGAGGCGAAGCACATGCCGCCGTACGCCATGAGCGCCCCGCTCGCCTCGAGGGTTCCCATGCCGAGGATGTTCTCGAGGTAGGGCGTCACGTAGCCGTAGAACACGTAGATGGAGCCCACGCCGAACATGAAGATGGCGGTTCCGGCGATGATGCGCGGGTCGCGCAGGAGCGGCATCTGCTCGCGTGCGGTGGCCGGGATATCGGTCGCGCCGGTGCGGGGCAGCACGAGGATGAGCGCCGCACACACGACGAGGGACATGACGAGCGTGCCGATGACGGCGTAGTGCCACTCCCAGGTGGCGGCGATGAACTTGCCCGCCGAGGTGGAGATGACCATGGCGATGGAGAACGCGGCGTATACGAGCGAGATGCAGATCGAGATGCGCTTCATGCCGGCGAGCTCGGGGATGTAAGTCGCGCCGATGGCGAGCAGGCCGCCCGAGACCAGGCCGATGAGCACGCGGGCCGCAAGCAGCATCTCGAAGCTCGTGGCGAGCACCGCGGCGCTGTTGCGGGCGCAAAATAGGACGGAGTAGCCGATCAGCAGCGTGCGGCGGGGGATGCGGCCGGTGCCGAGGGCCAGCACGGGCGTTGCGATGGCGTAGGTGATGGAGAACGCGCTCATAAGCATGCCCGCTTGGGAAAGCGGAACGCCGAAATCACGTGCGATCTCGGGCTGGATGCCGATCACGATGAACTCGGAGCACCCGAGCGAGAACCCGAGCGCGATGAGCAGGCCGATGCACAGCAGCGCGTACGGGGTGAGGCGGACGGTGTCCTGAGGCGCGGCGGGCGCGACCGGGGTGTCGGTGCGAGTGCTCGGTGTCACGGGTGCTCCCATCGTGGTTTAGGCGTCGTCGGTGTTCAAATTGACCATTATGCCATGGCTGGGAGCCGGCGGGCGAGCGCCCTCGACGAAGGGCGCCGCGCTCGCGAAAAGCGGTTTGCCGGCCTGATTCGGCCTCCCACGATGCAAAACGCCCCGCCGGGATCGACGGGGCGTCATATGGGTGATGCGGGCGTGTACTCGCGCCGCTAGCAATCCTTCACGTTCATCGCGCGCATGGCGTTCAGGATCGCGATGACGGCCACGCCCACGTCGCCGAACACGGCAAGCCACATGTTGGCGATGCCCACCGCGGCGAGCGCGAGGATGAGCAGCTTCACGCCGATGGCGAACACGATGTTCTGGTGCACGATGCGCATGGTCTTGCGCGCAACCCGGATGGCGCGGGCGATATTGCTCGGCTTGTCATCCATGAGCACGATGTCGGCAGCCTCGATGGCGGCGTCCGAACCCATGGCGCCCATGGCGATGCCCACGTCGGCGCGGGTGAGGACCGGCGCGTCGTTGATGCCGTCGCCCACGAAGGCGAGGTTGCCGCGCGCGGAGTCGAGGATGCGCTCCACCTGCTCGACCTTGTCGCCGGGCAGCAGCTGGGCATGGTACTCGTCAAGACCGAGGTCGGAGGCCACGGAGCGGGCCACCTCCTCGCGGTCGCCCGTGAGCATGATGCAGCGCTCCACGCCCGCGGCATGCAGGTCGGCGATGGCCTGGGCGGCGTCGTCTTTCACGGTGTCGGCGATGACGATGTGGCCGGCGTAGGCGCCGTCGATCGCCACATGCAGGATGGTTCCGGTGAGTTCGCAATCGGGGCAGGAGATGCCGTGCGCGCTCATGAGCTTGTCGTTGCCCACCAGGACAGCGTGTCCGTCGACGGTCGCCTTCACGCCGTGACCCGACTCCTCGGCGGCATCCTCGATGCGCGCCTGATCGATGATGCGCCCCGAATCCGCCGCGGCCTCGTCCAGATACGCCTTCTTGACCGAGAGGGCGATGGGGTGGTCGGAGAACGCCTCGGCATGCGCGGCCATGGCGAGCAGCTGGTCGCCGTCGATGCTGTCGGTCGGGTGCACGCCCACGACGCCGAAGGTGCCCGAGGTGAGGGTGCCCGTTTTGTCGAAGACGACCGTGTCGACCTCGGAGAGCGCCTCAAGATAGTTGGAGCCCTTCACCAGGATGCCCAGGCGGCTCGCGCCGCCGATACCGCCAAAGAACGACAGCGGCACGGAGATGACGAGCGCGCACGGGCAGCTCACCACGAGGAAGGTCAGGCCGCGCAGGATCCAGTCGGCCCAGGCGCCCATGCCCAGCAGCGGCGGGACCACGGCGATGGCGACGGCGGCGAGAGTGACGATGGGGGTGTAGACGCGGGCGAAGCGCGTGATGAAGTTCTCGGTGCGTGCCTTCTTCTCGCTGGCGTTCTCCACGAGCTCGAGGATGCGGCTCACGGTCGACGCGCCGAAGAGCTTGGTGGTGCGGATGCGCAGGACGCCGGTCATGTTGATGCAGCCGGAGATGACCTCGCCGCCCACCTCGATGTGACGCGGCACGGACTCGCCGGTAAGGGCGGCGGTGTCGAGCTGCGAGGTGCCGTCGACCACGACGCCGTCGATCGGCACGCGCTCGCCGGGCTTGACCACGATGATGTCGCCGACCTGCACCTCGTCCGGGTCGACTTCCACGAGCTCGCCATTACGCTCGATGTTGGCGTAATCGGGGGCGATGTCCATCATGGCGGCGATGGACTTGCGGCTCTTGCCCACGGCGTAGCTTTGGAACAGTTCGCCCACCTGGTAGAAGAGCATGACGGCAGCGCCCTCGGCCATGTGCGGCTCGGTCTCGGGGAAGAAGATCATGGCGAATGCGCCGATGGTGGCGACGGCCATGAGGAAGCTCTCGTCGAAGGCCTCGCCGCGGCGGATGTTGCGCCACGCCTTGAGCAGGACGTCGTGCCCGGCGATGAGGTAGGGGATGAGGTAGAGCGCGAAGCTCGCGTACAGCGCGCCCGGCTCGCCGAAGATGCTCGCGAGCACGCCGAACTCGTCGAGCGCCATGACGGTGAAGAAGAGCGCGAGCGCGAGCAGAATGCGCTTCAACCACTTCTTTTGCTTTTTGTTCATGAATGGTCCAATCGATGGGGCGCGCCGGTCGTCGGCGGTTCACGGGTATCTGTGCGGGCTTGGCGGGCACCCGCCGACCGCGCAGTTCGCTCGGCGCCGTCGGCGGGCGTCGCGCAGCGTGCGCGTCTTAGCGCAGGATCTCGCAGTCGGGCTCGACCTCGGCGGTGAGCTTGACCACGGCATCGAGGACGGCGTCGAAGTCCTCGTCGGCAGCCTCGAGGGTGAGCTTCTGGGTGAGGAAGTTGATCTTGGCGTCCTGCACGCCGTCGAGCTTCTTGATGGCCTCCTCGAGCTTGCCGGCGCACACGGCGCAGTCAATCTCGTCGAGCTTGAATACCTTACGCATGATGGGTTCCTTTCCGTTGGTTTGGAAAACTATCGAGATCGCCCGGATGGGCGTTTACTCGCGGCTCCTCAATTTGGGGACAGTCCCTAAATTGAGGTGAGGGCTACTCGCAGATGTGGGTGAGGCCCTGGTCGAGGATGGTCAGGACGTGGTCGTCGGCGAGTGAGTAGTGGATGTTGCGGCCGTCGCGACGGAATTTGACCAGGTGCGCCTGCTTGAGGATGCGCAGCTGATGGGAGACTGCGGATTGTGAGGCTCCGAGGTTCTCGGCGATCTCGCTGACGCTCTTCTCATCGTTCATGAGGGCGTAGAGGATCTTGATGCGCGTGGTGTCGCTGAAGACCTTGAAGAGGTCGGCCAGGTCGTAGAGCAGCTCCTCCTCGGGGAGGGACTCCGCGGTGTCGTCCAACGTGCGCTCCGGGGTGCCGGCGTTCGGGCCGCGCTGGTTCTCGTGGGTATCCATGGTACCTCCTCTCATATGAACACATGCTCATACATCAACTACAAATGATTATATGAACGTATGCTCATATGTCAAGGAAAAGCTTGCCTGGATTTGCAAGGGAAGGTGATTCGGGTAAGGGTGTGTAATCCAGATTTGCCAGCAGCGCGATGCGCTTGTCGGGGCAAGGGCATTGCGGTGCGTACGACATTCCCGTTGTCTCGGGGTCCGCATGATGTTTGAAAACGGCATCGGCCCGCCCCGGTGCGGAACGGGGCGGGCCGATGTTGCTGTTTGGGAGGGATTTTGCCGGTTGGACTTTAGCGCTGCCTGCTTACTAGATGTGGTCAGGGGGTAGGGGGATTGAGCGCTTGGCCGCGACGGGGGCGAGCATCAATCCGATAATGGGCCAAGCGAGGAGGCTTACCGCCGAATTTTGCTCATAGAAAACCATCGATTTGAAAACAATGTTCATGGCAAAGCCCAAGATCGAGGCAGGGATTGACGTGATGCCTATCAATGCCAGTGCGAGGATAAGGCCGTCCGTATGCGTCCAGGTGTTCGAAGTGCGGGGCGCATTTTCGGGGTGCGCGAACAGGTTTTTCTTGATGGCCTTGTGCGCTCGGAATATCAGCACGCAGGAGTACAGGCTGAGCGCCGCCGCCGTGATGATGAGTAATGGAAGAAGGACCAGCTTAAGGGCGGCGTCATCCCCCAGAGTTCCCTGAAACAGTTCTTTGTAGAACAGGATGAGGTAGACGGCTAGTAGCGCAAGCCCAAGAAGCGGGCCGAGGAAAGCGGCTTTCTTAATGGCCTTGTGCGAAGCGTCGTCCAATGCTGCCCAATACCGTTTGATGGTTTTCATGGGAGACCTCGATTCACGGGGCATGATGGGATGGCGTGATTATAGGTTCACCGTCGTAAAAAGAGACAGATGTCGCTTTTGCAGGATGACATGTCGGTAAGTGGTGGGTTTTTGGGCGCGTGTGGTATCTGCCGCCGCTTTTATGGGCGATTCGAGTCTAAATAAGCCCGCCGTTCGGTTTCAGGCGCCGGAGGGGCAGAGGTTGTTCGTATTGTTTTTGAAATACATGAAGTATAAAAGGTAATGGCCATTGCAAACCTGCAGGTAGGAGCGGGGCCGGCAGGTGGTGTAATTTGCGGTTTTGGGCAACGATGCGAAAAGTCTCAGCCCCTGGGTGCGGGTTGGTTTAATCCTTGCAATATGGCCACGAGCTAAAGAGTATGCCGCGCATATGTTCCTGCCGTCTGGCGGTTTCCGGCGTGGAGGGCGGGATGGCGGCACCCAGGGTGCACACTAGTCGCTTTGCAAGTAAGTCGAAGCGGTCACAGCGCGCGATTTGGCTATGGGAGATGCGAATCACCCGCGCTCCCATGCTCTCGAGTGCGAGCGCCCGATCATCGTCGGCTCGCGCACGTCCAGGGGCGTCGTGTACCATTTCACCTTGACACTCAACAACAACCATGGGGTGCGTGGGTGTTTCCTCCCAGACAAGGTCGCCGTATGCATTCTTTTGGCCGCAGATCTGCCGTGCGGAGTCGTCGAGCTTAATTCTCTTGTTATTTTCAAACTGCCCTAGTCCGAGGCCGCCCAATTGCCATGACGATCCTATGAGCATGGAAGCCTTTGCCTCGAAGGGCGATGCTGTTTTACCTGTGACGTATCGCAGCGCCTGCGCCAGACGGTTCCTTCCTCGCATGCCCTTTTCGCTATCGATCAGCTCTTGGATGTCATCCAGCTCGAGGAGTGGCGGCCTTCGCCAGAGCTCGGTCGGTATCCCCTTTGCGTTGATGATCCGCTGCCAGGAGTCGAGCTTCTCAAACGCATGTCGATTAACGGCTTGAAAAATCGACTTATCCAGGTCGCAATTGGGCGTGAAAAACGAGAACGTGCCAGTAAATTCGTAGATGAGCAAAGCGGTCTGGATGGGGTCCAGATGCGTCGAAAGCATGAGCAGAGTCATAAGGGGGGAAGTTACGGAGACATCGAAGGGCGTGTCGATGACGGCTTCGGCCGGCATGCGCTTGGTCCACAGGTGCTGCTTTACAAGCGTCGAGGTGAGTCGGCCCTGATCGATTCGGAGCGCATGGATGGGGACACCAATGATGGTTGCGGCGATAGGGGATTTGCGCAGTTGCGACCTCCCGTAGGGCGTGTCGAAGTCGGGGATGGGCGGAAGGGCATAGAGATATCGCGGCGGTGTCCTGTAGTACCGGAGAGCTGATATGTCGCAGAGAATCTTAGTCATGGTGGAGAGGATACGGATGTGCTGCGACGGTCGCAACGGTCTTTGCCGAATGGTATCTATTGGTCAATTAACGGTATCTACCTGCAGATATATTGGGTATTTGTATCAGATTGAGGATAGGTTTTGGCCAGTAGAGGGGAAGGCCGCTCAGGTGAGGTTGGTCTGATCGTTGTCTGGGGCGCCTTTGGGAAGTGGGGGTCGAGCTTTTTCGTATCTTTTTTAGAAAAGTCAGAGTATGGGCGGTCATCAAAGAGGGAAAGCCCAGGATTTGGGCGGCTCAGATGAGGCTGTACTTGGCTCGAAGCGGAATCGATACGAAAAAGCTCGACCCCTAGGGCGATGGGCTCTCAAGAGAGCCACGTTTTTTGCAGATGTTGCATCAGCTCGGCGAGCGCGTGCTGAATACGGGCGCCGACAGCTTTTGGGAATCCTTGTCGGCGTCCGCACGCGCCCGGGCGCCTTTCTTGGCTAGAACACGATTCCGAGCACGGACGTGGTGAACAGCGCGGCGGCGACGGCGCCCACGAACGGGGCGATTCCGGGCACCACCAGGCCGTAAAGCCAGTTGTTGTCCACCTTGCCGCGAATGGGCAGCAGCTGGTAGGCGATGCGGGGGCCGAGGTCGCGCGCCTGGTTCATGGCGAATCCGGTCACGCCTCCAAGCCCCATGCCCACGGCCCAGACGAGAAGGCCCACACCGATGCCCAGACCGAGCAGGTTGTCGCCCGCATGGGCGGCGATGCACAGGATGCCGGTGAGGAACACGAAGGTGTCGAACGCCTCGATGCAGAAATTGCGCACCAGGTTGTAGGACTCGGGCGTGGGGTTGGTCGAGAAAATGTTGCGGATGGCGACGCCGTCGACCTCGCCCTCGGAGGCGCGGAAATCGTCTGCGTAGATGAGCCAGGCGATGCATGCGCCCACAACGCCGCCCAGCATCTCGGCGATGGCGAAGGGCACCACGCTGCTCCAGGGGATGAGGCCGACGATCGCCTGGCAGAGCGCCATGGCCGGGTTCATGCACACGCCGCCGAAGATGAACAGGCAGACGCTGATGCCGAATGACCAGGTGGTGATGGCGAACATGTGGCCGGAGTCGCGATACTTGCTGCCCTTGAGCGTGATATCGCAGTGCACGCCGACGCCGAAGACGATCATGAGGGCGGTCGAGGCGAATTCGGCGAAGAGATGGTTGATCATGGGGTTCCTTTCGGTGGTCGTTTCGTCTGAGGCGATCGTCGCCGCGGCGTGTCGTGCTGATCTGCCGACGGCGGCGATCTAATTTGGCGGGCCGATGCGTCAGCGCGTGACGACGACGCCGAGCCCATCGGGGATGACGGCGAAGCGTGCATTCGTCCCCTTGAGCTCGCGCGCCAGCTGCACGGCCTCGTCGACGGTGCTTGCGGGCGACATGTGCATGGCTCGAATCATTTCGTGGTCGCATAGGTCGCTCACTAGGATGACCGGATGATGGGCGAGGATGCGCGCGAAGATTTGGGCGGTCCACTGGTCGGGCAGTGTCTGGTCCTTGGGACGGTCGATGCAGGAGCGTTCGAACGCGGCGGGGTCGTTTTCCGCGATGTTTTTGAAGAAGCCCTCTCCGCCGTGGCCGTCGGCGCATCCCGCGACCGCGATGATGACGCCGCCTTCGTCGAGCGTTGCTTCAGCGGCGGTCATGCCCTTGACGGCCTGGTAGATGTTCTGGTCGAGCGGATAGCCGCCGTTGGTGGTGATGGCAACGTCGCAGTCCACGGCGCTCACGCCGGCGAGCCCGCGCACAAAATCGCAACCCGCCTCGTGCGCCGCATGGATGTCGCCCGCGAACGCTCCGATGACATGGTGCTCTCCGTCCAGCACGACGTTCAGGATGAAGGCGAGGCCCGCCATTTCGGCGGCGGCCATCATGTCGTCGTGCACGCGGTTGCCCTCGATGATGCCCGCTCGCGACCGCGGGTCGTGCACGAACTGCCCGTTGTGGTTGTACATGATGGTCTTGTAGGAGGCCACGCCCGGCAGCACCGACTTGCGAGACCCCGAGAAGCCGGCGAAGAAATGTGGCTCGATGAAGCCCTCGGCGAGCAGCAGGTCGGCTTCGGCGGCGATACGGTTGATGATGCACTCGCCGCCGGAGGGCAGGGTCCCGATTGCGACCATCGCCTCGTCGTCGGTGGCGACGTGCATCACGATCTCCTCTTCGGCGACGATGCGTTCGCCATACTTGTCCACGAGCTCCTCATGTGTGGACGCACGGTGCATGCCGGTCGCCACGAGGATGCGCACATGCGCCTCGGGTGCCGCCGCGTGAATGCGACGCAGCAGGATGGGCATCGTCACGCGTGAGGGAACCGGGCGCGTGTGATCGGAGCTGATGATCACGATGTCACGTTTGCCCTGGCAGAGCTGCTCGAGTGTGGGCGAGTCGTAAGGGGTGTCGAGCGCCCGCTCGACGAGCTCCTCCTGCCCAGCGTCGGGCGTGAAGTCTCCCTGTTTGCCCGCGAGCACGCCGACGACGCTTTCATCCGGCAGGCTCAGATGCATCCGTCCTCGGTCATATGGCAAATCTATATCAAACATGTGTGCCCCTCTCTTGGTTGATTGCCGGTACGGACGAGGGGTAACTATGGTTGTGATGGCATCGGGGCGGTCTGACCTATGTTGTTACCATTTGGTACAGCTTCGGCTTCACAGTCCGATAGAGTTGCGATGTCCAGAGGTCAGGTATGGGAGGGGTGCGCGTGAACGGGAGATCTGACTATCTCGTCGACTTTTTGCGCGAGCGGGGATTTCACGAGATGCGCAAAGCTCGCCACGAGTATCTCTCGTACTACGGCTTCGATCAGGAGTACGTGTTCGTTCTTGTGGAGGGCGTGGTCAAGGCGAGTGTCACGCTGCGCGAGGGCACCCGGTTCAACATCTCTTACATCAAGGGTCCGAGTCCCGTCTCGCTTCTCCGCGACGAGGTGAGCAGCCGTGCGAAATCTCCCTACAGCGTGCGCGTGGAATCTCCCGAAGCGATCTACATGGCGGTTCCCCGCGTGAGGTTCTGGGAGTTCGTGAATGAGGATTCTCGCCTGCTGGGCTATGTGAAGGACTATTACCGCGCGAGCCTGGAGGAGAGCCTCTATCGCATGCGTTATCTGACGATGAACGGGAAGGTCGGCGCCGTGGGAGGGTTCTTGTACGACCTGAACGAGCGCTTCGGCGTGCCCTGCGACGAGGGGAGCGTGATCGCCCTCGATGTCACAAACGAGGACATCGCGCAGTTCTGCGGGACCTCGTCGCGCACGAGCGTGAACCGCATCCTGCGCGGTTTCAGGGAGCAGGGCGTCATTTCGACGGGCGGGCACGACGGCCGCATCGTCATCCACGACGCGGCCATGCTGGAGCGCTATGCGATGGACTGACCCGGGTCGGGTGAGCATGGGCTTGCCGGGCGTCTGCGAGTCGACCCTCGCGAGGGCGAGTTCATTTCTGCTGGTTGCCGCCGGCACGTCCTATCCGTTCACCAGGGCGATAAACGAATCGAGCGAATACTCTCCGGAGATGCGCACGCGCGGGAGGGCGGTGACGTCGTCGCCTACGTGTGCCCACGAGTTTTGCGTGGTGAAGGCACAGAGGATGCCGGCGTCTCGTACGGCCGCGCGGCCGTCGTCGGTGACGTCGCCGAAAGGATAGGCAAAGGCCTGGGTCCCGCCCACGATCTCCTGCGCGTGCTTGAGATCCGCCGCGATCTCATCGCGGCCCATGGCGCTGATGATGCCGCCGTGCCCCACGTTGCCGCCGGGCTTGTGCATCCCAAAGGAGTGGGACTCGAAGGCGACGTAAGGGCTGCGGTGGTCGATGACCTTTTGGGCGGCGTCGGCGTCGCTGGCGATGACGAATGAAGTCGCGGGCACTTGATACTTTTCGAGCAGGGGCACACCGACGTTTAGGAAGCCCATCTCGCCGTCATCGAACGTGAGGACGACGCTCTTCGCCGGGAGGCTGTGCTTTCCCTCGATGAAGGCTTTCACCTCGGGATACGACGGGAAGTAGAAATTGTTTTCCTTGAGGTAGGAGAGCTGCTGCTCAAACGCGGTGCTGGCGATGAAGTTGCCGTTGAGGTCCGCCGGCGGGTTTGCGGGGTCGTAGACATAGTGGTACATGAGGATGGGCACGCCGCCCTGCATGGTCTCCATCGACTCGACAACATGCACGGTGCGCACGGTCTTTGCGGTATGACCAGACGAGTCCGACACGCGATAGGTCACTTTGTACGTGCCGGGTTTGGAGGTGTCGACCTTGCCTGAGGTTTTAATCTTGGCGTTGAGCAGGCCGTCGGTGGGCTCGGCGGCATGGGCACCCGCCTCGAGGTATTCCTCTCCCTTGAGCACATAGGTGTCTTTGGATCCGTTGAGGCCGATGACGATCTCGCCGGCGCTGCCGCCAACCGTGCTGTCTTCTATGATGGGAGCGCTGCCGGGCTTATCCTGCGAGGGGTCGCCGCCTTTGGACATGGCTCGGAAGAGGGCCGTCCCTCCCATGCCGACAAGCGCGATGAGGACGAGCGCCGCAGCTATTTCCGCGATGCGCGTGCGCGAATTGCGCTGGGTCCGGCTGGAACGCGGGGCCTGGCTGGAACGCGGGGCCTGGCCGGAACGCGGGGCCTGGCCGGAGCGCGGGGCCTGGCCGGAGCGCGGGGTCTGGCCGGAGCGCGGGGCCTGACTGCGGTGTGGGGTCTGACCGTCGCGCGGCGCTTGATTGCGGTGCGGGGTTTGATGGGGGCCCGTCGCCCGATTGGGGTGCTGCGCTCGGCGCATGTGCGGTTTGGCAGGGGCTTGCGGATGGCGCGCGCCCTGGGGACGAGCCGCGCCCTGTTGACGAGCGGGTTGCTGCGGATGGCGCGCGCCCTGCGGGCGGGGTGCGTGCCGGTTGCGATCGTTGGGGTTCACGTAGGTCTCCTGCGGACGATGGGCGTCATGGCGTCGAGTGTAACGCGAAAACGCTCCGAGAATAGGAGCGTTTTCTGCGAGTCGTCTTATGAAATTGTCACGCAGTGCGACCCTACTTGAGGAACATGTTCTTGAGGTTAAACTCCGCCTGCACGGTGCGCAGCATGAGGTCCGTGTCGTCGAGGCCCAGGTGCAGCTCGTTCTCGTCGGCGGCAAGCGTGCCACGGCGACGTGCCCAGTTCTGCAGGCTGGCGGGTGCGCTCTCGCGCGGCAGGGTACGGACCTCGCCGTCGACGGAGCGGCAGATGTGGCGCGAGTCGATGACGATGATCTTGCCCGCGCGGCGCGCCTCGGCGTAACCGGGCAGGTGCAGCATGAACCAGCTGTCCTCGAAGGCTGCGTTGTGCGCCATGATGGGGTAGCGCTTCATGAGCTTGAGCAGCTCCTTTTGCAGCTTCGCGTCCTCGCGGAAGGGCGTCTTGCCGTCGAGGTCGGACCACTGGATATGGTGGATGTCGGCCAGCGGCACGCCCGTCTCGCGGTACATATCGGGGATGCCGCAGTAGAACGCCTGCGGGTCGTGCGGCACGGCGTCGCTGGTGAGCTCCATGATCTCCCAGCCCACGTTGATGATGTAGCCGCGCTCGGGCGCACGTCCGGTGGTCTCGATGTCGATGCCGAGCACCGTGCCCTTGATGGGCTTGCGCACGTAGGCGACGGAGTAGGCGTCGCGGTCGCCGCGGACCTCGCGAGCAACGGCGCTGGCGGCACGGCCCTGCATCTTGCCGATGCCGGCGCACAGGTCGGCATCCGAGAGGTTGCGCGCGAGCAGCGGGCTCGAGAGGTTGCGCAGGCGCGCCTCGCCGATCTGATCGCACAGCTCACGGTTCTGATCGGCCAGCGTGAGGATGACGCCGAAATCGAAGCCGGGCTCCTCGTTCGTGCGCCATTCGTCGAGCAGCGCCTTCATGGCCTCCTCGCCGCGCTGGCGCTCGGATTCCATGGCGTCGTAGTCGCCGTAGATGAACATGGGGATGAAGGGCTGCATCGAGTATTCGAGTGCCTGCTGTGCGTTCATGGGAAGAGCTCCTATCTTGAAGAAAGCGGCCGCGTGGCGGTGCCCGTCGGAGTATTTTGGCGGGCCCGTGCGCGGTCGAAGATCGTTCGAACACGAGTATAGAGGGTCTCGGCGGGGCTGAAGTGTTTGAGGTGTGAAACTTATTTAGTGGCAATTGGGGCGAAGGCGGCGCGGGGTGCCGCCCCGCTTTGCGCCCCGCGTCTCGCCCGTTTTTGGCCCCACCTCACCTCGGCGGTACAATCGAGCCAGTGTATCTAGCCACGCGCATGGGAAAAGGAGACAGCTCATGGCTAAGTTGGATGGAAAAGTCGCGCTGATCACCGGTGCCGCCGCGGGCCTGGGCGAGGGTATCGCCATGGCCTATGCCAAGTACGGCGCCAAGCTCATCATGGTCGACCTCTCGCCTTCGGTCGAGGAAACGGCCGCGAAGCTCCGCGAGGAGTACGGCTCCGAGATCATCACCGTGGTGGCCAACGTGGCCGACCGCGCGCAGATGGACGAGGCCGCGGCAAAGGGCATCGAGGCCTTCGGCGAGATCAACGTGGCCTGCTGCAACGCCGGCGTGTGCCGTCTGGCCCCGTTCGAGGAGATGGACGACGCCACGCGCGACTTCCACATCGACGTCAACATCAAGGGTGTATGGAACACCTGCAAGGCCGTGATCCCCCACATGCTCAAGCAGGGCGGCGGCAACATCGTGATCGCCTCCTCCGTGACCGGCGACATCGTGGCCGACGCCGGCGAGGCCGCCTACGCCATGACCAAGGCCGCGCTCGTGGGCCTCACCAAGTGCCTGGCGGTGGAGTACGCCGACCGCAACATTCGCGTGAACTGCTCGCAGCTGGGCTACGCCCGTACGCCGATGGTCGAGAAGATGGCGCTCGAATCCAACCCCGACGACCCCGAGTCCGCCATCGCCGATATCGCCGTGGGCGTGCCCATGAAGCGCCTGGCCAACCCCATCGAGGTGGGCGAGCTCTTCGCATTCCTCGGCAGTGATGAGTCCAGCTATCTCACCGGCTCGCAGATCGTCATCGACGGCGGCAGCACCCTGCCCGAGACGATGTCCATCGGAACGAACTAACGGCGAGACCTCCGAGGAGGGCGTTCGGAACTCCGAGCTGCATATGTGTCGCCCGACTGCGGAAGACCGCGGTCGGGCGGCTTTTTTTGTTGTCCGAAAGTGCCGCTGTTTGTTACGAGTTATCCAAAGGCAACTTTTAGTATACTGGTTCACTCGCATATCGTGCGTTTGCCAAGTGGTGCGCGGGGTATGTAAACAGCTACGCCTCGGGGCGCTGGGCCCCGTTGGATGTTTCCGTTGAGGAGAGTCGGCCGTGGATCTGCTGCTGCATTTCATAGAGCATGCGCTCGAGGACACCCTCGCGCTTGTGCCGTTCCTGTTCGTCACGTACATTGCGCTCGAGGCGCTCGAGCATGCCGCGGGCGCCCGTGCGAACGCGGTGGTTCGCCGCGCCGGAGCGGCCGGACCGGTTGCCGGCGCGCTGTTGGGCGTGGTGCCGCAGTGTGGCTTTTCGGCCATGGCGGCCACGCTCTACGCCGGTCGCGTGGTGACGCTTGGCACGCTCGTGGCAGTGTTTCTCTCCACGTCCGACGAGATGCTACCCATGCTGGTGGCCGAGCGGGTCGACGCGGGGTTGCTGTTCCGCGTGCTGGGGTTGAAGGTGCTGGTCGCGCTCATCACGGGCGTGCTTGCCGACCTCGCCATCCGCGCGCTGCGCAAAAACGCCCGCGTGCACGCGTTCTTGCGCCGCACCGTGCTCTCCGTGCGCCGCGACGGCATGGAGGCCGACGTGGTGGATCAGATGGCTGAGGGCGGGGAGACCGCCGAGCACATCTGCCGTCTGTGCGAACAGGATCATTGCGGCTGCGGCCACGATCACGCACATGTGCATGAAGGCGAGCACGGCCATGAGCACGGGCACGAGCACGGACACGAGCATGCCGACGGTCATGTTGCGGGTTGCAATCATGATCACGGCCACGGCCACGGCCACGACCATGACCACGGCCACAGCCATGCCGGCGGGCGCTTCGGAATCGTCGGGTCAATCGTGATGAGCGCCGTCTCGCACACCGTGCAGGTGAGTCTTTTCATTTTCCTGGTGACGTTCGCGCTGGTGCTCGTTCTGGAAACGGTGGGTGAGGATGCCTTGGCCGCGTTCCTCTCGGGCAACCAGTTGCTCGCGGTGTTCGCCTCGGCGCTGGTGGGCCTGGTGCCCAACTGCTCGGCGAGCGTGGTCATCACGCAGCTCTACCTGGAGGGCGTGTTGGGCTTCGCGCCGCTTATGGCTGGCCTGCTCACGTCTGCCGGTGTGGGGTACCTGGTGCTGTTCCGCACCAACCGCCATCCGCGCGAGAACGCCGTGATCGTGGTTGGGCTGTTCTTGGTTGCATGCGTTTGGGGTCTGGTGTTCGCATCGCTGGGGATGTAAGGCGCCGTCTGGTGCGTTTGTAAGGGGGCCTCGGTGCCAGAGCGGTACCGAGGCCTCTTTGCGTTTGAGGCGGGCGTGAGGGGGGTGCGGTTAGCTGTCGAGAGCCTCGTGCAGGAGCTGGGCGAGGTTGCGCTGGAAGCGCTCGCGGTCGTCGTCGGTGAAGGCGGCCGGCCCCTGCGTGCGTCCGCCCGCGCGGCGGACCTTCTTCTCCTCGTGGCGGATGAACAGCTGCATATCGATGGTGGCCTTGTTGTAGATGTGCCCGCGCACGCCGATGGCGGCAGCTCCGCGGCCGAGCACCATGCTGGCAAGGCCGATGTCCTGCGTGACCACCACGTCGCCGGGTTCCAGGCGCTCGATGATGGCAAAGTCCGCGCTGTCGGCGCCGCATGAGACATCGAGTGTCTCGGCCCAAAATCCCGGGTGCGTCGCGTCGCGCCCGCGGGCGTGTTCAGCGTCGCGCGGATCGTCGCGGCGGATGCGGCGGGGGGGGGTTTGCGTGGAGTTCCCGGCGATGAGCACGGGAATGCGTGCCGAGCGCGCGCAGGCGAGGGCCTCGCGCGTGACCGGGCACGCGTCGGCGTCGATGATGAGGGTGGGCATGGGGGAGATCCTAACGTTACGAAGCGGCAAATGATCAAAACCTGATTCCACCTGTATCATAATCTGCCGCGTGGGGGCGCGGGTCGCAAGGCAACGTCGCCTTTGTGTCCGCTCTGCGTGCTATACAATATTGATGTTTGTCAGACTAAATTGAGGAGCGATACGTCTTGAACCCTGAATTTCGTTTCGGGGGGGGGTGCTTCAAATGCGAGCACCTTTCCTTGGCGTATATAGCATGTGATGGAACTGTAGGTAACGGGTCCTGTGTACCCGCCACCGATGTGTCGGTGGTGACGCGCGCATGACCCCGGATTTCTTCGATAACCGCAGCAAGATCCTCAAGGACGACCTCGTCACACATGTGCAGGCGGGGGACAAGATGTCGGTGGCGGCATCGGTCTTCTCGATGTACGCCTACCGCGAACTACGTGAACAGCTCAATGACCTCGATGAGTTCCGATTCATCTACACCTCTCCGGCCTTTTTGAACGAGCACGGCAAGAAGGAACAGCGCGAGTTCTATATCCCGCGCCTCGACCGCGAGCACGGCGTGGGCGGCACCGACCTGGAAATCCGCCTGCGCAACGAGCTGACGCAAAAGGCCATCGCGACGGAGTGCGCCCAGTGGATTCGGGAAAAGGCGACGTTCAAATCGTTCAAGGGCGCCGCTGGTCTGCCGCCGTCCTTGACGGTGGAGCTGGCCCCATCCGCCGGGCGTACGGAGACTGACGTCGCCTCCTACATCCCCTTCAACGGCTTCACCACGGTCGAGCTGGGCGCTGCGCGCTCGGCTGATGCCTACGGTGTGATCTGCCGCCAGGACGGAACGTCGTCCCGCATGCTGCTCAATACTTTTGAACAAGCCTGGAACTCCGACGATCTGGACGATGTGACGGGCGCCGTGGTGGACAACATCTCGCAGATGTATCGCGAGAACCCGCCCGAGCTCGTGTATTACGCTGCGCTCTACCGAATCTTCCATGAGTTCCTGGACGATATCACGGCCGACGAGCTTCCCAAGGAGGGCGCGGGATTTCGCGAGAGCAAGATCTGGAACCTGCTCTACGATTTCCAGCGCGACGCTGTTCTGGCTATCATCAACAAGCTGCAAACGTACGATGGCTGCATCCTGGCCGATTCGGTCGGCCTGGGCAAGACGTTCACGGCGCTCGCCGTGGTGAAGTACTACGAGAGCCTCAACCGCAACGTGCTGGTGCTCTGCCCCAAGAAGCTGGGTGACAACTGGCTCACGTACCGCAACAACCAGCGGAACAACCCCATCGCTGCCGACCGTCTGCGCTACGACGTTCTGTACCACACCGACCTCTCGCGCCAGCGCGGCACGTCGGTCACGGGTCTGGACCTGGAGACCATCA